>JBILYK010000014.1:0-51490 GCA_044377735.1 Paracoccaceae bacterium | reverse complement strand
CGGCATCGACGCCGCTCAGGCGGCTCAATCAGCGCGAAAATCACTGGAAACGGTGCCTGTCTGGCCCCATAGTGCCCTCAAGCGGCAATGTCGGCGCAGCCGAAGCCGTTGATCAGACCTTCCTTAATATTTTTGGTGCGCAAAGAGTGAATTTGGGCTTCACGGGGATCAGGGGTGGATTGGGTCTGATGGGCTTTGTTGATTGCGTAGATACCCCCTCCTGATGGCGTAGAAATGTGCCAATGTGATGAGTGCTAAAGCCATCACAGAAGGAGAGGACATCCACGCCATCAAAAGAGCCGCCGTGAGATCAAACAGCTGGCTCGCATTCGTCTGACAGCATCCGAAACCGCAGCGGGGGTACTGGATGCGGTCAGTTTCGTCCCCAGCAAGATGTCGCTGGCTCATCCACAACTGGCGCTTGATGTATAGTCGCCGCGCAACGTATGGTTGGTCACTTGAAGCCAAGCATACGAAAACAGATGCAAGCCGCCTTTTCGGGACAAGAAGAGGGTGACTTAGATCAGGGGTATCTCATGCATGCGTTGTTTTTTGAGGTCCGTCCAAAGCAAGGACATTTGAAGCATTACTTTGAACATGTTGATATACTTAAGCCCGTGCTTGCACAGCATGTCGGTTTGATTTTTCTGGATCGCTACTCGTCGCTTGCGGACAGGGACGTCTTGCTGTCGCATCAGTTTTGGGAAAGTGACGCTGCCATTGCCGCCTGGCGCAAGGACAGCGTTCATCGGAGATCCCAGACCGCAGGCCGAACAGTTCATTTTGAAGACTACCGAATCCGCGTCGCTGAACGTGTCTTGCATGTAAGTGCCGGGCAAGACATGCCGCAGGCATTGCCCGAAATGGCGCCATCGGCCAACACCCGCTATGTTGTGGCGGCCTATGGAAACTTGGAATTCAAGCACCCAGATTTCGCTTGCTTCGAAAGTGTGAACAAGGCGGCATCGTACATCGCTTTGGCAGAGGCTCAGACGATCCAACGGACATTGGCGCTTGTTGCAGCCATCGCCCCATCACCAGGCTTTAACGAGGCCCTTGCATTTCTGGTTACACGTGACTACGGCATGCATGATCGCGCAGAGGCACCCGTATCGCCAACCATAAAAGGGCCATGACGACCTGTCTGCAGGTTGCTCGATTTGGCAAGTTCGCTGCGAAGTTCTGCTCACCCTCTGGCCAAGCTTGAACTTTGGTCCATAGCGTCCGGCTCAGGCTACCAGCACATGGCACTTGACTGAAAAACATCTCCCTTTGGTCCGCGCGGATCGCTGCCAGCCTCAAGAACACCTGTGTCGGGGTCATACGAGGCTGCCAGCAGGTAGCCCTCTGACCAATCCGTCGCGATCTCGACATCATGACCTAGTTTTTCCAGCTGCTGCAAAACCGGCCCCCCTACGCGTGGCTCGATCCGCACGCGATTGGCAAAACGGTCATGCGGTGCGAAAAAGCCAGGGAAATTCTCGCTGCTGAGTTTAGGTGCTTCAATCGCCTCCTGGATGGTCATTCCGAACAAGACCCGGTTGAGATAGAATTGAAGTTGCCATTGGTCTTGTTGATCCCCTCCCATGCTGCCGAAAACCATCCATGGCTTGTCGCCACGAAGCGCCAGTGAGGGGCTTATGGTCGTTCGCGGCCGTTTGAAGGGGGCAACCCTGTTAGGATGGTGCTCTGGCTCGAGATAGAACGTCATCAAGCGGTTGCCGAGAGGGAAGCCAAGCGCGGGAATCACCTCTGCAGATTTGATCCAGGCACCGCTCGGAGTAGCGGCGACCATGTTACCCTCTGAATCAATAACATCGACATGCACCGTACCATGCCCCCACGGAGCAACTTCAAAGCGCTTGTCCTTTGCCAAGAGCGCTTTACCCTCCCAGGCATCGCCGGGCCGCATTTCACCTATGGCTTTGCCCGTATCAATCAACTCATCCCTGAGCGCTGCATAGTCCTTCGACAACAGCATCTCCGCTGGGACAAGCGTCTGAGACGGGTCGCCATAATATTGCTCTCGATCGGCATAGACCAGCTTGATGGTTTCAATCAGGACATGAAGATATTCGGCACTGTTATGGCCCAGCTTATCTAAATTTCTGCGCTCCAGCATCGCAAGACATTGGAGCATGGTCGGTCCTTGGGTCCAGAAACCGCATTTGTATAGCGTAGTGCCTGCAAAACTCATTGAATGCGGCGTTTCGATCTGGGTCTCATAAACTGCGAGATCTGTGCGCTCGAGAAATCCATCTCTCTCCTTGCAAAACCGCGCGATCTCATTGGCGATGTCGCCCTGATAGAAATTGCGATATGCAGCGTCGAGGCCTGCCGTGCGATCACCGCGTGTGCTCGTTTCGGAATGGACAAGCGCCTCCAGAGTGGCAGCCAGTGCTGGGTTGCGGAAGATTTGGCCCACCTGCGGCAGATCCCCATCCGGCAGATAAAGCGCCGCACTGCCGGGCCATTCGCGACGGAATTTTCCCTCCAACGCACGGATGCCGAACTTTTCCTGGTTCAGCATCCCAGAGTGCAAAGGAAAACCGTTGCGCGCCAGCTCTATGGCCGGTGCGGCCACTTCGGCCAGTGACAATCGGCCATGGCGCGCCAATGCGCGGATCAGTGCACCGGGGGCTGCCGGGACGCCGGCTGCCAGCACACCTTCGTCCGGCACATCTGCATATCCCCGATCACGATAGGATTGAGCCGTTGCTCTTTGTGGCGCGGCTGTATTTCCATTGACCGCCTCGACATGTCCGCTCTGCGCCATGCGAACCAGAATGGGACATTCTCCGCCAAATGTATGCATTTGAGGATTTACCAACCCCTCGACAAGAACCGCAGAAACTGCAGCGTCAACGGCATTGCCTCCAGCCTTGAGTATGTCGGCACCCGCATGCGTCGCGAGATAATTTTCTGTAGCGATCGCACCGCGTGTACCCAAAAGCCGCGAGTGAAATGTGCTTCCATCTGTCGAAGCGCTCCGAAATGCCCGGGTGCTCATGCTGCAATTCTCCTGATGGCACTATTCTAGCCCATCATGACGATTTACTGTTGAGAAGCAATGTTTCCTGCAATGCGCCCGCGCGATATAAATCTTCACAAGCTTCCATCGAATTCTTAGCGCCACTCATGATGGACTGCCCCCATTGAGTGGTCCGTTTTTGATGTTGGGCTTGGCCCTTACCTAACTAAACTGAGAATTCTGCTTACCTCCTGCCCACGTGCGTAAACATCCCCATGGCGCAAGATGTGATCTTTGCGATTCGGACGCGCGCTTTAGGCTTGTGGTTTGAGCGGTGACCTTATCCTTTTCTCCGTCAGGCGCAGGCGGTGGCTTCAATTTCGAACAGCAGGCCCGGAATGGCCAGACGTGTCACGCCGACCAGGGTCATGGGCGGGGCGTTTTGCGCTGCCCCAAACCGCATTCCCAGCAAATCAAAATTCTTCAACGCCTCATCCACATCCGTCGCATAAACACCAAGCCGGATGACATGGCTTAGGTTCATGCCCGCGCCCTCGAGGACCGATGCCAGATTGTCCAGCGCCAGACCGATCTGGCCGCGCATATCGCCCGGGTGCTGCGGGTTGCCGTCTGCATCAACGGCAGTCTGACCGGCGCAAATCACTTGGCGCGTCGTGCCTGCAATGATCTCGGCCTGATTGTAGCCCAGTTTCAGGGACCAGTCCCACGGATTGACGGCAGTGCGTTGCATGGCAGATTCTCCTTTTTGATTTCCATGCAGAACCCGTAGAACAAAATGGTGCCAATTTTTGGCACCATTCATGCTATGCTGGCCACATGAATTTTCGCACCCGCCATGACGCCATCGTGCGTAGCCTCCGCCGCTCGGGGACCGCGACCGTCGATGCGCTTGCGGCAGAGGTCGGCGCCTCACGGCGCACGGTGCTGCGCGACATCGCAGCCCTGCGCGACCAAGGGTTCGTCATTCATTCAGAGCCCGGACGCGGTGGTGGCCTGCAACTCGATCCACAATCGATGCAGACAACCGCGCGGCTTGCCGTGCCCGAGGTCTTTGCCCTGCTGATCAGCGTGGCTGCGATGCGTGCGGGCGGATACCTGCCGTTTTCGGGCCTTGCGGATGCTGGTCTCGCGAAGATCGAGAAGACCTTGCCATCAGAAAAAGTTCGAGATCTGCGCCGGTTTCTGGATTGCCTGCATGTAGGGAAGCTTTCGCCGCTTCAGGACCTGTCAGATATGGGATCTATCGACCCCGATCTTTTGCCCAATTTTGAGACAGCTTTTCTTGAGCGCCTACATCTAAAGTTCGACTACCGCGATGCCAAAGGTCGACAAACGGCCCGCGAGGTTGAACCACAAGCCATGTTGATCCTGCCGCCGCTATGGTATCTGGTGGCATGGGATCCCGTCCAAGCGGATTTCCGGCATTTCCGGATGGATCGCATCAGTAGGCCGGGCGTCATCAAGGGTACAAAGTTCCGACAACGCCACGTGCCGTTCGACCATGACGTCTGTCCCTATAGCAGCTTGCCGCGGTGAGGTTGCCGAACCTAACATTCGAGCTTTCATGGCATCGGTCAATGGGGGCTTCAATCGGCCAGTGTCTGTAGGCAAACAACGGCTCATGACTCTACCCCTTATCCCCCTGCCCTCGCGCATAGACATCCTCGTACCGCACGATGTCGTCTTCGCCCAAATAGGCCCCGGTCTGCACCTCGATCAGCACCATCGGCAGTTTGCCGGGGTTTTCCAGACGGTGTTTTTCGCCCAAAGGGATGAACACCGACTGGTTTTCGCTGACAAGGCTCACCCGGTCCCCCACCGTTACCCGCGCGGTGCCAGACACCACGATCCAGTGTTCTGCCCGGTGGACGTGGCTTTGCAGCGACAGCGCCGCCCCCGGTTTCACCACGATCCGCTTCACCTGAAAACGGCCTGACAGCGCCAGCGTCTCGAACCAGCCCCAAGGACGGTGATCGCGGGGGAAATGTTCGGCCTGCCGCGCCTTGGTTTGCTTCAACACTGCCACCGCCTGTTTGACATCCTGCGCCCGGTTACGGGGCGCGATCAGCACGGCATCTGGCATCGCGACCGCGATCATGTCCTGCAGACCGATGCCCACCAGAACCTGCCCCTCGCTTTCCGACCGCAAAAGACTACCTTTGCAGCCAAGGCTCACCGCGTCTCCATGGGTGACATTGCCCGCCCCGTCGCGCGCGCCGGTTTCGCGCCATACCGCGTCCCAGTCGCCCAGATCCGACCAACCGCCGGAAAACGGCAGCACATCCAGATTGGCCGCCTTTTCCATCACGGCATAGTCAATCGAGATGTCGCGCGCCTTGGCCCAAGGCTCAGGTGCAAGGCGCAAAAAGCCCAGATCCACCTCGGCCAGTTCCACCGCATCAGCCACGGGGCCAATCAGGTCGGGCGCATGGGTGGCAAACCCTTCCAGCAGGGTCTGGGCCGAGAACAGAAAGATGCCTGCGTTCCACAAAAAGGTGCCTGCTGCCAGCATCGCCTCGGCCCGCGCCGCATCGGGCTTTTCGACAAAGCGCATCAGGGGCTGCGTCTGGCCGTCACGCGGGGGGACCGACAGTTCCAGCCAGCCATAGCCGGTTTCCGCCCGGTCTGGCCGAATGCCAAAGGTCACAATTCGCCCAGATCTTGCCGCCGGGGCCGCCGCCGTGACGGCGGCGCGAAACGCCTCGGCCTTGGGCACCACATGATCCGACGGCGCGACAAGGATCAGCGCCCGTGGATCGCGGGCGGCAATCTGCAGCCCAGCAGCCAAAATGGCCGGGGCGGTGTTGCGACCCGTCGGTTCAAGCAAGATCGCGCCGGGATCAATCCCCGCCGCCGCCAATTGTTCAACCACGATAAACCGAAACTCGCTGTTGGTCACCACCACAGGGCGTTCAAAGCCCGGCCCCGAAAGGCGGGTGGCCGCCTGTTGAAACAGGCTGTCCTGACCATTCAAAGCACTGAATTGCTTGGGATAACTTTTGCGCGACAAAGGCCAAAGCCGTGTGCCCGACCCGCCGCACAAGATCAAAGGCGTCACATTGGTCATCTGCTTTGCCACCACACGACAGGCACACCCCCGCCATTTCATGCAAGGGCTAGTCGGGCAATATGGCGAATTTGTGGAAAATGCGCGCTGTCCTAAAGCAGGTCGTAACTAACAGATCCGATCCGCAGAAAAATGTCCTCCAGCCGCCCCGAATCAACCAGAGTGAACAAGACCTGCCCGCTGGGGCGATGCAGGATCAGCGCCTCGGGGGTGCCCGCTGCCCCCTGCCCGGCCACGGTCTGCACCCGCACAGCCAGATCGGCCCGCTGCAATCCGGTCACCGCAATCTCAAGCGCGTCCCCTGCGGCTGGGTCATAATCCAAAATGACATCCCCCCCCTCAGACAGATGGCGCAGCACAAAAGTGTCAGCCCCCCGCCCGCCCATCAGCCGGTCCATCCCCGCGCCGCCATCCAACCGATCGTTTCCATCGCCGCCAAACAGCCAATCATTGCCGCCGCCGCCTTCGATCCGGTTCGAGCGGGCATCGCCATAAAGCCTGTCGCCAAAAGACGAGCCGCGCAGCCCCTCGACGCTGACATAGCGGTCACCCAGTGCATCCCCCGTATTGGCGGCCGGATTGGCCAGATTGGCCGTCAAACCCTTGCTGGCGCTTGCATAATCGGCCCAGTCCAGACCCGTGCCACCATCCAGATGATCGGCCCCCGCGCCCCCCCTCAGCACATCATTTCCGGCCCCGCCAAACAGAACATCAACGGCCGCGCTGCCCGTCAAGGTATCGGCGTGATGCGACCCGATCAGCCCCTCGATGCTGACATAGCGATCTCCGCGTGCGTCTCCGGTGTTCGCCGCAGGCGACCCGAGCGAAGCCACAACCCCCACCCTCGCATCGGCATAGCTGGCAAGATCAATCCCGCTGCCGCCGTTCAAAAGATCGGCCCCACTGCCGCCTTGCAAGCTGTCCCGTCCCGCAGCCCCCATCAACGTGTCATTGCCGCCAAGACCCTGCAAAAGATTGGCCGCGCCGTTGCCGCGCAGGTCATCGCCATGGGCCGAGCCCTGCAATCCTTCAACACTGGAATAGCGGTCACCGCGTGCATCGCCAGTATTGGCCGAGGGCTGGGCAAGGTCGGCCAAAACACCGCGCGCGGCATCGGCATAGCTGGCCAGATCAAACCCGTCGCCGCCATCAAGAAGATCCGCTCCGCCATAACCTTGTAAAGTGTCATCCCCCGCACCGCCATAAATCCGGTTGGCCGCCGCGGTGCCGCTAAGTCGGTCATGATAGGCCGAGCCGCTCAGATCCTCGATCTCGACATAGCGGTCGCCCAGCGCCTCACCGAAATTCCGGTCCGGCCGCGACAGATCAGCCCCCACCCCGGCACTTGCGCTACCGTAGCTGACCCGGTCGCGCCCGGTGCCACCGTGCAAAAGATCCGCGCCGCGCCCGCCCGCCAGCACATCATCGCCCACACCGCCCCAAAGCGTGTCATTGCCGTCGCTGCCAAAAATCTGGTCATGGCCCGCCCCACCATAAAGCTTGTTTCGGCTAGAATCGCCTAAAAGTGTGTCATTCAGGCCAGATCCCAGAAGGTCCTCGATGCTGTTGAACCGATCCCCCAGCGCATCTGCTCCACGGTTTGAAGAGGGCAGCAGCAGATCAACGCGCACAGCAGTGGTGGCATTGGAATAAGAGACAAGATCGGACCCGCTGCCCCCGAAAAAGCTATCGGCACCACTGCCCCCGATCAGGCTGTCATTGCCCACCCCACCATAAAGCTGGTCCGCTCCTCCGCGCCCCAACAGCAGATCATCGCCCGATCCGCCGACAAGCCAGTTCGCCAAATTGTCACCAACCAGCGTGTCATTGCGCGCCGATCCACTTATCCATTCAATCTCGTGCAGCCTGTCACCGGCAGCGATCCCGGTGTTTGATGCAGGATTAAGCAGATCCACCCGCACCGGCCCCGGCGCTTCGGCGTAATCCACCCGGTCTGTGCCACTGCCACCAAAATACAGGTCGGCCCCTGAACCGGCCATGAACACATCATTACCGACCCCGCCATAAAGCGTGTCATTGCCTGCCCCGCCGCGCAGGGTGTCGTCCCCTGCCTCGCCGCGCAAAAGGTTGGCGCCGGTGTCCCCAGTCAAGGCATCGCCAAAGCCCGACCCGATCACGCCCTCGACCGAGGCATAGCTGTCACCCAGCGCCTCGGCGCCCCGGTTGGCCGAAGGGCTCGCCAGGTTCACCGTCACAGGCCCCGCCGAGGCGGCATAGCTGACCGTATCGATCCCGGTGCCACCGAAAAATGCATCCGCCCCGAGCGAGCCGAGAAACACATCGTCGCCCGCGCCGCCATAAAGCAGATCCTCGCCCGCCCCCCCGGCCAGCGTGTCGCCCGCACTGGTGCCATTGACCACCTTCGGCGGCACATAGCGGTAAACCCACAGCCCCGCGACTCCGGTGTTGCCCAACTGGTCAGGCAGCGTCAAAAGCCGCCCCTCCTGCCCCGAGGCCCAATGCCCGTTGATCGTCCCAAAGGCCGCCATCCGCCAGCCAATCAGGGCCGGATCGCCACCCAGCCCCTGCCAGCCCCCTTCCAGATCGCCCGTGGTCCAGCCGATGCTTTCATAGCGCAAGACGATATCGATCCCATCCTCGCCCCGATCGTAAAGCTGCAGTTGAAAGGTGTTGGTCACACTGGCATTGCGGCGGTAAAATCCCACCTCTTGCCATGTGATGCTGACCACATCGGCCTCCGGGTCGATATCTACCCAGACCGGCCCGCTTTCCGGCCCCTCGCCATCCAGCCGCGTGTCCACATCCGCATGGAACGCCGCGATGAAGGGCCGCGCAATCGCGCCAAGGCTGCCCTGCACCCCATTCACCGCCGCGCCAAAGCTGACCAGTCCATTGGTGCTGACAAAAAGGCTGGTTGACGCATAATGCGTGGCCCCCAGCTGGAACCCATCTTCAAAGACCGCACTGACGTTGACCTGCAGGCTCGCATCATCAGCCCGCGACAGCATGATCTCCCCATAGCCAGCCAGGCCACCCAGCCCAGACATGGCGGTGCCGTTTCCACTGACCCCTGACATGCAACCATCCACACAAGTCCCCAGCCCAAAGATGCCCTGCGCTGGGTGAACGAAGGGTTAAATCCACCCCGCGCCAGGCCGCCACAATCGAACGCATTTCCCTTTAACTTTCTTGAAAGGCCGCCATCCCGCCCAAAACCCGTCACGACCGCCGCCACGCACCCACCCGAACCTGCCCAACGTTCAAAGCCACGTCGCACAGGTCACAGGAGGGAACGGGTGCAACTGCAATTGGTCGCGACATACACGGCCCTGGGCCAATGGTTCGACCACATCGCCGACGGGATCGCGGTGGTGGAAAGCGGTGGCTATGTGCGGGTGCTTTATGCCGCACGTGCCGACAACCGGTTGTCCTCGCTGACGCTGGCCGAAAGCGTCAGCCCCCTTCCACCCGCGCCCTCAGATCCCCAGATCGGCCGCAGCGCCGGGGCCGATCTGGTGGTGCAAGACAATCCCGCCACAGACCGCATCTATGTGTTTTCCAGCCATGACGGGCTTTTGCGCCACGCCACGCTTGGCCAAACCGGACAGCCCGGACTGACCAAAGGCACGCTGACCGATGAGGGCTATCTCTTTGGCGTCACGGCGATCGAACTCTTTGAGCGCGGGCCCACCGACTTGGCCATAATCGCCCAACGCAACGCTCCGGGGCTCAAACTCTTTTCCATCACCGAAAGCGGGACCGTCACACTTTTGTCCAGCCTTTCAGACAGCGCCAAGTCCTATCTGGGGGATGTCAGCGCCCTGACCAGCGTCGAGGTGGCCGGTCGCAGCTTTCTTCTGGCCGCCTCGGCCTTGGAAAACGGCATCAGCCTCTTTGAAATCGAAGCCGATGGCACACCCAGCTTTGTCGATGCGCTGGGCGCGGCCGATGGGCTGCCGGTGGGTGGGCCTGCGGCCCTGCAAAGCGCCAAGATCGGTGGCACACAATACGTGGTGGTCGCGGGCACGCTTTCGTCCTCGCTCAGCGTGCTCAGGGTCAATGACATGGGGGTGCTCTTTGTCGAGGACCACATGATTGATGACCGCACGACCCGGTTTGACCATGTCGCTGCCTTGGACATGTTCGCCTATGCAGGGCGGGTTTTTGTCGTAGCCGCCGGAACCGATGCCGGGGTTTCGGTGGTGGAGCTTTTGCCCGACGGGCGGCTGTCGCATCTGCTCTCGCACGCGCTGGAGACCGGGGCCGGCATCGCCAATGTCACCGGCATCGAGGTGACCATGATCGGCACCGCCGCACATATCCTTTTAACCGACGCGCGCGGCGACCGCATCCATCACTTCGCCATCCCACTTAATGAGATGGGCCGGATCGTCACCGCCACAGGCGGCACCACCACCGGCAGCGCGCTGGATGACCGGCTGATCGGCAGCACCAATGCCGACACGCTGCAAGGCGGCGCGGGCGATGATTTTTTGCACGATGGCGGCGGCAATGATCTTCTTTTCGGCGGATCCGGGGCCGATGTCTTTGTCTTTGGCCGCGATGAAAGCCCCGACCGAATTGGCGATTTTCAGGCAGGAATAGACCGGCTGGATGTGTCGGATTGGGGACGGATCTATACGGCCATGGCGCTGAACATTACGCGCACCCCCACCGGCGCAGTGGTGAGTTATGGCACGGAAACCCTGACCATTACCCGCGCGGGCGGTGGCAGCCTGTCGCTGACAGATGCCGACTTTCTGTTCTAGGCGCGCTTGCGTCTTGCGCCCACAGGCCGGTTTGCGCCAAGAACAGGGCAGCACATTTTCAAGGCAGTGAACACCATGCAGACTGTATTGGTCACCGGCGGCGCGGGTTATATTGGTGCCCATGCCTGCAAAGCACTGGCGCGGGCGGGATTTCAGCCCGTGGCCTTCGACAATCTCTCGACCGGCTGGGCCGAGGCCGTCAAGTTCGGCCCCTTCGTTCAAGGCGATCTGATGAACCGCGCCGATCTTGACGCGGCCTTCGCCCACTATCGTCCCGTCGCAGTGATGCACTTTGCCGCCCTGTCTTTGGTGGGCGACAGCATGACCGATCCGGGCCGCTACTGGCGCGTGAACATCGGATCGGCCCTAAACCTCATCGAGGCAGCCCTCGATGCCGGATGTCCGAACGTCGTGTTCTCCTCCACCTGTGCCACCTATGGCGATCAGGACGGAGTGCTTCTGGACGAAAGCACCGCGCAACGCCCCATAAATTCCTACGGCGCCTCAAAACGCGCCATCGAAGATATGCTGAACAACTTCTCCGCCTCCCACGGGCTGAACAGGGTGATCTTTCGCTATTTCAACGTCGCAGGCGCCGACCCCGAGGGCGAGATTGGCGAACAGCACCGGCCTGAAACCCATTTGATCCCCCTCATGCTGGACGCCATCGACGGCCGTCGCCCCGCGATGACGGTTTTTGGCAATGATTATTCTACGCCCGACGGCACCTGCCTGCGCGACTATGTGCATGTCAGCGATCTGGTCGACGCCCATGTCCTGGGCCTTGGCTGGCTTCTCGACGGCAAGGGCAATGCGGAATTCAACCTAGGCTCAGGCCGCGGCTTTTCGGTGCGCGAGGTGATTGCCGCCTCCACCGCCGTGACCAACCGCGCAGTGCCGGTGGTGGAAGGCCCGCGCCGCGCGGGCGATGCAGCGGCCCTGGTGTCAGGCTCGACCCGCGCGGTTGAGGTCTTGGGCTGGAAGCCCCGCTACCCGGATCTGGCCGACATGATCCGCCACGCCCATGACTGGGGCAAAAAACCGGGCTTTGCCAAGTAAGCACCCCAAGCCAGCGCGGAAACCGCAGACTTGACAGCGCGCGCCAATCCCCTGATAAGCCCGCATCCCGGACAGGTGCGAATCTGTGCGGGCAATTTTCATTACGTCCCTCAAGGGGCGCGCTGTCCGAGGCGGGGAAACCCACGAACACCCGATGATTGCAAAATCAGGGGGGGCCACAGGGCGCGGCTGACAAAGAAGGAACGACCCATGTTTGCGGTCATGAAGACCGGTGGCAAGCAGTATACCGTTCGTGCGGGCGACGTCCTGCGCGTCGAACTGATTGACGCCGTTGCTGGAGACAAAGTCCAGTTCAACGAAATTCTGATGGTTGGCGGTGAAAACGTCACCGTCGGCGCTCCGATGGTGGCAGGTGCAGCGGTTCAGGCCGATGTCATCGACAACATCAAGGGCGAAAAGACCATTCACTTTGTGAAGCGTCGCCGCAAGCACTCGTCGCAGCGCACCAAAGGCCACCGTCAAAAGTGGACCCTGGTCCGCGTGTCGGAGATCATGGCCAAAGGCGCAGACAAGTCGGGCGTCAAGGCCGCAATCGGCACCGCCGATGCCCGCCGCGCCGCGCACGAAACCAAGTAAGAGGAGAACACCCCCATGGCACATAAAAAGGCAGGCGGCTCCTCACGCAACGGCCGCGACTCCGCGGGCCGTCGTCTGGGCGTCAAACTGTTCGGCGGCCAAGCGGCCATTCCGGGCAACATCATTGTTCGTCAGCGCGGCACCGAATGGTTCCCGGGTATGGGCGTCGGCATGGGCCGCGACCACACCATCTTCGCAACCGTCGAAGGCAAGGTGACGTTCAAGAAGGGTCTGAAGGGACGCACCTTCATTTCGGTTCTCCCAGTGGCGGAGGCCGCAGAGTAAGCCGAAGCCGTTACACCACCATGTAACAAAGGGATCGGCTGCAAGGCCGGTCCCTTTTTCTATTTGGGCCGGTCTTTCCTGCCCGGGGCAACCCGGGTTCAACCGCAGACAAGTTTGGAAAAAGGAAATGACTGTCACCGGTAAAGACTTGATGGATCTTGGTTTTCCGCAAGGGCGCAACCTTGGGGAAGCGCTGGAACATGTGCGCGCGAATGGGCTAGAGGGCGAGGCGCTGCGCGCCTTTGTCGCCTCAAACCTGCCCCCAGCACAGTTGCCTTTGCAAGAAAAGGGACCAGCCTACGCGCTGAACCTTGAAGCAGAGGATGAGGCCGAGATCGACAACGTCGCACGGGTGACAGCCAGCATGGACGCGCTGATGCGCACGCCAACGGTGCGGGCGGGGGCTGTGATGCCCGACGCTTGCCCGGCAGGCGCGCCGGGCACAATTCCCGTGGGCGGTGTAGTGGTGACCCAAAACGCGATCCACCCCGGCTTTCATTCGGCTGACATCTGTTGCTCGGTCATGTTGACCGAGTTTGCCGATGCTGATCCGAAAACCGTCCTGGACGCCGTGCACGAGGCCACCCACTTTGGCCCCGGCGGTCGCGCGAACGGCAAGCGGTTCACGGTGTCGTTGGGCCTGTTGGATGCGTTTCGCGCCAACATGTTCCTGAACGATGACAAGATCATCCGCGCAGCCATTGAACATATGGGCACCCAAGGCGACGGCAACCACTTTGCCTTTGTCGGGCGGTCGGCTGCCAATGGCACGGTCTGTCTGGTCACGCATCACGGCTCTCGCGGGCCGGGGGCGGGGCTTTACACGCTGGGCATGCGGGTGGCTGAAAAGTTCCGCAAGGCGCTGTCGCCCGAAACGCTGAAGGACAACGCGTGGATTCCTGCGGATAGCCCGGAAGGTGTGGCCTATTGGGAGGCGCTGCAACTGATCCGCAAATGGACCAAAGCCAACCACAACGCCCTTCATCAGGCGGCTTTGGTCGGCGCAGGGGCCAAGATGAAGGACCGGTTCTGGAACGAACACAACTATGTCTTCAAGCGGGACGACCTGTTCTATCACGCCAAGGGCGCAACCCCGGTGGCGGCCGATTTCCTGCCCGACACGGCGGGCGTTCAGATCGTGCCGTTGAACATGGCCGAACCTGTTTTGCTGATCCGGGGTGAAGCCACCGTGTCGAACCTTGGTTTTGCCCCACATGGGGCCGGGCGCAACCTGTCGCGCACGGCGCACAAACGCGGTTTGGGGGATCATGACGAAGCGCAGGTTTTCGCCCGTGAAACGGCAGGGCTCGATGCGCGGTTCTGGTCAGGCAACATTGACGTGTCGGAACTGCCCAGCGCCTACAAGCCTGCGAAAACGGTTCGGTCGCAAATGCGTCACTTTGATCTGGCAGATGTGGTGGATGAAATTCACCCCTATGGCTGCATCATGGCAGGCGATTGGGAACGTGATGCGCCGTGGCGCAAGCAGATGGCCGCCAAAGCCGCCGCCAAAGTAGTTTTTGAGACCACTGGAGGGGTAAATTGACCCATGTTTCTTCCCATATCCACCCGGTCATCCCCGCATGGGGCGGCCTGTTTCGCGCACTTTACAGGAGAGACGCCATGACGTTTGACCAGTGCCAAGACGGTCCCGCCCCGATCACCGCCGGACGCTTTCACCTGCGACCCCTGCGCCCTTCCGATGCGGGGCTGGTGATGCTTTATGCAGGCGATGCAAGGGTGGCCGAGGCCACGCGCACCATTCCCCACCCCCTGCCACCCGGTGCCGCCGAGGCATTCGTCTCTCGCGCCATGGCGGGCGACACCCGCGGCACGATCTGGGCGATGGACGGAGCGGCGACGGGTCTGTCAGAACTTTTGGGGGTGATCAGTCTGAAACCGATGGAAGCCCGCAAATCAGGCGGGGGACAGTCCGAGATCGGCTTTTGGGTCGCCCCCCAGATGTGGAACACCGGTATCGCGTCCGAGGCCGTCAGGGCGCTGATCGCGGCAAACCCCTTGGGCGACCGCACCACCTTTGCCGAGGTGTTTCAAGACAACCCCGGATCGGCGCGTGTCCTGACCAACTGCGGCTTTGAATATCTGGGCGATGCTGAAACGTTTTCGGTCGCGCGGGGTGCCCGGGTGCCAACCTGGACCTATATCCGCAAGATGTAACGCTCATCGTTGCGCTGACGCGCCTCTTCGCAGGCCATCCGGCGCAGCGGGCGCTTGAGGCAAATGTTGTAAAGGTGAGTATTTGGAAAGGCGCAAGAACTGTAAGCGAAACGCTTGAGAGTCCGCGCTTTGTCCTCTATCGCCTGTCGGGCGATCCCTTCGAAAGATGATACGATGAAGTTTCTTGACCTTGCCAAAGTCTATATCCGCTCGGGCGGCGGCGGGGCGGGCTGCGTGTCGTTCCGGCGCGAGAAGTTCATCGAGTTTGGCGGGCCGGATGGCGGCGATGGCGGCCATGGCGGTTCGGTCTGGGTTGAGGCGGTTGATGGGCTGAACACGCTGATCGATTACCGCTACCAGCAGCATTTCTTTGCCAAATCCGGCCAGCCCGGCATGGGCAGCCAGCGCACCGGCAAGACCGGCGATGACGTCGTGATGAAGGTACCGCTGGGAACCGAGATTCTGGACGAGGATGAAGAAACCGTCATCGCAGACCTGACCGAACCGGGCCAGCGGGTGCTGCTTGCCAAAGGCGGCAATGGTGGCTGGGGCAACCTGCAGTTCAAGTCGGCGACCAACCGCGCGCCGAACCGGGCCAATCCGGGGCAAGAGGGCGTCGAGCGCACCATCTGGCTGCGGCTGAAACTCATCGCGGATGCCGGGCTTTTGGGTCTGCCCAATGCGGGCAAGTCGACCTTTCTGGCCGCCGTCTCGAATGCGCGGCCCAAGATCGCAGATTACCCCTTTACCACGCTAGTGCCGAACCTTGGCGTGGTGGGCGTGGATGGCAAGGAATTCGTCATGGCCGATATCCCCGGCCTGATCGAAGGGGCGAGCGAAGGACGGGGCTTGGGCATCCAGTTCCTCGCCCATGTCGAGCGTTGCAAGGTCCTTTTGCATCTGGTCGATGGCACATCGTCCAGCGTCACCAAGGATTACCGCACCATCGTTCATGAGTTGGAGGCCTATTCCGACGTTCTGGGCGACAAGCCCCGGATCGTGGCGTTGAACAAGGTGGACGCGATGGATGCCAAGCAAATCTCCGACCGCCGCCGCGCCTTGGAAAAGGCCTCCGGCGCGCCGGTGCAGGTGATTTCGGGCGTCTCGGGGCGCGGCGTGCAGGATGTGTTGCGCGTGATTTACGCCACGATAGAAGGCGAGGCCCCCCAAGTGGAGACAGGACCGTGGCAGCCGTAATGCCCCTGATTGCCCCCGATGTGACGGCGGCGAAACGTCTGGTCATCAAGATCGGCTCGGCCTTGCTGGTTGACCGCATGACTGGGTTGAAACAGGGCTGGCTTTCCGCCCTTGCCATGGATGTGGCCGAGGCCAAGCTGCGCGGCACCGATGTGGTGCTGGTGTCCTCCGGCTCTATCGCCTTGGGCCGCAAGGTGCTGGCCTTGGGCGATGGCCCCTTGACGTTGGAACAATCGCAAGCCGCCGCCGCCGTGGGCCAGATCCGCCTTGCGCGCGCCTATGAAGAGGTGCTGCAACCGCATGGCATCACCACCGGCCAAGTTTTGGTGACGCTTGAGGATACCGAGGACCGCCGCCGCTATCTGAATTCCCGCGCCACGATGGAAACGCTGCTGGGTCTGGGCGTGGTGCCCATCGTCAATGAAAACGACACTGTGGCCACTGATGAAATCCGCTTTGGCGACAATGACAGGTTGGCCGCGCAAATCGCTGTGACGGTCGGGGCGGATCAGTTGATTTTGCTCTCGGATGTGGACGGGTTCTATTCGGCCAACCCGAAGGAACACCCGACCGCCGAACGCTTTGACATCGTGACGAAAATCACGCCTGAAATTGAGGCGATGGCGGGTGATCCGATTTCAAGCATGTCCAAGGGCGGCATGAAAACCAAGCTTCTGGCAGCGAAAACCGCCGTGGCGGGAGGCTGTGCGATGGCGATCATGGAGGGATCAACCCCGCGCCCTTTGCAAGCGCTTGCGCGGGGGGCCAACCGGACATGGTTCCTGCCCAAGGGCGACCCGCAGGCAGCGCGCAAGCGCTGGATCAACGCGATGAAGCCACGCGGCGAATTGCGGCTGGACGCAGGTGCGGTGACAGCGCTGAAAGCGGGCAAAAGCCTGCTGCCGGCGGGTGTTACGCAGGTTTCTGGCAGCTTTGGCCGGGGCGATCCGGTGGCGATCCTTTCGCCAGAGGGCGATGTCTTGGGCAAAGGGTTGGCTGGCTATGCCGCTGATGAGGCCCGCGCGATTGCCGGGCATCGGTCGGGCGATATTGCCGGAATCCTGGGCTATTCCGGCCGGGCGGCCTTGGTGCATCGCGACGATATGGTGATCTGAGAGCCAATTTCTTTGCAGAAATCGGTTTGGAAAACGGCAATTTTATGATGCGGAGTTTATGCTAAACTCCGGATACGGGCGGAGATCAGGATGCGTGACGAACATTTTGCAATGATGACCGAGATCGGTACAGCCGCCCGCGCGGCTTCTGCAGAGCTGGCCTACGCCTCGTCCGAGCGTAAGGCGGCCGCACTTCAGGCGGCAGCGGCGGCGGTCTGGGCGCGCCGCGACGAAATCCTTGATGCCAATGTGCTGGATATGGAATACGGCACCCAAAAGGGCCTGTCGCCAGCCATGCTGGACCGGCTGATGCTGAACGAAACCCGCCTGCGCGGCATTGTCGATGGCCTGCGTCAGGTGGCCGATCAACGCGATCCGGTGGGCAGGGTGCTGGACGAATGGACCCGCCCGAATGGCCTGCATATTCAGCGCGTTGCCACCCCATTGGGCGTGGTGGGGGTCATCTATGAATCGCGCCCCAATGTCACCGCCGATGCCGGGGCCTTGTGCCTCAAGGCCGGCAATGCCGTGATCCTGCGCGGCGGCAGTGAAAGCTTTCATTCCTCGGAAGCCTTGCACGCCTGCATGCAACAAGGCCTGCTTGAAGCCGGTCTGCCGCAGGCCGCAATTCAGCTGATCCCCACCCGTGATCGCGCCATGGTCGCCGAGATGTTGCGCGCGACGGCCTATATCGACGTCATCGTGCCGCGCGGCGGCAAGGGGCTCGTCAGCCTGGTGCAGGCCGAGGCGCGCGTGCCGGTGTTCGCGCATCTGGAAGGCATCTGCCACGTCTATGCCGACCGCGACGCCGATCTTGAAAAGGCCCGCCGCGTGGTTGTGAACGCGAAAACCCGCCGCACGGGTGTTTGCGGCGCGGCCGAATGTTTGCTGATCGATTGGCAGTTCTACACCAAACACGGGGCCGTGCTGATTCAAGACTTGCTGGCCGCCGGGGTCGAGGTGCGCACCGAGGGTGAGCTTCTGACAATCCCCGGCACGGTGCAGGCCGCGCCAGAGGACTTTGGCCGCGAGTTTCTGGACGAGATCATCGCCGCAAAGCTGGTCGACGGGGTTGATGCGGCCATCGCCCATATCCGCCGCTATGGATCCAATCATACCGAGGCGATCCTGACCGAAAACGACGCCACAGCCGCGCGCTTTTTCGAACGGCTCGACAGCGCCATCCTGATCCGCAACGCCTCCACCCAGTTCGCCGATGGGGGTGAGTTTGGCATGGGCGGCGAGATTGGCATTGCCACGGGCAAGCTGCATGCGCGCGGGCCGGTCGGGGCGGAGCAACTGTGCAGCTTCAAATATCTTGTGACTGGCGACGGCACGATCAGAACGTGAGCCGAATCTCTTGCCCGCTCAGCTCTACCGTCAGGCGGCGGTGTTGGCGGGCCACCTCCTCGGGAACCAGCAGAAACTGCACCTGACCGGGGCCAACCTCGGGTGCTGCCGCCGGGTTTGACAGTGCCTCCCACAGCTCAGGGTCAATCCGCAGCCGGGGCGCGGTGCCTGTCAGCGTCCAGCGGCCGTCCCCCCGGTCCACCGCGATGCGCCCACCTTGGCCAAGCGCCGTCTCCAGACACAGGATGCACAGCAAGGCGAGCTTGCATTCGCGCCGCGACAGATCGGCAGGCGACGCCCAATCCACCGTCAGGCGGTTGCCCTGCGCCATATCGGCCAAAATCCCCGTCACCTCCGCCGCACCAATGCGCTGATCCTTCGCGGTCTGCCCAAAGGCCACGCGGAAAAACCGGATGCGCGCATTGGCATGGGCTACGCTTTCGGCCACCAGCGTCATCTCGGGCCCCCGCTCCAGCCCATCCATCAACAACAACTCCACCCCATTGCCGATGGCTCCGATCGGGCTGATAAGATCATGACAGATGCGCGAGCCCAGCAAGGCGGAAATGTCGGACTTGTCGTACATCTGGGCAACCTTTCCTGCAGGTGGAGACCAAACATGGCAGCATTCTTGGAACCGGGCATGTTGGTGCGCCACCCCGCCCAGCCCGACTGGGGCCTTGGTCAGGTGCAATCCAACATCAACAACCGCGTTACTGTGAACTTCGAACACGCTGGCAAACGGGTGATCGACCTTAGCCAAGTCGATTTGCTCCCCGTGTTCAGCCTATAAGCCAGTATCCGGTTAACAAGGCCTTAATGCAATCTCAGATTGCATTTTTCACGGCACGGCCCATACCGGCCGCCCACAGTTGCTTTGCGGGCAGCCCGGTTCTAGAACCAAACCCGATCGGGGCAGGAAAAAGCAGGAATGACAGACGACGACAGCGCCTTTGTCTTGCGACTCGCCCGTGACGACCGTGATCTGCGCGCTGCGCAGCGGCTGCGCTATCGGGTTTTTGTGCAAGAACTGGGCGCTGACGGCCCCCTGATCGACCATGATAGGCTCTTGGAAATCGACACTTTCGATCCGCATTTCGACCACCTGCTTCTGATCGACACCCGCCGCGATGCGACCGATCTGGATGATGTGGTGGGGGCTTACCGGCTGTTGCCTTCTGATCGGAGAGCCAGCGCAGGGCGCTTTTATTCCGAAAGCGAATATGATCTGACAGCGCTGAACGCCACCGGGCGCAAGCTGGTGGAACTGGGGCGGTCTTGCGTGCATCCGGCCTATCGCGGTGGCAGCGCCATGCTCCAACTGTGGAATGCGCTGGCCGCCTATGTGCTGGAACGCGATATCGAAATTCTGTTCGGGGCCGCCTCGTTCCACGGCACCGACGTGACGGCACTCGCACAACCTTTGTCTTACCTCGCGCATCATCACCTTGCACCGCCCGAGTTGCAGGTGCGCGCCCTGCCGCCCCATGCCGTGGCGATGGACATCATCCCTGCCGATCAGCTTGACCGCCGCGCCGCCGTGGCAGGCACCCCGGCGCTGATCCGCGCCTATTTGCGGCTGGGTGGGTTTGTGGGCCAAGGCGCCTTTGTCGATCACGCCTTCAACACCACCGACGTCTGCCTCGTCCTTGACATCGCACGGATGAGCGACAAACACCGCGCCTTCTGGATCCGCAAGCAGGGCGATCGAGAGTGAGGCACAAGGCATGACGGACTGGCGTGACGAACCGATCCTGGTTGAAAAGCCCGGATTTCTTGGCTGGGCGCTGGTGGCGCTGCGCGGGCTGACGCTGGGCACGGTGACCTATGGTTGCCTGTTGCTGCTCCTGCTGTTGCGGTTGATCGAACGGCCGCTGTGCGGTCAGGAACGACCCATCACCCCCTTCATCACCCGATTCGTTTGCCGCATGGCCTTTGTCATTCTGCGCCTGCCGATCACCGTGCGGGGTCAACCAATGCGCCAAAAGGGCGCGGTGGTGGCCAACCATGCGTCATGGCTGGATATCTTCGCGCTGAACGCCGCCCAGCGCATCTATTTCGTGTCCAAATCCGAGGTCGCTTCCTGGCCTGCCATCGGCTGGCTGGCGCGGGCAACGGGTACGGTCTTTATCAACCGCAAGGGCACCGAGGCCAAAGCCCAGCAAGAGGTGTTCGAGGCGCGGCTGCGCGCTGGTCACCGCTTATGCTTTTTCCCCGAAGGCACCAGCACCGACGCGATCCGCGTCCTGCCGTTCAAATCGTCGCTGTTTCAGGCGTTCTATACCCATGGGCTGGACCGCGTGCTGTTCATTCAGCCGGTGACCGTGGTCTATCACGCCCCGCCCGGGAAGGACCCGCGCTTTTACGGCTGGTGGGGGAACATGGCCTTTGGCCCGCATCTGCTGCTCACCTTGGCTGCGCGGCGGCAGGGCCGGGTTGAGGTGATCTTCCACCCCGAAGTGCCGGTGGACGCCTTTCCCAGCCGCAAGGAATTGGCTGCCCATTGCGAACGCGTGATCCGCACCAGCCACCCCTTGGCCGAAGGCTGATCTGCGGGGTCTCTCGTCGGGCGCCTGCGGCTTCTCCTCGAGGGGTGTCAGCCCAAGGGGGCCATCAACGCCCTCAGCGCCGCGATCGGATCCTCTGCGCCCCAGATTTCTTCGCCAACGCCAAAGAAATCGGTGACCGGGCCAAACTTGGCCACCAGTTCAGCCGTCAGCGCCCCTTCGGCGATCGAGGGCACCTCGATCACCTGGCTCCACCATTCGAAAAGATCGAACTCCACCCGCTCGCCCTTGCCGAGCGTCGTTTCACCCAAGGGGCCAAAGGCGGCATAATCGGCGCCAGCCTCGCCCGCGCTCATGCCCTCATGGCGTGAGGTGCCGCAAAAGGCGCCGACAATGGCATCGGCGCCAAGATCCTTGCGCACCTTACGGACGGACCGCGCACCATCGGTCAGATGCACGCCGTCAAGACCCAGACGTTCGACCATAAGCACATGGTTTTCAATGACAATCGCCACATCCCGTTCATGGGCAACCAGACGGCAGGCGTCGCCCGCGCGCAGGATCATCTCTTCATCCTTGGTCGCGAGCGCCAGCCGCACGCAAGCCACCTCGACCGCGTCGAGCACCCGCGCCAACTGGTCGGGAAACACCTCCAGCTCAAAGGCGGGCGGGGTGATCAGGGTGATCTGCGGGCGGTCTTCAGCGGCGGCGGTGGCGGACATGTCAGGCTCCTTCGGCATGCGCCCGGCTTATCAGCCTTTTTTCGGCTTGGCTATCGGGGGCTGACCTTTCCACGAGGGGGCAGATGGCGTATCTGGCGGGAAATTCCCGCGCACAGGTGCCGCCGATGACCCAAGCCGAAACCCCGCCGACGATTCAGCCCACCTTTATTCTGGTGCGCCCGCAAATGGGCGAGAACATCGGGGCGGCGGCGCGGGCGATGCTCAACTTCGGGCTGGAGCGGATGCGGATCGTCGATCCGCGCGACGGCTGGCCCAACCCCAAGGCAAACGCCCTGGCCTCGGGCGCGGGCCGGGTTCTGGACATGGCAGGGATTTTCCCCGACGTGCCGCGCGCCATTGCGGACTGCGATTTCGTCTTTGCGACGACCGCGCTCAGGCGTGAAATGGTCAAGCCCGTGGTCACCCCCGAACGCGCCATGCAAATGGTGCGCGAGATGGGGGCTGCGGGCAAGAAGGTGGGCATTCTCTTTGGTCCCGAACGGACGGGGCTGGAAAACGACGATGTGGCGCTGGCGAATGTGATCGTCACCGTGCCGACGAACCCCGATTTCTCCAGCCTGAACCTTGGCCAATGCGCGCTTTTGGTTGCCTATGAATGGGGCCGCCAACAGATCAATGTGCCCGCCGAATTCATGATGCTGGCCCGCACCGAATTTGCCAACCGCGAAGAGGTGGAAAAACTGGGCGATCATTTCGAAGAGAAGCTGGACGCGGCGGGCTTTTTCTTCCCCCCCACCAAGGCCGCGGGCATGCGGCTCAACCTGCGCAACATGTGGGCGCGGCTGAACCTGACGCGGGCCGAGGTGCAGACCTTTCACGGCATGCTGCGCCAGATCGCCTATAAACTGCGCCAGCAAGGCGATTGAGCGCAGCACCCAGCTTGCACCCGCGCGCCCGGCCACATCGGCGGATTTGAGTATTTGGGCCAAGATGAAACCAAATTCGATTCAAACTGTTCGGGTTCTGCGCTAGGGTTTTGCGAAAGAGCAAAGGTATGGGGCGAGTGATGCGGGCAGTGACGCGACGGGTAACGGTGATGGGGTTGATCGCAGCCGGGCTTTCGGCTTGCGTCGGCGGTGGCGGACGTGGGCCTGTCGGGGCCGCGCAGGCCGAAACCGTCATGCGCCCGGTGCCCAATGCCGGGTTTGATGCCTGGGTCGCGGGGTTTCGCGCCCGCGCCACCGCGCGCGGCATCCCCGCAGGGGTGATCAATGATGCGATGGGATCGGCCGGCTTTCTGCCCGATGTGGTGGAGCGTGACCGCAACCAGACCGAGTTCACCCGCACACTGGAAGATTACCTTGCCATCGCCGCCAAGCCCGAACGCGTGACCATGGGTCAGGACAAGCTGCGCCAGTATGGTGCCGTCTTGGCCCGCATCGAGGCGCGCTATGGGGTCGAGGCCCATGTCGTCACCGCCGTCTGGGGTCTGGAAAGCTTTTACGGCACAAGGCGCGGCAATGTGCCGGTGATCTCGGCGCTGGCCACGCTGGCATATGACGGGCGGCGCGGTGAGTTCTTTGAAAGCCAGCTGGTCGCGGCCTTGAAGATCATCGCCAATGGCGATGTCGCGGCGCGTGGGATGACGGGGTCTTGGGCCGGGGCCATGGGCCACACCCAGTTTATCCCGACCTCGTATCTGGCCTATGCCGTGGATTTCACCGGCGACGGCAAGCGCGACATTTGGAGCGAGGATCCGACCGATTCCCTCGCCTCCACCGCCGCCTATCTGAAAAACTCGGGCTGGCAGCGCGGTCTGCCCTGGGGCGGCGAGGTGCGGCTGCCGTCAGACTTTAACCCCGCCCTTCTGGGGCGCGGCAAGGGCAAGTCGGCGGGCGAATGGGCAGCACTTGGCGTCACCTCGGCCACCGGGGGCGCCGTGCCTGCTGGAGGCTCGATCATCGCGCCGAAGGGCGTCGGTGGCCCGGCCTTCCTTCTGACCCAGAATTTCAACGTCATCCTGCGTTACAACAATGCCGAAAGCTATGCGATCGGCGTCGGCCACCTGTCGGACCGCATCCTTGGCCGCCCGGCGGTGCAGGCCGATTGGGGCCCGGACCAAACCGGCATGACCATGGCCGACCGGCAAGCGCTGCAACGCGCGCTGACCGATGCGGGTTATGACACCGGCGGCACCGATGGGGTGATCGGCACCAAGACCAAGGCGGCGATTTCGGCCTATCAGCAGGCAACGGGCCTGCCCGTGACTGGCGAGCCGTCGCTGGATCTGTTGCGCCGGTTCCGCTGATCCCGCACGCCCTTGCCCGATCCGGGGCGGAATGACGCAGGGCAATCCGTGGTTTCGCGGCCGCAGCCCTTGAAGGCACCGTGCGGCGGGCCTAGTCTGAGGGCCAGACGTGAAGGGGACGGGCATGGCCGAAAAGCGCAAGCTGTTTGAAGAGGTTGGGGCAACCGCACAGGTCGCCCCGCAGGGCGGGCTGATCGAAGGCAACAAGGGCGCGCGGCGCGGCATCCGGGCTTGGCTTGTGGCGTTGTTCCTCCTCGTCGCCATGATGATCGCCGTGGGCGGCCTGACCCGGCTGACCGACTCGGGCCTGTCGATCACCGAATGGAAGCCCGTCACCGGCGCGATCCCGCCGCTCTCCGAGGCCGATTGGGTCACCGAGTTCGACAAATACAAGGCCACCCCGGAATTCCAGCTGCAAAACAGCCAGATGTCGATGGAGTCCTTCAAGGTCATCTTCTGGTGGGAATGGGCGCATCGGCAGTTGGGCCGCGTGGTGGGCCTTGTCTGGGCAGTAGGCTTTGCTGGCTTCCTCGCCGCCCGCGCCATTCCGGCGGGCTGGACAGGGCGGCTGTTGGGCCTTGGCGCGCTGGGGGGCCTGCAAGGGGCCATCGGCTGGTGGATGGTGTCATCGGGGCTGGTGGGCGAGCAGGTGGATGTCAAATCTTACCGCTTGGCCACCCATCTGGGGCTGGCCTTTGTCATCCTTGGCCTTATCGCCTGGTATGTGTTCCTGTTGGGCCGGTCTGAGACGAACCTGCTACAGGCGCGGCGCAATTCAGAGCGCAAGCTGGTGGGCCTGTCCACCGGGCTCATGCATTTCGCCTTCCTGCAAATCCTTCTGGGGGCCTTGGTCGCAGGCATTGACGCCGGGCGCGGCTTTCCCACCTGGCCCGACATGAACGGCCAGTTCTTCCCGGCGGACGCCTTCTATGTGCCGGGCGGCGGCGGGGTCTGGCATGCCTTCTTTGAAAATCCGGGGCTGGTGCAGTTCATGCACCGGATGGCGGGCTATCTCCTCTTTGCCTTCGGCATCGTCGTATGGCTGCGCGGGCGGCAGTCGGCCCATGCGGCCACACGCAACGCCTTTCATGCCGTCATGGCGATGATGGTGGCGCAGATGGTTCTGGGTATCATCACCGTCCTGACAGCGGCGCATATGCACATCGCCATCACCCACCAGATCGGCGCGGTGATCTTGTGGGTTCTCATCATCCGGGCGCGGCACCTGTCGGTTTATCCGGTCGCAGGGTCCATCGCAAAGGGCACAGCATGACCAACACCACCGCCTTCGCCGACCTGATGGCGTTCCAGCGCCAGACCGAGGCGCTGTCCATGGTCGCCGAACGGCTGGGCTGGGATCAGGAAACCATGATGCCACGCGGGGCCGCCGATCAGCGCGGCGAGGAGATGGCGGCGATGGAGGGGGTCCTCCACGCGCGGCGCACCGATCCGCGCATCGCCGAGTGGCTAGAGGCGGCTGAGGCCCCCGATACCGCAGGTATGGCGCAACTGCGCCTGATCCGCCGCTCCTATGACCGCACCACCAAAGTGCCCGCCGATCTGGCCGAAGCACTGGCGCGGCTGACATCCGTCGCCCAAGGCATCTGGGCCGAGGCCCGCGCGCGCGATGATGTCGCGGCCTTCTTGCCCACCCTCTCCGAGGTGCTGGCCCTGAAACGCGAAGAGGCCGCAGCCCTTGCTACGGGCGGCGATCTTTATGATGCGCTGATTGATGACTATGAACCCGGCGCCACCGCCGCCAGCCTTGGCGCGCTGTTTGCCCGGATGCGCCCGCGTCTCGTGGCCCTGCGCGCGGCTGTGCTGGCCCACCCCGCCCCGGCCCCTCTGGTCGGCCATTTCTCCACCGACAGCCAACTCCGCATGTCCCGCGATCTGGCATCGGCCTTTGGCTATGACTGGTCGCGCGGCCGCATCGACCTTGCCGTGCATCCCTTCTCCTCGGGCGGTGGCAGCGACAGCCGCATCACCACCCGTGTGGTGGAAACCGACCCGTTCAACTGCTTTTACTCGACCATCCACGAGGTCGGCCATTCCAGCTATGAACTGGCCATCGACCCCGATTACGCCATGACCCCGATCGGCCACGGCTGTTCGATGGGTGTCCACGAAAGCCAAAGCCGGATTTACGAAAACCAGATCGGCCGCAGCCGCGCCTTCACGGGCTGGATGTTCGCCCAGATGCGCGATCGCTTTGGCGCATTCGACATGCCCAACGCCGAAGCCTTCTACGCCGCCGTCAACCGCGTGCAGCCGGGCTTTATCCGCACCGAGGCCGATGAGGTGCACTACAACCTGCACATCATGATGCGCTTTGATCTGGAACGCGCGCTGATCCGGGGCGACCTTGCGGTCAAAGACCTTGAAGCCGCCTGGAATGACCGCTTCAAGGCCGATTTCGGCGTCGCCGTTGACCGACCATCCCATGGCATGCTGCAAGACGTGCATTGGTCTTGCGGGCTCTTTGGCTATTTCCCGACCTATACCTTGGGCAATGTCTATGCCGGATGCCTCAATCAGGCGCTGCGCAAAGCCGTGCCGGATCTTGATGACCAACTGACCCAAGGCGACACCTCCGCCGCCACCGGCTGGCTGCGCGAGACCCTGCAACGCCACGGCGGCCTGCGCGAACCCCGCGACACCATCGCCCATGCCTGCGGCTTTGATCCCCACGAAGGCCCGCTTCTGGACTATCTGGAGGCCAAATTCGCGGGCCTTTACGGGCTATGAACCGCGCCAACGCCCCGGTCTGGGCGCTGGCCGTCGGTCAGACGCTCACCTACGCCGGGGTCTATTACGCCTTCCCCGCCATCCTGCCCGACCTGCTGCGCGAGACCGGCTGGAGTGCGGCTGAACTCGCCGCCGGGCCAACCTTGGGCTTTTTGGTGATGGCAGCCCTCACCCCTTTTACCGGGCGCTGGGTTGACAGGGGCTGGGGTGGCGAGATGCTGACCTATACCCCGATCCTCGCCGCCCTTGGCGTGGCCGCCCTTGGCTGGGCACCAAGCCTGGTCTGGTGGCTGGTGATCTGGGCGCTTCTGGGCGCGGTGCAAGCCACCTGCCTTTATGAGACCTGCTTTGCCTTCCTCACCCGCCGTCTGGGCGATGATGCCCGCCTTGCCATCACCCGCGTGACCTTGGTCGCAGGCTTCTCAGGCACAGTCACCTTTCCCTTGGGCGCGCTGATGGCGCATAACTTCGGGGCCCAAGGCGCGTTGATCGGCTTTGGCCTTCTGATCCTTCTGGGCGCGGTTCCCGTCAACGCCTGGGCCGTACGTGCCTTGCGAAAGATGGAGCGCGCCGAAGCGCCGCGCCGCAGCCCGCCCGAACCGGGTGCGCTGCACGATGCGCTTCGCCGCCCGGCCTTTTGGGGTATTTCAGCGATCTTCGCGCTGGTCTGGCTGAACCACGGGATTCTTCTGACCTTCATCCTGATGCTGTTTCAAGACCGGGGTGCCAGCGTGGCCATGGCCACCATCGCCGCCGCCTGCATCGGGCCTTCCCAAGTGGCCGGGCGGGCGGTGCTGCTGATCTTTGCCTCGCGGCTGTCGAATGCGCGCGCGAGCCTCTGGTCACTGGCCTCGGTCTTGATGGCTGGCATGATCCTGTGGGTGGCGGGCTGGCTTCCGGCGCTGATCTTCGTCTTTGCCATGCTGCAAGGCGCGGGTGCTGGGCTTTTGTCCAACCTGCGGCCCATGCTGGTGGCCGACCATCTGGGGCGTCGCGGCTTTGGCACCATTTCAGGCGCGGTGGCGGTATCACCCATCCTCGCCTCAGCCGCTGCACCTTCGGTGGGGGCGGCGCTGTTGGGCGTCGGTGGGCCGGGGCTGATCTATGCCGCAGGCCTGTCGATGGCGGCGGCGGCCATGGCGCTGGGGCTTTGGATACTGCCAAACCGGCAGTCCTAGCATGCCCCCACCCCCAGCCCCTCCCCACAAGGGGGAGGGGAGGCGCCAGACATTAAAAAGGCGCGCCGGGTGAGGCGCGCCAGTTCAAGCTTATCGCAACAAGCTTAGCCCAGTTGGGCCGCCACCTCATCCGACATATCAAAGTTATGGGTGACCGACTGCACGTCGTCATCCTCTTCCAACATGTCGATCAGCCGCATCAGCTTTTGCGCGATGTCCAGATCCACCTCGGTGCGGGTCTGTGGTTTGAAGATGATCTTGGATTCCTGAGATTCCCCAAGCGCCTTTTCCAACGCGTCAGACACGTCCGACAGGCTCTCCACCTGGCAGTAAATCCAGTGACCCTCTTCATCAGACTCAACATCATCAGCACCTGCATCCAGCGCAGCCATCATCACGTCATCGGACGACCCGGCGCTGGCGGGATATGAGATCTCACCCACCCGGTCAAAGCCATGGCTGACCGATCCGGTCTGCCCCAGATTGCCGCCGCATTTCGAGAAATAGCTGCGCACATTCGATGCGGTGCGGTTCAGGTTATCCGTCATCGCCTCGACGATGATCGCAATCCCGTTCACGCCATAGCCCTCATAACGGATCTCGGTGTAATCCGCCGCATCGCCCAGCTGCGACTTCTTGATCGCGCGGTCGATCACGTCTTTGGGCATTGACACGGCCTTGGCCGCCTTGACGGCCAGACGCAGGCGCGGGTTCATGTCAGGGTCGGGCATACCCATTTTCGCGGCGACGGTGATTTCCTTCGCCAGCTTGGAAAACATCTTCGAGCGCAGCTTGTCCTGCTTGCCCTTGCGATGCTGAATGTTCGCCCATTTGGAATGGCCAGCCATGACCTGAAACTCCGGTAATCTCGGTGATGGGGTCGTCTACACCAGCCGCCCCCCCGGCGGCAACCCCCGCACCCTAAAGGTCATACATGAGCGGCACGGCAATGGTGACTACGATGGCCGAGATCACATTGATCGGCACGCCAAAGCGGATGAAGTCCATAAAGGTATAGCCACCGGGACCATAGACCAACGTGTTGGTCTGATACCCGATCGGCGTGGCAAAGCTGGCCGAAGCCCCGATCATCACCACCATGACCAAGGGGCGCGGATCAACACCCAGCGTCACGGCCAGTTGAATGATGATCGGCGTCACGATCACCGCCACCGCGTTGTTCGACACCACCTCGGTCAGGAACGAGGTCAGCGCATAGACACACAGCACCAACAGCCACGGCGCCATGCCTTGCATCAAGGGTGCGACAAGCTCCACGATCCGCTCCACCGCGCCGGAATGTTCCAGCCCCGCCCCAACCCCCAGCATCCCGAAGATCAGCGCCATCAGCCGCCCATCCACCGAGGCCAGCGCCTCATCCCCGTCAATCGCGCGGGTCAACAGCACAATCCCCACGCCGACAAAGGCCAGATACTGGATCGGCGCAATGTTCAGCGCCGCACCGATCACCACCGCCGCCAGAACCGCCACCACGATGGGCGCATGTTTGCGGCGGTAAGGGCGTTCCGACGGATGCGAGACATCCACCATATCCATATCCGCCGCCAGCCGCTGAATATCGGCCGGTGCGCCTTCCAACAGCAGCGTGTCGCCCACCTGCACCACCAGATCATCCAACTGCCGCCCGATGTTCTGGTTCCGCCGATGCACCGCCAAAGGATAAACCCCATAGCGCCGCCGCAACCGCATCTGTCCCAGACTGCGGCCAACCATCAAACAGCCGGGCGTGATCAAGACCTCAACTGTGGCGGTCTGCACCGATGACAGCTCATCCACTTGTCGCAACTGTTTGTGGTCCTTCAGCCCCAAAAGCTCGGCCATGGGCGTGCGCAGCACCACGCGGTCGCCTTCGACCAGCACCACACCCGCCATGTCGCGGCGCAAGGACAAATCCCCCCGCAAAACGTCAATCACCCGCGCCCCCCCGCGCGAAAAGAGATCAACCTCGCTAGGGTTCTTTCCAATAAAGGCCGATCCTTGCGGGATCGCCACCTCGGTAAAGAACTTCATCCCCTTGCGGTCCGACAACAGCGCCGACATCGAGTCGCGATCCGGCAACAGGCGTTTGGAGAAAAACGCGAGATAGGCCAGCCCCGCAGCCGCCACGATCAGGCCCACGGGCGTCAACTCAAAAATCCCGAACGGTTCCATCCCTTGGGCGCGCGCCACCCCATCGACCACCAGATTGGTCGAGGTGCCGATCATGGTCACCGTACCGCCCAGAATGGTCATATAAGACAAAGGGATCAGCAGCTTGGACGGTGACATCTGCAGCTGTTTGGCCAGTTGCATAAAGATCGGCAGCATCACCACCACGAGGGGCGTGTTGTTCACAAAGGCCGAGGCCAGCGTCACCCCAAGACCCAAGGTCACCAACGTCAGCACCGGATGCGCCTCGGCCTTGCGCGCGGCAAGCTGCCCGACGGTTTCCAAAACCCCCGTCCGCACCAAACCGCCCACGATAATGAACATCGCCGCAATGGTCCAAGGCGCGTTGTTGGACAGAACCGATCCGACACTCTCCATCGGCAAACTGCCAAGGATCAGCATCAGCGTGGCACCGCCAATCGCCACCACCTCAACCGCATAGGTTTCCCGCAGGAACATCACGAACATGCCGCACAGGATCAACAGTGCGATGACCGCTTGGGCGTCTTGGCTCAGGTCAAGTCCGATCATGGATGCCTCCTGTGTGGACAGCAACCTTAGCGCGACTTGCGCGCGATGGGAAGGTAATATCTACTAATTTAGTCGAGTTAACCCGAGCTGCGCTCCCGCGGGGCCACAAGCGCCAAGCCGCACAGCATCACCGCCGCCGCAGCCCAGACCCAAAGCGAAAACCGCTCGCCCAACAATAGCATAGCCCAGACGATCCCCGAGGCTGTGGTAAAATAGGCCGATTGCGAGGCAAAGACCGACCCGGCCCGCGCCGCCAGCCAGACAAAGCTGGCGTAAAGCAGGGCATGCAGGGCCGACGATGCGATCAGCGCCCATTCCGCCAGACCCGGCTTGATCGGCATCGGGAACCAATGGCCCATGGCCAGCATGACGGGCGTGCAGAACAGTAGCCCCGCGATGGATGCACCGAACATCGCCTGAATGGCGTCCATCCCTTGGGTGCCGCGCGCCGCGACATAGGTGTTTTCCAGCGCATAGAACAACGGGCCGATCATGGCGATGGGCAAAAACGCCACCATGGCAGGGTCCGGCAGACTGGTTTGCGGCAGCACAATCAGCAAGACCCCCGACAGGCCCAGAAGAATCCCAATCATCCGCCGCAGGTTAAAGCGGTCCAACCCCAGCGCCATGGCAATGGGAAAGGCCATCAGCGGGATGGTCGCAATGATGATCGACATGATGCCCGAAGGCAGCCGCGCCACCGAGACGTAAAAGGTATAGTTCGGGATCAGCGTGCCCAAAAAAGCCACCACGACGTAAAACTCCAGCGCCTTGCGGTGCAAGGGCAGTCGTTTGCCGCGGGCAAGGGTCAAAGCCCCCAGCACCAGAACACACACGACAAGCTGCCAGAAGATCAGCCCAAAGGGCGGATGCCCGGTCGAGGCGGCAATCTTGCCCAAAGGCTGGGTCGACCCCCAGCCAATGCCGATCAGCGCCAGGATAATCGCATAGCCCACGCGCGAGGGTGTCTTGCCCGTGGCAAGGGATGCAAAGGTCATGGCCCAACAGGCTCCAGTCGTCCGCCCTGACGCACCGGCACAATGCGGGTGGCCTTTCCGGTGCGGTCATCGGTTTCGACGTAAACGCCCGACAGCGTGGCCGGGCCACTTGCCGGTTCAAAGCGGGCCTGCGACATGCCGGTGATAAACCGGCGCAACGGCTCCATCTTTTCCATGCCGATGACCGAGTTGTAATCGCCGCACATCCCGGCGTCGGTCAGATAGGCGGTGCCGCCGGGCAGAATCATATGGTCAGCGGTGGGCACATGGGTGTGGGTGCCAACGACAAGGCTGGCTTGGCCGTCGCACCAATGGCCCATCGCCATTTTCTCGGATGTCGCCTCGGCATGCACATCCAGAATGGCGGCCTGAATGGCAGCGCCCAAACGGTGTGTCTTGAAAATCGCCTCAGTGGCCGAGAACGGGTCATCAAAGGGCCGCTTCATAAAGACCTGCCCCAAGACCTGCGCCACCAAAACCTTGCGCCCCGAGGTCACATCGAAAATCTTATAGCCCCGCCCCGGCGCCACCTTGGAAAAGTTGAGCGGCCGGATGATCCGATGTTCGGTTTCTGCAAACTGCATCATGTCCTTTTGGTCAAAGGCATGATCGCCAAGGGTGATGCAATCGGCCCCGGCTTGCAGGATCAACCGGGCGTGTTCCGTGGTCAGCCCCGCGCCTTGACTGGCGTTCTCGCCATTGACGACGACAAAATCCAACCCCCAGCGCAGGCGCAGGGCGGGCAGGAATTCGGTGATGGCAGCACGACCCGCGCGGCCCATCACATCGCCAAGGAACATGAGCTTCATGGCGGCAGGCTTAGGCTGCCACGAGACGCGGCGCAAGCGCGGCAGCGACGCTCCTCGTCGGTCTTCGACCGCTCGTCGCCCGCCCCACGACGAGCGGTCAAAGACCGACGAGGAGTTGCGGTCCGCCGCGCATGGGCTATCTATCCCCCATGACCCTGCCCCCCGCCCTGTCCGACTGGTTCGCCGCCCAAGGCTGGGCGCTGCACCCCCACCAGCGCGAGATGCTGGCGCGGGGCGCGGCGCGGTCAACCTTGCTGATCGCGCCCACTGGGGGCGGCAAGACGCTGGCCGGTTTTTTGCCGTCGTTGGCCGAATTGGCGCAGGGGCATCAGGGCCTCCACACCCTTTACATCTCACCCCTCAAGGCGCTCGCCGCCGACATCCGCCGCAACCTGCGCCGCCCGGTCGAAGGCGCGAACCTCCCCATCCGGATCGAGGATCGCACCGGCGACACCACCTATACCCAGCGCCGCCGCCAGCGTGCCGACCCGCCGCATATCCTGCTCACCACGCCCGAAAGCCTCGCGCTCCTGCTCAGCTACGAAGACGCCCCGCGCATCTTTGCCGGCCTCCAACGCGTCGTGGTGGACGAACTCCACGCGCTGGCCGAATCCAAGCGCGGCGATCAGTTGATGCTGGCACTGTCCCGGCTGGAAACCCTCTCGCCCGGCTTGCGCCGCGTGGGCCTGTCGGCCACTGTCGAAGATGCCCCGGCGCTGGCCGCCTATCTGGGCGCAGGCACTGAGATCTTGACCGCCGACCCCGGCCCAGACCCCGACATCACCATGCTGGATACCGCCACACCGCCCCCTTGGGCGGGCGGCGGCGGGCGCTATGCCATCCCGGAAATCCTGAACCAGATCACCCGCCACCAGACCACGCTGATCTTTCACAACACCCGCGCGCAGGCGGAAATCTTTTTCCACCACCTGTGGCTGGCCAATTCAGAAGACCTGCCCATCGGCATCCATCACGGCTCATTGTCCCGCGAACAGCGCGAACGGGTCGAGGCGGCAATGGTGTCAGGTGCCCTGCGCGCCGTGGTCTGCACCGGCAGCCTTGATCTGGGCATCGACTGGGGCGCGGTCGATCTGGTCATTCAGGTCGGCGCGCCGAAGAACATCAAACGCCTCGTGCAGCGCATCGGCCGCGCCAACCACCGCTACAACGCGCCCTCCAAGGCGCTTTTGGTGCCCGCCAACCGCTTTGAGGTGGTGGAATGCCAAGCCGCGATGGAGGCCGCCCGCGCCCATACGCTGGATGGCGAACCGCGCGGTCCCGGCCCGCGCGATGTGCTCTGTCAGCACATCCTCGCCACCGCCTGCGCCGCCCCCTTTGACGCCGCCGCCCTTTATGCCGAGGTCATCACCGCCGGCCCCTATGCCGCGCTGACGCAGGTCGAGTTTGACGACTGCCTGAATTTCGTCGCCACCGGCGGCTACGCTCTGCGCGCCTATGACCGCTGGCAGCGCCTGATGCAGCGCGGCGGGCTGTGGTCCTTGCGCGACCCCCGCAGCGCCGCCGTGATCCGCCAGAACCTTGGCACCATCATCGACATCGAAACGCTGAAAGTCCGGCTGGGCCGCTTTGGCCCCCCCTTGGGCGAGGTCGAGGAATCCTTTGCCGCCAGCCTGTCGCCCGGCGATACTTTTCTGATTGGCGGGCAGGTGGTGCGCTATGAAAGCCTGCACGAAATGACGGTCGAGGTCAGCCGCGCTGCGGGGCGTGATCCCAAGGTCGCTGTGTTTAATGGCACAAAATTCGCCACGTCCACCCTGCTTGCGGCCCGGATTCTTGAAATTTTCCAACAAACCCGCTGGCCAGACCTGCCGCGCCACACCGCCGAATGGCTGGCCCTGCAACGTGAGGTCTCGCGCCTGCCCGAGCCCGGTCGGCTTTTGGTGGAAAGCTTTCCCCAAGACGGGCGGCAGCACCTTTGCGTCTACGGCTTTGCCGGGCGCAACGCCCAGCAGACGCTGGGACTGTTGCTCACCAAACGGATGGAAGAGGCGGGCCTTGCCCCCTTGGGCTTTGTTGCCACCGACTATGCCACGCTGATCTGGGGGCTAGAGCCGGTGACCAATGCCGCCGCCCTCTTGCGCCTTCAGGATCTGCGCGAGGGGCTGGATGGCTGGCTTTCGGGAAATGCCGTGATGAAACGCACCTTTCGCAACGTCGCCATCGTCGCGGGCCTGATCGAGCGCAGCCATCAAGGCCGCCGCAAATCGGGGCGGCAGGCCACCTTCTCGTCGGACATCCTTTACGACACGCTGGCGCGCCATGACCCGGATCACCTGCTCTTGCAACTGACCCGCGAAGAGGCAATGCGCGGGCTGGTCGATTTCGGGCGGCTCGAGGACATGCTGGCGCGGATCGACGGGCGCATCGACCATGTCACCCTGCCCCGCGTCTCGCCCCTCGCCGCGCCCCTCTTTCTCGAGCCGGGCAAAATCCCGGTGCATGGCAAGGGCCGCGAGCGGCTCGCCGAAGACGCCGCCCGTGCGCTGCTGCGCGCGGCGGGTCTGGATTGATTTTCCGCGCCAAGCCGGGCACACCCCCGCCATGAGCTATGACCTCACCCTTGGCCCCGCGCGGCTGACTGCCCTGCCCTCCGGCGCGCTGCACTGGGCGGCGGAACGGCTTTTGTGCGTCTCAGACCTGCATTTCGGCAAATCCGAACGCCTCGCCCGGCGCGGCGGCGCCCTCTTGCCCCCCTATGAGACCCGCGCCACGCTTTTGCGGCTTGAGGCCGATCTTGAGGCGACCGGCGCGCGCGTTGTGGTCTGCCTTGGCGACAGTTTTGATGACCTGACCGCCGCCGAAGGCATGGACGAGACTGACCGCCTTTGGTTGATCCGCCTCATGGCCGGGCGCGACTGGATCTGGATCGAGGGCAACCATGACGCAGGCCCCACCGATCTGGGCGGCAGCCATCTGGCGGAACTCACCCGTGACGGGCTGACCTTTCGCCACATCGGCGGCGGGTCGGGCCCTGAAATCTCGGGCCATTACCACCCCAAGGCACGGCTGGCGGGCAAGTCCTGGCGGGCGTTTCTGTGCGACGGCACGCGGGCAATCCTGCCCGCCTACGGCACCTTCACCGGCGGGCTTTGGGCCGAGGATGCCGCGCTTCAGGCGCTGATGGGGGCGGATGCGCGGGCGATCCTGACGCTGCCCGACACATGTCTGGCCATCCCGATGCCGCGCCCTGCTGTTCGGCGGCCTTAGAGAAGATCGCATTCAATCTGACTCAGAGTGAATGCGATCCAAGACAGGCAAGCCGTTGGGAATGTGGCGTGGCCTTTGATCGGCTGAACCCGATCAAAGGCAATACGCCTTAAGCCCACGCGCAGGCAGAAACCGGGCGTCCACCTTGGTGCGATGGTTGCGACCAACCGGAATCTGCTGACCGCTTTGCACCTGCAAGACCAGCTTGCCGCCCTCGCGGCAAACCGTGGTCACAGCAGTTAGGCCGTCAGGCCCTCGGGTTCCGCCAAACCATTGGCGCGACAGCAGGCAGTCAGGGTATTGGCCAAAAGGCAGGCGATGGTCATCGGACCCACCCCGCCCGGCACGGGGGTGATGGCGCCTGCCACGGCGGCGGCGCTCTCGTAATGCACATCGCCCACCAGCTTGGCCTTGCCGTCACGCTCGATGCGGTTGATGCCCACGTCAATCACCGTTGCGCCGGGCTTCACATACTCGCCGGTCAGCATTTCCGCACGACCCACGGCCGCCACCAGAATATCCGCCCCCCGGCAGACCGCCGCCAGATCCTTGGTGCGGCTGTGCGCAATGGTCACCGTGCAGCTATCGCCCAGCAACAGCTGCGCCATTGGCTTGCCGACGATGTTCGACCGCCCGACCACAACCGCGTTCAGCCCCGCCAGCTTGCCATGGTGGTCGCGCAGCATCATCAGACAACCCAAGGGCGTGCAGGGCACCATCGACTTTTGCCCGGTGCCCAAAAGGCCAACGTTGGAAATGTGAAACCCGTCCACATCCTTGGCCGGATCAATCGTGTTGATGATCAGCTCTGAATTCAGATGCGCCGGCAGCGGCAACTGCACCAAAATGCCGTGAACTTTCGGATCCGCATTCAGAGATTTCACCAGCGCCAAAAGATCGGCTTCCGATGTCTCGACAGGCAGCCGATGTTCGAAAGAGGCCATTCCCACCTCAATCGTCGAGGCGTGTTTGTTCTTCACATAGACCTTCGAGGCCGGGTCTTCGCCCACCAGAACAACTGCAAGGCCGGGCTGAATGCCCTTTTCCTCACGCAGTTTGGTCACATGGGCCTGCACCTGAGCGCGCACATTGGCTGCGAATGCTTTGCCGTCGATCACCTTGGCCGTCATTTCATCTCTCCCTTACACCGCCGCCGCAAAGGCGCTGCGATAATGTTCCATCTGCATCCGCGTCGCGAGCACGGCGTTCTTCATCAGCGTCGAGACTGTCACCGGGCCAACACCGCCGGGCACCGGCGTGATCCAGCCCGCCACGGCGGCGCAACTGTCAAAATCGGCGTCGCCTACGGTCTTGCCATCCACCCGGTTGATCCCGATGTCGATCAGCGCCGCGCCGGGTTTCAGCATCTCGCCCGTCACCAGACCGGGCTTGCCCACGGCCACAAACACCGCATCCGCCGCGCGGGAATGCACGGCCACCTGCCGGGTCATGTGGTGGCAGACCGTCACAGTCGCGCCCAAACCCATCATCAGAAAGGCAATCGGCTTGCCGACAATCTCGCTGTGACCAATCACGCAGACGTCCAGACCTTCCATGCTCAAAGGCAGGGTTTTCAAAATCTCCACCGCCGCCACGGCCGTGCAGGGGCCCAGCGTCAAGTCATTGTAGACGATATTCCCAATGGACGAGGGATGCATCCCCTCCACATCCTTCAACGGATGAACAGCTTTTTGCAGCACCTTGACAGGAACATGGGCGGGCAAGGGGCGCTGGATGATGATGCCATTCACGCGCGGATCAGCGTTCAAACCGGCCAGAACCCCGGTCAATTGCTCAAGGCTGATCGTTTCTGGGTAATTGCGCGCCTCAAAGGCCACGCCCGCGGCCTCTGCCGATTTCTGCTGATTGCGGACATACAACTCAGCCGCCGCAACGTCGCCCACAGAAATCGAAACCAGCCGAGGCGCCCAGCCCGCGGCGGTCAGGGCCCGCGCCTCTGCGCGGGTTTCCTCGCGCATCCGCGCTGCAATCGCTTTTCCGTCAATAATCGTTGCCGTCATGTCACCCTGTCAGGGGCGCGGGGCCCCAAGCTTTGCGTCTTCGCGCGCGATCGACCAATCGATGATCCTGCGCCAAAGACCTTCCACCAACTCAGGGTCCAAGGACTGTCGCGCGGCTTCGGCACGCACCTTGGCGACCACCTCTTCCACCCGTGCATCAATCCGGGCAGGCAGGCCGTTACCCTGCTTTAGCTGGATCGCGCGGTCAATATAGCCCGCGCGCGCCGTCAGCTGCGCCACAATCCTGGCATCCAGCGCGTCAATCGCCGCGCGAAGCTCGGTCATGTCGTGGCAGTCTTGCGGTGCCTTCATCCCCTGTCCTTCCATGGATTGGGCGTGAGGTATGCCCCCACGCCCGGAAGTTCAAGACAACAAGGCCGCGATTAGAACAGGCCTTCGACGTTGCCTTCATCGTTCAAGCGGATCACTTCCGCGCTCGGCACCTTGGGCAGGCCCGGCATCGTCATGATCTCACCGCAGATGGCGACGATAAAGCCCGCACCGGCCGACAGACGCACTTCGCGCACCGGCACCGAATGGCCGGTCGGCGCACCGCGCACGGTCGGGTCGGTGGTGAACGAGTACTGCGTCTTGGCCACGCAGATCGGCAGATGGCCATAGCCCGCCGCTTCCCAGGTCTTCAACTGATCGCGGATCGACTTGTCGGCAATTACCTCATCGGCATGATAGATGCGCTTGGCGATGGTTTCCAGCTTTTGGAACAGCGGCATGTCATCGGGGTAAAGTGGGGCAAAGTTTGCAGCCCCCGATTCCGCCATTTGCACGACCTTGTGGGCCAACTCTTCGATACCTGCCGAACCCAAGGCCCAATGCTTGCACAAGATCGCCTCAGCACCCTGCCCGGCGACATAGGCTTTCACGGCTGCGATTTCGGCGTCGGTGTCGCTGTAGAAGTGGTTGATGGCAACAACGACCGGCACGCCAAAGGATTTCACGTTGCCGATGTGGCGGCCAAGGTTGGGGCAGCCCTTCTCCACAGCGGCCACGTTTTCCGCACCCAAGTCAGCCTTGGCCACGCCGCCGTTCATCTTCATGGCGCGCACAGTGGCCACGATCACAGCGGCCGAAGGCTTCAGCCCGGCCTTGCGGCACTTGATGTCAAAGAACTTTTCTGCGCCAAGGTCGGCCCCAAAGCCAGCTTCGGTGACAACATACTCACCCAGCTTCAGCGCGGTCTTGGTCGCGATGACCGAGTTGCAGCCATGCGCGATATTGGCAAACGGGCCGCCATGCACGAAGGCGGGGTTGTTTTCCAAGGTCTGCACAATGTTCGGCTGCATCGCGTCCTTCAGAAGAACGGTCATAGCGCCGTCGGCCTTGATGTCGCGGGCGTAGATCGCCTTTTTCTCGCGGGTATAGGCGACAACAATGTCACCCAGACGCTTTTGCAGGTCTTCAAGGTCATTCGAAAGGCACAGGATCGCCATGACTTCGGAGGCAACCGTAATGTCAAACCCGGTCTGACGCGGGAAGCCATTGGCCACACCGCCCAGGTTCACAACGATATCGCGCAGCGCGCGGTCGTTCATGTCCATCACGCGGCGCCAGACGATGCGACGCTCGTCGATGGCCAGCTCATTGCCCCAATAGATGTGGTTGTCGATCATGGCCGACAAAAGGTTGTGGGCCGAGGTGATCGCGTGGAAGTCGCCGGTGAAGTGAAGGTTCATCTCCTCCATCGGCACAACTTGCGCCATACCGCCGCCCGCTGCGCCGCCCTTCATCCCGAAGTTCGGGCCAAGCGAAGCTTCACGAATACAAACCACGGCCTTCTTGCCGATGCGGTTCAGACCGTCGCCCAGACCCACGGTGGTGGTGGTCTTGCCTTCGCCCGCCGGGGTGGGGTTGATCGCGGTGACAAGGATCAGCTTGCCATCCTTCTTGCCCGCAAGGCTCTTGATGAACTCCTGGCTCACTTTGGCCTTGTCGTGACCATAGGGCAGCAGGCTCTCAGCAGGAATACCCAGCTTGGCCCCGATCTCCATGATGTTCTGCTTCTTGGCTTCGCGTGCAATTTCGATGTCGGTTTTGAAGGCCATTTCGTTCTCCCAGGGGGCATACTGTCCCGTTTCCGACGTGATAGCGGGCAAGTTGGGCTTTGGACGAGCGTTTTCCGACATGTCCCGCGTGGTTTTCGCCAGCCGGTGTTTCCGATGGGAAACCTGACGCGCGCGCAGGGGAAAAGCCAAGGGCGGGTCCAAGCCGGGTCGGGGGTGTTTTACTCGGCGCGGGCGGCGTCCAGATGCGCCCAGACCGGCTGATCGGGGATATGCAGACGAATGCTATCGCCCAAGGCAAAACCTCCCTCCCGCTCCACCCAAGCGGTGACACCGCGCCGACCTTTCGCCGCCGTCTTATAGCGTTTGCCAAAGCCGGGATGCTGGCCCTCAATGGGCCGGGCGGGCAAGGTGCAGGGGCGGTTGTTCATATCAACCACCAAGGTCGCACCACTGGCCCCTTGCAGCCGCGATGAGGGCGGCAGATGGCTGAAATCGGGGATGCCTTCGATCACCATCGTCGCCCCCACCAGCGCGGGATCAAGTTCGGCCAACCCCATCGCTGCCGCCGTGGCCGCCACATCTTCGGCCGACAACAGGGTCAACTGCCGGGTGTTGCGAATTTCGGTGTTGCTTTTGTAAAGCGCCTTGACCCGGCTGCAGGCCGGGCGCGTCAGCCCGCCATGCGCCTCCCCCTCGGGCCCCGCAAATGTGGTGATCAGGCCGGGCTGGCTTTGGCTTTCCAAGGCTGCGTTGCGGTCTGGGACACGGCCCAACCAAACGATCCGACCGATGAACTGGGTGGGTTTCAGCGCGCTCATGACGGCTCCTGTCAGATGGGGGCACGTGGCCGCACCCGCACAAAGAAAAACCCCGAGGCCATGCAATGGCCTCGGGGCGATGGTGGTTCTATCCCGTCACGCCAAGGGCTCTGGCGACGGATCGGGCGCGGCTTTGGGTTTGCGCGGCCGGGTCTTCGGGATCGACACCACACCCTCGCCGCCACCAGCGGCAGGCGGTGCGGCATCATCATCGGCCGAGGGCTTGTCGCCCGCGATCACGCGCTTGATCTCGTCCCCGGTCAGGGTCTCATATTCCAACAGACCCTTGGCCAGACGTTCGAACTGGTCAGACTGCTCCAGCAAAATACCGCGCGCGGTGTCATAGCCTTCGTCGATCAGACGCTTGACCTCGGATTCAATCAGCATCTTGGTCTCAGCCGACACCGAAAGCCCCGCGGTCTTGCCCTGATAGCCCTCATGCGCCTCGGCATAGTCGATATTGCCAACCGCATCCGACATGCCCCAGCGCAGCACCATCGCGCGCGCCAGACCCGAGGCCTGCTGAATATCGCCCGACGGGCCGTTCGACACGCCTTCTTCGCCCCATTTGATGATCTCGGCGGCTTTACCGGCCATGGTCATGGCGATCTTCTGCTTGCACTCATCCTTGTGCCAGTTCAGCCGGTCAATCTCGGGCAAAGACACAACCATGCCCAAGGCCCCACCGCGCGGAATGATCGTGGCCTTGTAGACCGGGTCACATTTCGGCAGCGCCATGCCCACAATCGCGTGGCCCGCCTCATGGTAAGCGGTGTGTTCTTTCTGTTCCTGCGTCAGAACCATCGACCGACGCTCGGCGCCCATCATCACCTTGTCCTTGGCCGATTCGAAATCGGCCATGGCGACAAAGCGGCGACCAAGGCGCGCCGCGATCAGCGCGGCCTCGTTCACAAGGTTGGCAAGATCAGCCCCCGAAAAGCCCGGCGTGCCGCGCGCAATCACGCGCAGATCAACATCCGGACCCGAAGGCACCTTGCGGGAATGCACCGACAGGATCTTTTCGCGGCCCTTGATATCGGGGTTCGGCACATGGATCTGGCGGTCAAAGCGGCCGGGGCGCAACAGTGCAGGGTCAAGCACATCCTTGCGGTTGGTGGCGGCCACGATGATCACACCCTCATTCGCCTCAAACCCGTCCATCTCGACCAAAAGCTGGTTCAAGGTCTGTTCGCGTTCGTCATTGCCACCGCCCATACCAACGCCACGGGCACGGCCCACAGCGTCAATTTCGTCGATGAACACAATGCAAGGCGCGTTTTTCTTGGCCTGCTCAAACATGTCGCGCACGCGGCTTGCACCGACGCCCACGAACATTTCCACGAAATCAGAACCCGAGATGGTAAAGAACGGCACCCCCGCCTCACCCGCAATGGCGCGCGCAAGCAGCGTCTTGCCGGTGCCGGGCGGGCCAACCAGCAACGCGCCTTTCGGAATCTTGCCGCCCAGACGGCTGAATTTCTGCGGGTTGCGCAGGAATTCCACGATCTCTTCCAGCTCTTCCTTGGCCTCATCAATCCCGGCCACGTCATCAAACGTCACGCGGCCATTCTTTTCGGTCAACAACTTGGCCTTCGATTTGCCAAAGCCCATCGCCCCGCCTTTGCCGCCGCCCTGCATCCGGTTCATGAAGAAAATCCAGATGCCGATCAGAACGATAAAGGGCAGCCACAGCGACAAAAGGCTCATAAAGCCCGAAGACTGCTGCGGTTCGGCCCGCACTTCGACACCCTTGTCGATCAGTCGTTCGGTCAATTTCGGATCATTGGGCGCGATGGTGGCAAAGCGGTTGCCGGTGGTGTCAGTTGCCACCACGCGTTCACCGTCAATCGTGGCGCTGGCCACCTCACCGGCATCCACCCGCTGGATGAATTCCGAATACGAGACCGAGCGCGAGGCGGTCGTGGATTGATTTCCGCTAAAGGCGTTGAAGAGCGCCAAGATAAGAAGAAACAGAACAACCCAGAAGGCGATATTTCGTGCGTTACCCACGAAGAGACTCCAGTATAGGTGCCGGGCCTTTGGCGGCCATCATCGGCGGTTGTCTTTAAGATAGAGATAACTTGCCCGGGTTCAATGCGATAAGATGAAATCGGCCAGTCCCTGCGACAGTTCGGCCTGAAATGGCCCAGCCAACCCCGCCAGAGGGGCGGCAACAAGGCTGTCACCGCGCCAGACCGCAGGAGAGACCACCAGCGCCTCACGCAAGGCTGCGCGGGGCGCGGGGCACAGGCGCAGCCCATCGGCCCCCAGCGCACGGATGGAACACCCCGGATCCGCAGGCCCCTGAAGGCGCCAACGGTGGTCCCAGATCTGACCCAAAGCGACCGGCCCCATCACAGACCGAGGTTCGCGCAAGATATGCAGCACCCCCCGGCGGTGCAGGAACCGAACCCCGCCCAACTGGGCATCTGCACCCGCCGAGAGGCGCGCCTGCAAAGCCCCAAGCTGCGCCCCGCGCGGCGGATAGGCGTCTCCTGCCATCCATTGGATCGCCGCCGACAAAAGCCTGCGGACGATTTCCGGATCAAGACTGGCCAAGACCTCCCGCGCCAGCGAAAGGCCCCCGGCATGCTCTGTCACACCCTGCGCCGCTGTCGCCGTGACGCGCATCAGCGCATGGCGCGCAGCAGCCAGATTTGACAGGCTGGCCGCCAGCGTCTCTGCCGTGATGCCCAAGGGCGCAAGCGCGGCCATGGCGCGCCGTGCCTTGACGCGGGTAAAGCGCGGATTGTCGTTGCTCGGATCCTCAATCCACGTCACCTGCGCCTTTGTCAGATAGGCGCGCAGGCTGTCGCGGCTGCAGGTCAAAAGCGGGCGATGCCAATGGACGCCCTCTTCGTGCCAGTCCGGGCGCATCCCCGACAGCCCATCCAGCCCGGCGCTGCGCGCCAGGTTCATCACAAGGCTTTCGGCATTGTCGTCAGCGGTATGGCCCAAAAGCACATCGCCCATCCCCCGCGCCTTGGCCCAATCCGAAATCAGCAAGATCCGCGCGCGGCGGGCCTGATCCATCAGATTGCCGGTCGGTTCTGGCCCCTGCCAGCGCAGCACGCTGTGGGCAATGCCACGGCCCGCACAAAAGGCAGCGACAGCGCGCGCCTCATCAGCACTGGCCGGGCGCAAGGCGTGATCCACCGTCACGGCCTTGATCCGGCCGGGAAAGGCGGCTTGGGCCGCCACCAAAAGCGCCATGGAATCCCCGCCCCCGGAAACGGCCACCCCGATACAGGGCGGCGGATTTTCGATGAAAATCCGGGCGACGGCGTCACACGGCGCGTCAGAACCTGCCGTCACTGGCAGCCCAGACCCTGACGCGACAGATCGGCATTGGTGGCGTGGATCGTGCCAGGAAAGCGCACCGGCACTTCGGCCAGGGTCACGCAAGCGTCGGGCACCTGCCCCAGATCCCCCAGCGCCTGACCCAGCTTCAACAGCGCCTCAGCCGCGAAAGGCCCGTCCGACTTGCCCGAGAAGGCATCAAGATAGGCCCGCGCCGCCCCAGCGGTGTCGGCCAATTGAACCAGCGCCTCACCGCGCAGGAAGGCCGCCTCTTGGCTCAGGGGCCCGCCAGGATAGGATTGGGCAAAGGTCGCAAAGAGGTCCGCGGCGGCGCGAAAGTCGCCCTGAGCGAGCACCTCCTTGGCCCGGTCAAAGTCAGCCTGTTCGCCCATGGCCAGTTCAGGCCCGCCATCGGCTGGCACAGCCGGATCACCGCTGATCGCCGGTTCCACAGGCGCGGTGGCCCCATCCGCAGCCCCACCCAGCATGGGCGTTTCCGGCAGACTGGCCGGGTCACAGCCCTCGGTCGCTTCGCACAACCGGTATTCCAGATCACCGATCCGGTTGGTGCCGTCACTGACCACGCGGGAAAGCCGCAGCTCAATCTCTTCCGCGCGCGAGGTCAGGCGCATCAGCTCGGCTTCAATCGCATCCATGCGCTGCAAAGCGTCACCCGCGCCAAAGCTGCCCCCCGTCGCGCCAGTGGCGACGGTTTCAGATTTCAGCGCGGTGAACTCGGCCATCAACTGGCCGAGCTCTGCCTTGATGTCGGCCAGTGTCTGCACCCGGTCCTGCGCATGCACAGGCAGGGCAAGCAGGGCGACAGAAACAACCAGCCAACGCCACATCAGATCAAACCCCCGAACCCATGGACAGCACCGTCACAGCACGACGGTTGCGGCTATAGCAGGCCTCTTCCGAACATACCTCGATCGGGCGTTCCTTGCCGTAGGAAATGGTCTTCATCCGGTCAGGTGCCACGCCTTGGGCCATCAGGAACTGCTGAACCGCCGCCGCACGACGGGCGCCCAGCGCCAAGTTATACTCGCGCGTGCCCTGCTCGTCGGCATGGCCTTCGATGATGATCGCGTAGTTCGGGTTGCTGGCCAACCACTGCGACTGACCCTGCAGAACCGTGCGGCCTTCAGGCGAGAGGGTGGATTGGTCAACCGCAAACAGCACGCGGTCACCCACGGTCTGGTTGAAATAGGCGATCGAGGTCGGATCGTTCGGATCGCCCAGACCCGTGGTGTCAACAAAACCGCCTGCGCCGTCGGCACCGGCACCGCCCGCACCAAAGCGGTCAGGGTTGTTACAGGCCGCCAAACCAAGGGCGGCAATCAGAAGAAGGGCTTTGGGCATCAGGGTCATGGTGGGGTGTCCTTATGGATCTGGGGGTGCTCGATGTCGGCTATCCTAGCAGCTTCTTTGCTGCGTGTGAATCGGGTGTCTTGCGCGGGCCATTGCGCGCTCATCGTCCCCTTCGGGGCTCTTCGCAAGGCCAAACGGGGGCCCGTGGCGAAGAGGCCCTGAAAGGGCCACGATGAGCCGCCGCATCATGGCAACATGGGCGACCAAGCCGGGTCTGACGCCGGGCCATCAGTCGGCACCGGTTTCAGGTTGCGCCCCGAGATGTCGACCGAGAACAACTGCGCCTGCCCGCTTGCACCCGCGCTTTCGCGGGTGAACATCACCACGCGGCCATTCGGGGCCCAGGTCGGGCCTTCGTCCAGGAAAGACGCCGTCAACAGCCGCTCTTCGCTGCCATCGGTGCGCATCACGCCAATGTGGAAACGACCCTCGTTTTGCTTGGTAAAGGCAATCATATCGCCGCGCGGGCTCCAGACCGGGGTGCCATAGCGCCCCTTGCCGCCAGAAATCCGCACCGCTTCACCGCCACCGGCCGACATGATGTAAAGCTGCTGGTTGCCCGAGCGGTCGCTCTCAAACACGATCTGGCTGCCATCGGGGCTGAACGAGGGCGCGGTTTCAATCGACGGCGCATTGGTCAACTGCCGCAAGCCACCCCCGTTCACATCCATCGAATAGATGTCGGAATTACCGCCCTGCTCAAGGCTAAAGACCACCGTGCCGCCATCGGGCGAAAAGCGCGGGGCAAAGGTCATTGTGCCGGGGATTTCGCCCAAGGACCGCACGGCAAGGCTGCCCACATCCATCACATAAATCTGCGGAAAGCCCGAAGAATACGAGGTGAACAAGATCCGGTCGCCCGAGGGCGAAAAGCGCGGCGCCAGCACGATGGACGAGCTGTCGGTCAGATAGGCGACATTGGCGCCATCGTAATCCATCACCGCCAAACGCTTCTGGCGCTGGTTCTTCGGCCCGCTTTCGGCGACATAAACCACGCGGCTGTCGAAATAGGGGCCTTCGCCGGTGATCCGGCTGTAAACCGCATCGGCCACCTTATGCGCCATCCGCCGCCAGCTGCCGGGGGTTCCTGCAAACTGCAGGCCCTCCCCCAAAGGCTGGCCGGTGAACACGTCGAACAGGCGGAACTTCACCACGATCCGGTCACCACTGGCCTGAACGGCCCCCACAATCAGCGCCTGCGCGTTGATCGCCTGCCAGTCATTATAGGCAATCGGCGCATCAAAGGCGGTGATGCCCGAGATATGCGCCTCGGCCGGGATTTCGCGGAACAGGCCCGTTCCCGCCAGATCGGCCGCCACCACGCGGCTGATATTGGCGGCATAGTCCCCGGCCCCACCCTCATCAACAAAGGTCGGGATGGCAAAGGGCATCGGTTCGATCACCGGACTGTCGATGACGATGTTCAACTCGGCCCGCGCGGGGTTGGCCGCGACAAGGCCGACAATCCCGATCATCAGGGCGGCGGCAAAGGATTTAAACGCGTTCATCATGTCCTCGCTTGTCACGGGCGTTCCTTGGGTCTGCTTTGGTCTTGCAGAGTGTGCCATCAGCTTGCGCGGCGGCAGGGGGAAAAATATGCGGTTCACCTGCATGTTATCGCAACCTCATGCCAGAGGCATCAAACGTTAGGTTCATCACGTTCCATTCTCCGTATTTCTCGGGGTCCAGCTCATAGCCAGGCTTGCCGCCACAGCCGCGCACCCCGCGCACCACGGCGCGCTTGGCGGCCTCAAAGGCCTGCTGGGCAGAAGCATCGTCGCCCCCTTCAAAGCTGGTCATCTGGATCGAGGGGCCAATCGGCGTGCCATCCTCGTTCATCTCGACCCGCATCACCAGTTTCACCCGCTGCGCGGCGCTCGACAGGCTGCCGATGTTCCAGCACGAATTGATCGCCACGCGCACGCCATCCTTCTCACCCGACGTCATCGGAGGACCTTCGGGCAGGCCCGTGTCAGTGCTGGACATATCTGTGGCCGCAGCCTCCGCCAGCGCGGCGGCAATCGCCTCAGCCTCGGCGTCGGCTTGCGTGGCGCTGTCTTCCGTCGCCTGCGTTTCCGGCTCGGGCGCGTCTTCAACCTGAACCTGCCGCTCAGGCCGCGACTGCGGACGCAGCGAGGCCGTGGGCGCCAGTTCCGGCGCATCGCTTTCGGTGGCGTCGGGCGACACCATCGCGGCACTTTCCTCGGGCGCGGCGGCGGGTTCGGTCGTCTCAATCACCTCGGCGTCAGGCTCGGCCTGATCCGACACCTCGGGCGTCGCCTCTTCGGCCACCTCTGGTGTGTCCTGCTCGCTGTCCACCGGCACATCGGTGATGCGCTGCGCCGGGCGCGGTGCCGGGGCCTCGGTGCTTTCGGGCACGGGGATAAGCTGTTCTTCTTCGGCCACCTGTGGGGCAGGCTCGGGGACAGCGACGGTCTGCGCCTCTGGCGCAACCGGCACCTCCTGGGGCAACACCTCTTCCACCGGGGTTGGCTCTGGCGGGGTTTCAGGCTCGGGCAGCGCGGTGTCCACCGGCTCGGGCGGTTGAATAGCCGGCGGCGCCTCAGCGGGTTCCACCGCCGGATCGGGCTTTGGGGCCGAGGCCATCATCGCCTGATACTCGCCCTCGCTCATCAGTGAGACCGAGGCCACCTCCATCGGCGGCATGTCCTTGGGCGCAAACAGCCAGCCGCCAAGGACCGCCCAAAGGATCACCCCCAGGTGGCCGACGGCGGAAATCGTCGTGGCCTTGTCCATGTTGCCCAAGCCGATGCTGCCCAGATTCATCGCGCGGCCTTAGTTGCTGCCGTCCATCGCCGGACCACCAGAATCAGTGACCAACCCGATGTTGTTGAACCCACCCGCGTTCAGCGCGCCCATCACCTGCGCCACCCGCTCATAGGCCAAGGCCCCGTCGGCGCGCAAAAACACCTTGTCCGAGGTGCGCTCGGCGGCAATCGCGGCCAGCTTGGGGATCAGTTCCTCGTCCGACACTTCGGTGGTCTGCAACAAGATCAGCCCATCAGCGGTGATCGAGATGGTCAGCGGTTCTTCATCTTCATTCGGCATGGCGCTGGCGGCGGTGTCCGGCAGTTCAATCGGCACGCCCACCGTCAGCATGGGTGCCGCCACCATGAAGATGATGAGAAGCACCAGCATCACGTCCACAAAGGGCGTGACGTTGATCTCGCTCATCGCGGCGGATGCCCCCCGGCGGCGGCCCCTCCGGCCACCCCCGCCCGCTTTTTTCATCACCCCTCCGCCCATGGATCAGGCGTCCAACTGGCGCGAAAGGATGGTGGCAAACTCGTCGGCAAAGGCCTCATAGCCGCCCGTGATATGCTCGCTGTCGGCGTTCAGCTTGTTATAAAACACCACGGCCGGAATGGCGGCGATCAGGCCGACACCCGTGGCCAACAGCGCCTCGGCAATACCGGGGGCCACGACCGCAAGGTTGGTGTTTTGGCTGATGGCGATCTGTTCAAACGAATGCTTGATCCCCCAAACCGTGCCGAACAACCCGATGAACGGGGCTGTCGACCCGGTGGTGGCCAGGAACGACAGACCCTTGTTCAAGGTCTCGGATTCCCGCGCAATGGCAACATCCATCGCCCGGTCAATCCGCGCCTGTGCCCCCGCAATCAGCCCGCCATCCTGCCGGTGGCTGCGACGCCATTCCAGCATGCCTGCCGAAAAGATCTTCTCCGACGCGCCCTGAGGGTCGCCACCGATCTTTTCAAACAGCTCGTCCAAAGGCTCACCCGACCAGAAGGCCCGGTCAAACACCGCAGCTTCGGCCCGCGCAGAGCGGAACATAAGGTGCTTTCTGATGATGATGGCCCATGACCAGAAGGACATGACCAAAAGCGCGATCATCACGAGTTTGACCGTGATGGTCGCGCGTGCAAATAGGGCGAGCATGGAGAAATCAATCTCCGCCGCCATTCCGATGGCTTCCGTTTCCATTACGCCTGCTCTTCTAACGCGGGTCTACGCCCGCCTGATAAAGGTGATTCTAACAAGGTTTGAGACGGATTGCCAACACATCTGCGTCAATGGCGGTTTTGTGCCCATCTGCGTCGGCCACCGCGCGCCAAAGGTCGCCTGCGAAACAGGTCAGCGCTGCGCCGCTTGCAACGCCGCACGAATGAGAGGCGGCAACCGGGCGGGCTTGCCCATGTCATGCAGACACACCAAGACAACAAGGGCTGTAAAAAGCTTCTCATCCCCGCGCCAGACCTCTTGGCGCAGCGTGATGCTGGCCCCGCCCAGCGCCACAAGATCAGTGGTGACCTGCAACAGATCATCAAACTTGGCCGGTTTCAGATAATCCGCATCCACCTTGCGCACCGCAAAGACGATCCCTTGATCCGCCTTCAACGCCCCCTGATCCACCCCGCAGTCCCGAACCCACTCGCTGCGGCCCCGCTCGATGAACTTCAGGTAATTGGCATAGTAGACGATCCCGGCCAGATCGGTGTCCTCGTAATAGACGCGAACGGGAAAAGAATGGGTCATGCGCTGTCCCTCATGGTTTGGCCTGCGCCGCCCAGCCGGGCAAGCTCATCAGCATTCTCACCAAGGGCGGCCAGCCCCTTCGGCGACAGGGCGTAAACGCCCAAAGCCACCCGGTCAAACCAGCCGTAATGATCCGCCCGCATCAATGTGGCGGCCTTTGCGACACCCGCCCGCTTGGCCACCTCGGCAGCTTTCAGCGGGCCATCGGCCACAGTCGCCAGACAGCGCAGCGCATCCTGCCGATAGGCGGTCATGCGCTTGATGCCCGTCGTGCCACCCTGATTTGGGTCGCCCACCCGGCGCTGAAACTCGCGCAGCAACCGCCCCGCACGCGACACGTTGCGGCGCGGCAGGTATAGGCCGGGGTCCAGATGCGCCTCAACCAACCCCACATCCCCCAACCCCGCCTCGCCCGGCGTCACGACCAAAAGCCCAAGCCCCAGCCGACGGCACAAAGCCACAATATCCTTATACCGCGCAGGCCAACCCATTTTGGGTGCAGGAACCGCCAGATAGACCGTGTCAAACAGCGCCTGCCGCGCAACCCCTTGCATCACAAGCGACAAATTGAACGACAGCTTCATCTCGACAACCAAGGGCGGGTCCCCCGCGCGCAGGGCCATGATGTCACAAGCCCCGATCTCGGCCTTCACCTCATAGCCCTGCGCCTCCAGAAAGGCTTTCAGAGCGGGGTAAAGGTCCGCCTCTTTCACAGGCGCGCCGCCAACCGATAGGCATGGGACCCATCCCGCGCCACCGACGGCAAGGCAGGCGCATAAGCGGCGCGGATCACATCACCAATCTCGGGCCGCAAGATCACCCGGTCGCCCACGCGACCCAAGGGCGACATCTCGGCAAAGGCCGCCTCGCCCCACAGCAAAATGACCTGCACCGCCTCATTCAAGGCCAGCGCCTCGGCGGGCATCTCGGAAAGCGGCCCCTGCATTCGCACAAAGACAAAGGCCGCCTTGATCGCGCCGTCAGGGTCAAACCGAAAGGCGCGGTAATGATGCGCCTGTGCCGCCGCCAAACGGTCACACAAAAGGCCCAGATCAGGGATCAGCCGATCCAGGTTCGGCACCTGCGGCAACTCGGCCCAATCGCGCAAGAAGAACACCATCAGATTGGCACCAAGTTCGGGATCGGTTTCAGCCATCTTATGCCCCGCCAGCGCCACCACCGCCTCGATCGCGCCCTTGACGATGGCCAAGGTGGCGTCATCCACCCCAAAGACCACCGGCACAATGGGCCGTCCCCAACGGGCAAAAAGATACGCACCATCCTTGCGTTGAAACAGCGCCTGCACCTGATCGGGGGTCATCTCGGCGGTCATCCCTTACTCCTTCAGCCAGCGGCCCCATTTCGCCTCAAAGGCCGCGCCAAGGTCGATGCCGCGATGGGCGGCAAACATCAAGAGCAAGCCCATCAGATCGGCCATCTCATCGCGCAAATTCGCCTCGCGCGCGGCCAAAGGCGCGTCCGCTCCGCGCGAGAGCCCGGTCAGCTTCAGCGTGGCCGCCGCCACCTCACCCAGTTCCTCCGACAACTTTCCCAGAAAGAACGCCTCATCAGGCTGAATGCCAAACCGCTGGCAATACATCGCGCCAACCTGCGCGGCCTGTTCGGTCAATTGGGCCAACGTCAGGTTTTGCATCATCCCTCGCAAAAAGAGCCTCCGGCGGGAGTATTTG
>JBILYK010000091.1:0-14555 GCA_044377735.1 Paracoccaceae bacterium | reverse complement strand
CAGCGCGGCGAAATCGGGGCTATTGTTGTGCGGCCCGCGCGCGCATCCGTTCGCGGGTAAAGGTGTAAAGCCCTGATCCAATGATCAACGCCGCCCCGATCAGCATGGCCGGGCCGGGCCGTTCACCCAAGACCAGCATGGCCAGGATCAGCGCAAAGACAAGGCGCGTATAGCGGAAGGGGGCAATCACGGCGGCCTCGCCCAGACGTGTGGCGGCGGTGACGGCGCAATAGCCAAAAAGGCCCGAGACCAGCGCCATGACCAGATCAAAGCTGCGCGTCGGGTCAATCGCGCCGGGACCATCGCCGCCCAGTGCCATCAGGATCAGGCCGGCCGGCACCAGCGCGATATAGGCCCAAGTGACCAGTTGAAAGGTTCCGATGTCTTCGGGCATGGCGCGGGTGGCCAGATCACGCGAGGCCAGAACGATCACACAGAGCACCGTCAGGATGCCCGCCGCCTGAAACCCGTCATTCCACGGCTGCAAGACGATGAGGACGCCCAGAAAGCCGACCGCAATCGCCGTCCAGCGCCGCCAGCCCACCTTTTCCCCCAAGAACAGCGCATCCCCCATGGTCACCACAAGTGGCGAAGCCTGCAAAAGGGCCGAGTTGATGGACAGCGGGATCAGCGCAAGGGCGGTGATATACAGCATCGTTGCGGCTGCCTCGGACAAAGCGCGGATCAATGGCGCGCCTTGCAGGGCGCGGCGCGTCAGGATTGGCTGGCGTTTGGCTGCTGCCATCAGCCAAAAGACCATCGCCCCGCCCGCGCCCATGATGGCAATCACCTGACCGGGTGGCAGTGCCATGGCGGCACGTTTCAAGAACAGATCCTCGACCGCAAAGGCCGCCATCGCCCCCACCATCAGAAGAGTGGCGGTCGCATTGTCGGTCTGTCTCACGTGGCGCTGCTTTTCTTGAGGGGAACCGCCAGCAATTCCAGACGATGCCCGATCAACCGATACCCCAGCCGGGCGGCGATCCTTTCTTGCAGCGCCTCGATCTCAGGATCGACGAATTCGATCACTTTGCCCGAGACGACATCGATCAGATGGTCATGGTGGTCACGTTCCGCATCTTCATAGCGCGCGCGCCCGTCGCCAAATTCCAGCTTGTCCAGAATTCCGGTCTCTTCCAGAAGCTTGACCGTGCGGTAGACCGTGGCCAGCGAGATGCGTCCATCGATCGCGGCGGCGCGGGCGTGAAGTTCTTCGACATCAGGGTGATCTTCGGACGTGCCAATGACGCGCGCTAGCACCCGGCGCTGTTCGGTCATGCGTAGGCCCTTGGCCTCGCAGCGGGCGATGATGTCGCGCATCGGTGCAGTCCTTTTTCTGGGGATTGGCTTTACGCGATGTTGGGCCACAGGACCAGACGGATTTGCGGCCAAGCGGAATTCCATCCGGGGCCGGTTTGTTGGGCGCATCGACCGGGCTTAGCTTGCGCGGGGGGCGAGGAGTGCCTAGCTTTTGGGTATTGCCTGCACGGCACCGGGATGAGTTGAGGGGGGTTGGCCTTGGACAGCGAAGACTATGGGCGGCTGATCTATTTGGGCCTTCTGCTGGCAGCTTTGGCCGGGTGGGGCCTGTCGGAATACCGTGGCCGCATGGGGCAGGGGCTGCGCGCCTTTCTGGCTTGGGGTCTGATCGTGGTCGGGCTGATGGCGGGCTATGGGCTTTGGAAGGATATCCGCAATGACGTGATCCCTTCGCAGTTGACCCATGCCGATGCCGTGGAAATCCCCCGCGCCACGGATGGACATTACTATGTGGCCCTGACGATTGATGGCCAAGCGATGGAGTTCATGGCAGACACCGGGGCGAGCGGTGTGGTTCTGAGCAAGGCCGATGCGGAACGCTTGGGCATCGATCTTGCCGATTTGGTCTTTGCCGGGCAGAGCCAAACCGCCAATGGCATTGTGCGCACAGCGCGGGTGCGGTTGAACGATGTCACCCTCGGCCCGTTTCACGACGCCAGCATCGGTGCCTTTGTGAATGAAGGCGATATGGACGGATCATTGCTGGGGATGGAATATCTGGGCCGCTATTCCATTGAGATCAACGGTGACCAGATGATCTTGCGGCGCTAGAGAATCGCGGTCAGGTCTTGGGCGGGCGAATGACGCCAATGGCCGCAAGGGCTGCATCCAGCGCGTGATCGGCGCCAAGATCGGCCCGCGCGCGGGCCTTGAGCGCATCAAACCTTACCCGCAGCGCGCGCTTCTCGGCCCCTTGGCAGTCATTCCACGGTCGGCCCTGCAGGCCCATCACCAGCACATAATAGCCAATGAAATGTGGCTGCGTGCCAGCTTCAATCAGCCGCGCATAGGCAGCATCTGCCCCCATGGTGCGGATCTCATCGGCCGAATGAATCCCGGCGCGGGCAAAAGCTGCCTCGGTCGCGGGTCCAAGATTGGGGATAGAGGAGACGGGTTGCGACATCTGCGTTCAGAAAAAAGGCCAGCGCGTGGCTGGCCTGTTCCCCTTAGATCGCCGCCCAATCGCGGAAGATCGGCTGTTGGCCACCTTGCTGCTGGGTCGGGGCGCTGCCCGATTGACCCTGCTGCTGGCTGGGGCTGCCCTGTTGGGGGCTGGGGGTATTGGACATGGGACTGCTCCACTCACGATATTGTTGAAGGTCTCGGCGTTCTGCCGATGACCATCCTGAAAAGGGCTTTGAGCAGGACTTCGCCCGAAAGACGTTCAGAATTCGACCATTTAATGCCAGTTTTCGCCATCTGCAACGCGAAGAGTGGTTGCAGGGGGCTGTGACCCGTCAGCTTTTCGTGACTGTGGCTGCAAGGACGCGGTTGGCGGGGCGGCATGGCCCTGTGCAGGCGCTAGGCAACCGCCATGGCGGGAAAGCCAATGGCCGCCAGCGCCTTGACTGCCTCGGCGGCGGGACCGGCCACACTGACCTGACGCTGTGCCAGATCGACGGTGACCGGGGCCATACCGGTAAGTGGGGTCAAAGCCGCCTCGACCGAGGCTTTGCAATGGCCGCAGCTCATGTCTGGAACGGAAAGCAGGGTCATGACGATCTCCTTGATGCTGCTGTCGATATGGCGCGCGACCGAGGTTCCTTGCAAGGGGCGTGGTGTCCCAATCGCGAGGTTTTGACCGCGCCCGCCCTTGACCTTTGCCGCCTTGGCGCGCCCTAGTGATGCCATGAGCGAGAGCATCCGATTTGAGCTGGAGGGTATGACTTGCGCCTCGTGCGTGGCGCGGGCCGAGCGGGCGCTGACCGCGCAGCCGGGGGTGGTTCAGGCCAGCGTGAACCTTGGCACGGAAACTGCCGAAGTCGTGTTTGACGCCCCGGCCAGCCCCGAAACGCTGGCAGCTGCCCTGGCCCATGCGGGATACCCCGCGCGGCAGCGGCAGGTGGTGCTTGCGGTTGAGGGCATGACCTGTGCGGCCTGTACGGGCCGGGTGGAAAGGGTCTTGCGCGGCCAGCCCGGGGTTTCAGGGGCGACGGCCAATCTGGCCACTCGGGCGGCGACGGTCACGCTTTGGGGGCAGGTGGACGCGACCACGCTGGCCGCTGTCGTCTCGCGCGCAGGGTTTCAGGCCGCGCCAATGGCGGAAAGCGGGGCCAAGGACCCCAAGGCCGAAGAGGCCGCCTTGTGGCGCGAAACGGCGATCGCGGGGGCGCTGACGCTGCCGGTGTTTGTGGTCGAAATGGGCGGGCATCTGGTGCCTGGCTTTCACCATTGGCTGCATGGTCTGGTGGCGACACAAAACCTGTGGTTGATGCAATTCCTGCTGGTGACGCTGGTGCTGCTCTGGCCCGGCGCACGGTTTTTCCGCAAAGGCGTGCCGGCCCTTCTGCGCGCCTCGCCGGATATGAACAGCCTTGTTTCCTTGGGGGCTGGGGCGGCATGGGCCTATTCGGTTCTTGTGACCTTTGCGCCGGGGCTCGTCCCCGAGGACAGCCGCGCGGTTTATTATGAGGCGGCGGCGGTGATCGTGACGCTGATCTTGTTTGGCCGCAGTCTTGAGGCGCGGGCGCGCGGGCGCGCCGGGGCGGCGATTGCGCGGCTGGTTGCCTTGCAGCCCCGCACCGCCCTGCGCCTGTCGCCCCAACCCGAGGAGGTGGCAATTGCCGCCCTTCTGGTCGGTGACCGGGTGCAACTGCGCCCGGGTGAGCGGATTGCGGTGGATGGTGTGGTGCTTGAAGGTGCCTCCACCGTTGATGAATCCATGCTGACCGGCGAGCCGGTTCCGGTGGCCAAGGTCGTTGGTGACACGCTGACGGGCGGCACGGTGAATGGCACCGGCGGCCTTGTGATGGAGGTGCGCGCCGTGGGCGCGGCCACGGTTCTGGCCCGCATTATTGCCATGGTGGCCGAGGCGCAGGGCGGCAAGCTGCCGGTGCAGGCGCTGGTGGACCGTATCACGCTGTGGTTCGTGCCGGTAGTCATGGGGCTGGCGATGCTGGCCTTTGCGGTCTGGCTCGCGCTGGGTCCGGGGCTGGCCGAGGCGATGGTAGCGGCGGTGTCGGTGCTGATCATCGCTTGCCCCTGCGCCATGGGGCTGGCCACCCCGGTGTCGATCCTTGTGGGCACCGGGCGGGCAGCAGAGATGGGCATCCTTTTTCGCAAGGGCGAGGCGTTGCAGCGGCTAGAGACGGTGCAGCGCGTGGCCTTTGACAAGACCGGCACGCTGACCATGGGCAAGCCCGTGGTGCAACAGGTGCAGGCCTTGGCGGGGTTGGACGCCCACCACCTTTTGGCGCTGGCGGCGGCGGTGGAGCAAGGCTCGGAACATCCGCTGGCGACCGCCGTGCTGGACGAGGTGGCGCGCCTTGGGCTGGCGGTGCCGCAGGCAACCGGGTTTCAGGCCCATCCCGGCATGGGGGCCGAGGCGGTGGTTGCGGGTGCGCGCGTGCGGGTTGGCTCTGCGCGTCTTTTCCAGCCGCTCGATCCCGATCTTGCACAGATGTGCAGCGCCGCGCAGGCGGAAGGCAAAGGCGTGCTTTTGGTGGGCCGTGAGAGCCGGGCCGAGGCGGCGATTGTGGTGGCCGATCCGGTGAAGCCTACCTCGGCCCGAACGGTGGAGCGGCTTGAAAAGATGGGCATAACACCGGCGATGATTACCGGAGATGCGCGGGCCACCGCCTATGCGATTGCCGCGCTTATCGGCATCAAGATTGTGCATAGTGAGATTATGCCTGCGCAAAAGGCCGAAGTGATCCGCAGCCTGGGTGTGGGCACGGCCTTTGTCGGCGACGGTCTGAACGATGCCCCCGCGCTGGCCTTGGCCGATGTAGGCATAGCCATGGGCACGGGCACCGATGTGGCGATTGAGGCGGGCGATGTCGTGCTGATGCGCGGCGATCCCGAAGGCGTGGTGCAGGCCATTGGCCTTTCCCGCGCGGTAATGCGGAATATCCGGCAAAACCTGTTTTGGGCGTTTGGCTATAACGCGGTGCTTATTCCGGTGGCCGCAGGGGTGCTGGTGCCGTTTGGTGGACCGCAACTGTCGCCGATGTTGGGCGCAGGAGCGATGGCGCTGTCGTCGGTCTTTGTCTTGGGCAACGCGCTGCGGCTGCGGCGCTGGCGCGGCTAGGGCGCATCAGGCGACTTTCAGCAGCGTTTCGAGGGCTGCATTATCCTTGACCAGATCAGCCAATGTGGTTCGATCTAAGCGACCGTAAAAAGCGTCCAACGCCTCTTCCAGCACGCATTTCAACCGACAACATCCCGCAAGCGGGCAGCTTGCCTGCCGTTCCTCGGTACATTCGGTAAAGGGCAAGACCGCCTCAAAGGCGCGAAACACTTCGCCCACGCCGATCTCCTCGGGCACGCGCGCCAGCATCATCCCACCGGATCGACCGCGCTGGGTTTTTATGTAACCCTTGCGCGCCAAAAGATGGATCACCTGCGCCAGATGGTTTTCTGAGGCCCCGCAGGCCTTTGCCACCTCACGCTTGCGCACGATCTGACCGGGGTTCACAGCGCAGAACATCAAGGTACGCATCACCAGATTGGTTCGTGTTGTCAGTCGCATGGGCTTATCCTGCATCGCTGGAAAGGCTTATCCTAATCCAGCGCGCTGAACCTGTATTTGATGCAGATCATTGGCCGGAACTTTCTGCGCGCAACATCTGTCGCGGACCAAAAAGGCCCAAGGGGATAGCCCGCCTATCCGGCCAGATCGCTTGACAGGCCCAGTCCCGGCGCGACAGACAGGGCACTGGCGGGCGTCCCTTTTTCAGGCACCACGTCCGTCTTTTCAACGCCATTTCTTCCGAGGCTTTTCATGACCCCGCGCAGAATTCCAACCCGGCCGATCCTTGGCCAAAAGCCCGGCACCAGCGGGTTGCGCAAGAAAACCAAGGTCTTCATGACACCGCACTACCTGGAGAACTTCGTACAGGCGACGTTCGATGTGGTGGGCGCGCTTGGCAAAACCTTTGTTCTGGGCGGCGACGGGCGCTATTTCAACGACCGCGCCGCGCAGGTGATTTTGGCGATGGCTGCGGCCAATGGTGTGGCGCGGGTGATCGTCGGGCAAGGGGCGCTTTTGTCAACTCCGGCGGCCAGCCATTTGATAAGGCTAAACAAATCCGATGGCGGCCTCATCCTGTCAGCCAGCCATAACCCCGGTGGGCCGGAGGAAGACTTTGGGGTCAAGTTCAACATGCCCAACGGCGGCCCCGCGCCCGAGAGCGTGACCGAGGCGATCCATCTGCGCACCACCAAATTGGCCGAATATCGAATTTGGGAGGGGCAGGACATCGATCTCACCCGGATTGGGCGTTTCAAGATGGGCGATATGGTCGTCGAAGTGGTCGATCCGGTGGCCGATTATGCCGCGCTGATGGAGCTGCTCTTTGATTTCCCCGCCATCCGCGCGCTGTTTCAACGCGGCTTTCGCATGCGGATGGATGCGATGAACGCGGTGACTGGGCCCTATGCCGTTGAAATTCTGGAAAACCGTCTCGGTGGGCCAAAAGGAACTGTGCGCAACGCCATCCCCTTGCCCGACTTTGGCGGCCTGCACCCCGACCCTAATCCGACTTGGGCGCATGAGTTGATGGCGGAGATGATGGGCGAAAACGCCCCTGATTTTGGTGCGGCGAGCGACGGGGATGGCGATCGCAATATGGTGGTAGGGCGGGGGATTTACATCTCGCCCTCAGACAGTCTGGCGGTGCTTGCAGCCAACGCGCATCTGGCCCCGGCCTACACCAAGGGTCTGGCAGGGGTGGCGCGGTCGATGCCCACATCGGCGGCGGTGGACCGGGTGGCTGTGGCTTTGGGGATTGCCTGCCATGAAACCCCGACGGGCTGGAAGTTCTTTGCTACCCTGTTGGATGCGGGCAAAGTGACGCTGTGCGGTGAGGAGAGTTTTGGCACCGGCAGCGATCATGTGCGCGAAAAGGACGGGCTTTGGGCGGTTTTGCTGTGGCTGAACATTCTGGCGGTGCGGGGCCAATCGGTGGCCCAGATCATGGCTGAACACTGGGCGCGCCTTGGCCGCAACTATTACAGCCGCCACGATTATGAGGCGGTTGAGACGGCGCGGGCCGATGCGATGATGGCGACCTTGCGCGCCAGCCTTGCCAGCTTGCCGGGGTGTCGGGTTGCGGGGCTGACGGTGACGGCGGCGGATGATTTTTCCTATGCCGATCCGGTGGATGGCTCTGTCTCCAAGGGGCAGGGCATACGGGTGATGTTCGAGGGTGGCGCGCGCTGTGTGATGCGCCTTTCAGGCACCGGGACCGAAGGCGCGACGCTGCGACTGTATCTGGAGCGCTATGCGCCTGGGCCGCAGGGGCTGGATCTTGATCCGCAAGAGGCATTGGCGCCGGTTATCGCCGCGGCCGAAGCGTTGGCCGGGATTACCGCCCATATTGGCCGCACCGCGCCGGACGTGGTGACCTGAGCGGGTCGCGAAAAGGTTGAGTATTTGGAAAGGCGCAAACATGGGCCGTTTGCGACCTGTGATCTGTCGTGAAACGCCAAGCGTTCGAAGGCACTTTGTTCAAACTTGACACATGTGTCGAGAGGGAGACAGGCATGAGCGAGACGCGGTCACGGTCAGGGCGGCAGGCGCGGCAGGCGGAGCGGGCGCAAAAAGGCGGCGGTGTTGGTCGGCCCTATATTGTGCGCAATATCCCGACCTATGATGTGCTGTCAGAGGAAAACCTCATCCGTGTCGAGCGGGCGGCGGACCGGATTTTGGCCGAGACGGGAATCGAGTTTCGCGATGACCCCGAGGTGCTGGAGATGTGGCGCAAGGCGGGGGCCAAGGTTGACGGGCTTTTGGTCAAGTTTGAGCCAGGGATGCTGCGCGAGATCCTGCGCTCGGCCCCTGCAGAATTTACCCAGCATGCGCGCACCCCGGCCAATTCGGTGCGGATCGGTGGCAAGAACGTGGTCTTTTCACCGGCCTATGGCAGCCCCTTTGTGATGGATCTTGACCGGGGCCGGCGGTTTGGCACGCTGGAGGATTTCCAGAATTTCATCAAGCTGGCGCAATCCTCTCCGAATTTCCACCATTCGGGCGGCACGATCTGCGAGCCGACTGATATTCCGGTGAACAAGCGGCATCTGGATATGGTGATGGCCCATATCGAGTATTCCGACCGTCCTTTCATGGGGTCAGTCACCGCAGAAGATCGCTCGGAAGACAGCATTGAGATGTGCCGCATCCTGTTTGGGCGCGACTTTGTCGATCAGAACTGTGTCATCCTGGGCAATGTGAACGTCAATTCGCCTTTGGTCTGGGACGGCACCATGACCAAATCCCTGCGGGCCTATGCCCGCGCCAATCAGGCGGCGGTGATCGTGCCGTTTATCTTGGGCGGGGCGATGGGGCCGGTGACCAATGCGGGCGCAATTGCGCAGTCTTTGGCCGAGACCATGGCGGGCTGTGCGATTACCCAGTTGGAGCGCAAGGGCGCGCCGGTGATTTTCGGCAATTTCCTGTCCTCGATGTCGTTGCGCTCGGGCAGTCCGACCTTTGGCACGCCAGAGCCGGCGATTGGATCGATGGTGATTGGTCAGCTGGCGCGGCGGTTGAACCTGCCGCTGCGCTGCTCGGGCAATTTCACCACCTCAAAGCTGCCCGACGCTCAGGCGATGATGGAAGGCACCATGTCGATGCTGTCTGCAATTCATTGCGGGGCGAATTTCATCCTGCATTCGGCGGGCTTCCTCGACGGGCTTCTCAGCATGTCTTATGAGAAGTTCATGCTGGATGCCGATCTGTGCGGGGCGCTTCATTCTTATCTCGATGGGATCAAGATTGATGACGATCAGCTGGCCGTCGATGCCTTTGCCGAAGTGGGCCCCGGTAACCATTTCTTTGGCTGCTCGCACACCATGGCGCATTATGAGACCGCGTTTTGGGACAGCGATTTGTCGGACAACGAGCCCTTTGAAAAGTGGGAAGCGGCGGGATCAACCGATGCGGCGACGCGGGCCAATGCGCTTTGGAAAAAGCGGCTGGCCGAGTATCAGGCCCCGGCTTTGGACGAGGGCATCCGCGAGGGGTTGCGCGACTTTATCGCAGGACGCAAGTCCGGCATGGCGGACGCTTGGTATTGAGCGGAAAGGGATGCGTCCATTTTTGGATGCATCCCGCTTTTCTGCATAGATCATAGATTTGCGGAACTTTATTCGTCGCGCGCAGCGGATCCTGCGACAGTCTGTGGATCAGCTGACCAGCCCGGTTTCGCGCAAGAGGCCAAGGCGTTTGGCCTCATAGTAATAGCCCTTCGCATACCACGTCATCGCCTTATCCTCGTTGCCGCCGGACACGAGCCAAGCCCCACGCAGGTATTTTGCGCCAAACTGCAGATTGGTGTCGGGGTCCAACAGCCCTGCAGGCGTGCCGCGATAGCCCATGCCGCGGGCAGTTTGCGGCAAAATCTGCATCAGCCCGTAGTAAGGTCCGTTGCGCGCCGCCGGGTTATAGCCGCTTTCGCGCTGGATCTGGCGATGCAACAGGCTTTCAGGGATCTCATAGGTCGCGGCCCATTTGCGGATCAGCGCGCGGATTTCCGGGGTTTCACCGGGGTGGAGCGCGGTATGGGACACCTCGGGCTCTTGGCGGGTGCCACAGGCGGCCAAAGCGGTGAGCGATAGAAGAAGGGCAGCGCGACGGGTCAGCATAAAAGCCTCGGGAAAGTTGGGTCGCAGGGTGATAGCGCGCGGGCGGGCAGGTGGAAAGGGGGGCAGGCTCGGCTTGCCTGTTAATCGGCGGGCTTGCGACCTTGGCCGTGCTGGCCTTTGCCGGGGGCTGGGTGCTAGGGTTGCCCCCGTGAACCGCGAGGCAAGCCGATGACCCAGCCAGATCCCTCTTTGCGCCCCGCGCCGCAACGGGCGCTGATCATCGATGACCATCCTTTGTTTTGTGATGCTTTGTCGATGACGCTGAAAATGGTAGCAGGGCTGCCGGTGGTCGAGACGGCGGGGTCCTTGGAGGAGGCGACGGCGCGGCTTGACCGGGGGCCAAGGCCGGATCTGGTGCTGTTGGATCTGAACTTGCCTGATGTGGATGGGCTGGACGGGTTGGTGCGGCTGCGGCTGGTTGTGCCGGACGTGCCGGTGCTGGTGGTGTCGTCCCTGGCCGATCCGCGCATCATGCGGGCGGCGGTTCGGGCGGGGGCGGCGGGATTTGTGCCCAAACATGCGCACCGCGACACCTATCGCGCCGCGCTTGAGGCCGTGCGCGAGGGGCGGACCTATCTGCCCGATGGCGTGCAAGCCGAAGGCGGCACCAGCGCCAGCGAGGAGGCGATTGCACGGCTGGGGCTGTTGACCCGCCAGCAGGCGCGGATTTTGCAGCTGATCTGCGAAGGTAAGCTGAACAAGCAGATCGCTTATGAGTTGAACATCGCGGAAACCACCGTCAAGGCGCATGTTACGGCGATCATGCGCAAGCTGGGCGTTCTCAGCCGCACTCAGGCGGTCTTGATGGCGAAAGAGGCGCGCTTTTCGGCCATGGTTCCGGAAGGCTAAGGCCAAGGGCCTGCGCAAGCCCCTTGCGCGGGGGCGGTGGATCGCCCAACCTTTCGGCAGGCTTGGGAGGGCCTTTGGTGCAGGACAGCGGGCAGATCATGGCATTGATGCCGCGCGCTTCGGTTCCGGCCCGAGGGCCGGGGCGAGCTGGTGCTTTGGCGCAGGCGCTGGGGGCTGGGCCTTTTGCGGCGGTTTTGCTGTTTGTGTCGCCCGATGCCGATTTGGCGACCTTGGCGGCCGAGGTGGCGGATGCGTTTGGTGGGGTGCCCGTGCTGGGCTGCACCACGGCGGGGGAAATCACCGGGGCGGGCTATGCCGAGGGCGAGATTGTTGCCGTGGGCTTGCCACAGGGCCTCTTCATGGTCTCGACCCTTTTGATCGCAGATCTTGGGCGGATTGAGGTACAGGGGCTGGTTGGCCAGTTGATCCGCGACCGCCAAGCGATGGCGCGGGCGCGGCCCTTGTGGGAGGGTGAGTTTGCTTTCCTGATGGTGGACGGTCTTTCGGTGCGCGAGGATGAGCTTGCTTCGACCTTGGCGCGGGGCCTTGGGCCGGTGCCGCTGTTTGGCGGCTCGGCCGGGGATGGCACGCGGTTTGGCGCGACCTTTGTGCTGCATGAAGGACGGTTTTTGCAAAATGCCGCCGTGGTCGCGCTGGTGCGGACGGCGGCGCGCGTGAAGGTGTTCAGCCTTGACCATCTGCGCCCGACCGAGGCGCGCATGGTGGTGACCGAAGCCGACCCCGCGCGCCGCATTGTGCGCGGGATCAACGCCGAACCTGCCGCGCGGGAATATGCGCGTATCTTGGGCAAGGACCCGGCGCAACTGACCACCTTTACCTTTGCCGCCCATCCCGTGGTGGTGCGCATTGGCGGCGCGCATCATGTGCGCGCCATTCAGCAGGTGGATGCCAATGGCGATCTGATCTTTTTCTCGGCCATTGATGAGGGGGTCGTGCTGACCTTGGCCGAACCGCAAGACATGGCGGCCCATCTGTCGCGGGCCTTGGCGGATTTGCGGGGGCAGGGGCCAGCGCCTGCGATCTTGGCCTGCGATTGTCTCTTGCGGCGGATTGAAGCCTTGGAAAAGCAGATGACCGGCGAGATTTCGGCGGTGTTGCGGACCCACGGGGTGGTGGGGTTCTCCACCTATGGTGAGCAGGTCAATTCCATGCATGTCAACCAGACCATGACTGGCGTTGCGATCTATCCGCCGCAAGCGGCTGACGGGGGCGTCTTGTGAGCGATACGCTTGTAAACCCCGCCGATCCACCGGCGCGCCAGATTGAAAAGCTTTTGGCGATCTCGAAGGTGTTGATGCGCCGGGCTGAGCAGATCGCCGATGATGGCGGGGCGGCCTATGCCCAGTTTCAACGCGCGGCGATGCTGGAAGATCAGGTGCGTGAGCGCACGCGCGAATTGGAACGCGCGCTGGATCTGCTGAACGCCTCCAATGCCGCGCTTGGGGATGCCAACCGCGAGACCGAACGTGCACGGCAAAACCTGGCGGATGCAATTGAGACGGTGCAAGAGGGCTTTGCGCTTTTTGGTCCCGATGATGTGCTGGTTATGTGCAACAGCCGGTTTTGCGTACATCTGACCGATGTGCGCCCTCAATTGCAGCCGGGCCTGACCTTCGCCGCCTATCTCGATCTGGTCAGCCGGTCGCAAGATCTTGAACTGCCCGAAGGCGAAACGGCGCAAAGTTGGGTCGTACAGCGGCAGCGGCGGCATATGGATCAGCACGTGATCTTCAATGTGCGCATGCGCTGGGACAACTGGGTGCAGGTGTCCGAGCATCGCACGGCCGATGGCGGCACGGTGGTGTTGCAGACCGATGTGACCGATCTGATCCGGTTGGAGCGCCAGGAATTGGGCCGTCTGCTGGACGATCAAGAGCGACTGGTGCGCGCCACGTTGGACCATATCAACCAAGGCGTTGCGATTTTTGACTCCGGGCAGCGGCTGCTGGGGTGGAATTCCCGGTTGGGCGTTTTGCTGGCGCTGCCGATCGTGCGGATGCGGGTGGGGACTGAGTTTGAGACGCTGTTTGATGGGCTGGCGCGCCAGTTCCGCTTTGGCGAGGGGATGACGGCAGACCGGCTGGGGACTTGGGTCGATGGCCGGGGCGGGCGGCCACCGGTGACGTTCGAGCTGCGCCGCGATCCGGGGTTGATCTTGGATGTCTTTGCGCAAGAGATGCCCGACAAGGGGTTCTTGTTCAGCTTTACCGATGTCACCGCCGAGCGGCGCGCGGTAGAGGATATGGCGCGCGCCAAGGAAACGCTTGAGGCGCGCGTCGTGGAACGCACGCTGGATCTTGAGGATGCGCTGGCGCAGGCTGAACGCGCCAATGCCTCGCGCTCGCGCTTTGTGGCGGCGGCCAGCCATGATCTGTTGCAGCCCTTGTCGGCGGCCAAGTTGTTCCTCTCGTCGGTGCCAGAAACCGATCTGCCCGCGCCCGTGGTCGAGGCGGTGGGCAAGGCGCAGAATGCGTTGGTTTCGGTTGAGGGCATTTTGGCCGCGCTTTTGGACATCTCGCGGTTGGAAAGTGGCAAGGCTGCAGTGACGGTCGCGCCGATCCGGATGGGGCGGCTTTTGGTTCAGTTGGCGGATGAGTTTCAGCCTTTGGCGGCAGCCAAGGGGCTGGGTTTGACGGTTCGCCCCTGTGAGGCAGTGGTGCTGTCAGACCCCGGATACTTGCGGCGCATCCTGCAAAATCTGATCGGAAATGCCATCCGCTATACCGAAACGGGGCGGGTGTTGGTCGCCGCGCGGGCGCGTGGGGGGATGCTGCGTTTGGAGGTCTGGGACACCGGTCCCGGAATTGCCGAGGCCGAGCAGGAGAACATTTTCAAAGAGTTCCACCGCATCGCCGGGCGGGCCAGCGCATCAGAAGGGCTGGGGTTGGGCTTGGCGATTGTGGACCGGGCGGCGGCTTTGCTGGGCCACCCTTTGGGCCTGTCCTCGCGGCTTGGGCGCGGCACAGTCTTTATGCTGCAGGTGCTTTTGGCCGATGACATGGCACCCGAGGAGAGGCCAGCCTTTGCGGCGCTGCCGGGGCGGTCGGTGGAAGGGCGGATCGTGCTTTTGGTGGAGAACGATGCGGAACTGCGCCGTGCCATGGTGCTGTTCTTGGAAAAATGGGGCGTGGCGGTGATCGAGGCGTCGAGTGGCGAGGAGGCTTTGGCGTTGATCGAGGATCTGGGCATCCTGCCCGATGCGCTGATTGCCGATCAGCAACTGGGTGCTGGGATGAGCGGGCTTGAAACGCTGGTCGCCTTGCGCGCCCGCGCCCCCGACCTGCCCGCTCGCCTGCTTTCAGCCGACCGGGGCGAGGGGCTGCGCGAGGTGGCGGCGCAGGCCGGGCTTGGGCTTTTGATAAAGCCGGTTCAGCCCGAGGCGATTTACGCTTTTCTGGCCGCGACTACGACCAAGGGACCATAGCGCCGCCCGACGGGCCACCTTAGGCTGTCGACCAAGTGAGGAGTTCTTGTGATGCAACTGTCCGATGTGAAAACCATCAAGGCCAGCCCCGAAACCGTTTGGGCTGCGCTCTTGAATCCTGAGGTCTTGATGCATT
>JBILYK010000012.1:0-53215 GCA_044377735.1 Paracoccaceae bacterium | reverse complement strand
CTTCAACCTGCGCTTCCAGGCCGCCACCAACCAGCTGGAAAACACCGCCCGCATGCGCGCTGTCCGTCGTGACGTCGCCCGCATCAAGACTGTGCTTGTCCAAAAAGCTGCTGAAGCTGCGAAGTAAGGGGAACCGCCATGCCGAAACGTATCCTGCAGGGTGTTGTCACCTCGGACAAGAACGAACAGACCATCACCGTTTTGGTGGAACGTCGTTTCAAGCACCCGCTGCTGCAAAAGACCGTTCGTAAGTCGAAGAAATATCGCGCTCACGACGAACACAACAAATTCAAGACCGGTGACACCGTTCGCATCGAAGAGTGCGCGCCGATTTCGAAAACCAAACGCTGGACGGTTGTGGTCGAGGCATAAGCCCCGGCCCTTTCGTCTGTCGACAATACGAAACCCTGGGGAATGATCCCCAAAGGTCGGGAGAAACCAAATGATCCAGATGCAAACGAATCTGGATGTGGCTGACAACTCTGGCGCTCGCCGAGTTCAGTGCATCAAGGTTCTTGGCGGTTCGCACCGCCGTTATGCTTCGGTCGGTGACATCATCGTTGTTTCGGTGAAGGAAGCGATTCCGAAGGGTCGTGTGAAAAAAGGCGACGTCCGCAAGGCCGTTGTTGTTCGCACTGCCAAGGAAGTTCGCCGTGAAGACGGCACCACCATCCGTTTTGATCGCAACGCGGCCGTCATCCTGAACAATCAGGGTGAACCGGTAGGCACGCGTATCTTTGGGCCGGTTGTCCGTGAACTGCGCGCCAGGAACTTCATGAAAATCATCTCGCTTGCTCCGGAGGTGCTGTAATGGCTGCCAAGCTCCGTAAAGGCGACAAGGTTGTCGTGATCACCGGCAAGGACAAGGGCAAGCAGGGCGAAATCGCCTCGGTGATCCCGACCGCCAACAAAGCCGTGGTTGAAGGCGTCAACGTCGCGATCCGTCACACCAAGCAGTCCCAAGCCTCGCAGGGCGGCCGTCTGGCGAAAGCCATGCCGATCGAGCTGTCGAACCTGGCTCTGATGGACAAGAACGGCAAAGCCACCCGCGTCGGTTTCCGTATGGAAGGCGACAAGAAGGTTCGCTTCGCCAAGACCACCGGGGAGGCCATCTGATGTTGGATCAAGCCAAATACACCCCGCGCGCCAAGGCTGACTATCATGCCCGCATCCGCGCTGAGATGAAAACCGAATTCGGTTACAAGAACGACATGCAGATCCCCAAGCTGGACAAGATCGTCCTGAACATGGGTGTCGGCGAAGCCGTGAAAGACACCAAGAAGGTTAAGACCGCTGCTGAGGAACTCACAGCGATTGCAGGCCAGAAAGCTGTCATCACCAAGGCCAAGAAGTCCATCGCCGGTTTCCGCGTTCGCGAGGAAATGCCGCTGGGCTGCAAGGTCACGCTGCGCGGCGACCGCATGTATGAATTCCTCGACCGTCTGGTCACGGTGGCTTTGCCCCGCGTCCGCGACTTTCGCGGCGTGAAAGGCTCCTCGTTTGACGGCCGTGGCAACTATGCCATGGGCCTGAAAGAGCAAATCGTGTTCCCCGAGATCAACTTCGACAAAGTCGACGAGATCTTGGGTATGGACATCATCATCTGCACCACCGCAAAGACCGACGCGGAAGCCAAGGCGCTGTTGAAGCATTTCAACATGCCCTTCACGTCGTAAGCGCGAGGAACCAAAGCAATGGCAAAAAAATCCATGGTGAACCGCGAAGTGAAGCGCGCCAAGCTGGTTAAACAGCATGCGACCAAGCGCGCCGCACTGAAAGTGGTGATCAACGACCAGTCCAAGCCGGTGGAAGAGCGTTTCAAGGCGTCTCTAAAATTGGCTCAGCTGCCCCGCAACTCGTCGGCAACGCGGCTTCACAACCGCTGCCAACTGACGGGCCGTCCGCATGCGTTCTATCGCAAGCTCAAACTCAGCCGCATCATGCTGCGTGAACTGGCCTCGTTCGGTCAGATCCCGGGCATGGTCAAGTCCAGCTGGTAAGGAGATCGCACAATGTCGATGAACGATCCTATTGGCGATATGCTGACGCGCATCCGCAACAGCCAGCTGCGCGGCAAATCCACCGTAAAAACCCCAGCGTCCACGCTGCGGGCCCGCGTTTTGGATGTGCTGCTGTCGGAAGGCTATATCCGCGGCTATGAAAAGACCCCCACGGCCAATGGCCAGGGTGAGTTTGAAATCAGCCTGAAGTACTACGAAGGCACCCCTGTGATCCGCGAAGTTAAGCGCGTATCCAAGCCTGGCCGTCGTGTTTACATGGGCGTTAAGGATATCCCCTCGGTCCGCAATGGCCTGGGTATCTCCATCGTGTCGACGCCAAAGGGCGTCATGTCGGATGCAAATGCACGCGCGGCCAATGTTGGCGGCGAAGTGCTTTGCACCGTGTTCTAAGGAGGGTTGAATGTCTCGTATCGGCAAGAAACCCGTCGCCCTTGTCAAAGGCGTCTCGGCCACGATCTCTGGCCAGACAGTCGAAGTCAAAGGCCCAAAGGGCACCCGCAGCTTCACCGCTGGCGATAACGTGACGCTAACCATTGAGAACGACAGCATCAAGGTGACGCCGCGCGGCACCTCGAAGCTGGCGCGTCAACAGTGGGGCATGTCACGTTCGATGATCGAAAATCTGGTCATCGGCGTCAGCACCGGCTTCAAGAAAGAGATGGAAATTCAGGGCGTTGGTTATCGCGCAGCGATGAACGGCAACGTGCTGAAGCTGTCGTTGGGCTATAGCCACGAAGTGAACTTCGCGGTTCCGGCTGGCATCACCGTCACCTCTCCGAAGCAGACCGAAATCATTGTGGAAGGCATTGACCAACAACAGGTTGGTCAAGTCGCCGCGAACATACGCGAATGGCGCAAGCCCGAGCCCTATAAGGGCAAAGGCATACGCTACAAGGGTGAGTTCGTCTTCCGCAAGGAAGGCAAGAAGAAGTAAGGGGCGCAAAAATGGCGAACAACAAAAGAGAGCTGTTCCTCAAGCGCCGCATGCGCGTCCGGAACAAGATCAAGGCGATGGCCAATGGCCGCCTTCGCCTGTCCGTCCACCGCTCGTCGAAAAACATCAGCGCTCAGCTGATCGACGACGCCAAGGGCATCACTGTGGCGGCAGCCTCGACCTTGGAAAAGGATCTGGGCTACGTCGGCAAAAACAACGTGGAAGCGGCGGCGAAGGTGGGTCTCACCATCGCCGAGCGCGCCAAGAAGGCCGGTGTCGAAGAGTGCTACTTCGATCGCGGCGGTTTCCTCTTTCACGGCAAGATCAAGGCTTTGGCCGATGCTGCCCGTGAAGGTGGACTGAAGTTCTGAGGAGTTGAAAAATGGCAGAACGTGAAAACCGTCGGGACAATCGTGGTGGCAATGATCGCCGCGACAATCGGCCCGAGGAAACCCCGGAATTTGCTGACCGTCTGGTCGCAATCAACCGCGTTTCCAAAACCGTAAAAGGCGGCAAGCGCTTTGGCTTTGCAGCTCTTGTTGTGGTCGGCGACCAAAAAGGTCGTGTTGGCTTCGGCAAGGGCAAGGCCAAAGAAGTGCCGGAAGCGATCCGCAAGGCAACGGAACAGGCCAAGCGCCAGATGATCCGTGTGCCCTTGAAGGACGCCCGCACGCTGCACCACGACATGGAAGGCCGTCATGGCGCCGGTAAAGTCGTGATGCGCTCGGCTGTGGCTGGTACCGGCATCATCGCCGGCGGCCCGATGCGTGCTGTGTTCGAAATGCTGGGTCTGCAGGACGTTGTTGCGAAGTCGATTGGCTCGCAGAACCCCTACAACATGATCCGTGCCACCATCGACGGTCTTAAGCAGGAAACCTCGCCTCGTCAGGTTGCGGCTCGCCGCAACAAGAAGGTCGCCGAGATCCTGAACAAGCCCGCCGCTGAAACCGTGGAGGCTTGATCATGGCAGCCAAGAAGGCAGCGGCTTTGGCCGCCAAAAAAACCATCGTCGTGAAGCAGGTGGCCTCGGCCGCCCGCCGCCCGGCTGTGCAGACCGCGACCCTGAAAGGTCTGGGCCTGAACAAGATGAACCGGACCCGTGAGCTGGAAGATACCCCTTCCGTCCGCGGCATGGTCAACAAGATCAGCCACCTCGTTGAGATCATCGAAGAGCGTGGCTAAGCGTTTGGTGGGTTGAAAACCCACCCTACCGATCACGCCCCTGCGGAAACGCGGGGGCGTTTTCATTTGTGCGAAACTCGGTCATCGTGCCGGGGCCAAGCCAGCCCCAGGAGCCACCATGATCGTCCGCACCCTTGCCGCAATTCTCAATACCGCCGCCCATGTGAAGGGGGAGGCCTTTGAAAGCCGCCGCATCCTGTTGGCCGCTGACGGTTTGGGCTATTCCTTGCATGACACGCTGTGCAAGGCGGGCACCGAGCAGCTTTTGGAATACAAGAACCACGTCGAGACCAACTATGTCATCGAAGGTATGGGCGAAGTGGTGAATGTGGCGACCGGGCAGGTCTGGCCGTTGGGGCCGGGGACGGTTTATGTGCTGGACCACCATGAGGCCCACATCCTGCGCGCCACGACAGATCTGCGGATCATCTGCGTTTTCACGCCCGCGTTGACGGGTCAGGAAAAGCATGATGCGTCCGGCAGCTATCCCGCACCAGCGGCGGGGTAAACCCCGCCCTACGGGGGTTGATTGATTGCCATGCGCCCTCTATACGCGCCCGGTGACCTTATTGGGTGACAGAATCAACAAGACCCGTGACGCCCGGCGTCACATAACCAAGAAAAATCGCCGTGTTTGCCCCGCCGTCGCAGTGGGTGCAGTTCCGGCATAGGAGTTTGCGACATGAAACTGCATGAACTTTCCGACAATCCCGGCGCCACAAAAAAGCAAAAGCGCGTCGCGCGCGGTCCCGGCTCGGGCAAGGGTAAGACCGCTGGCCGTGGCATCAAGGGCCAGAAATCGCGTTCGGGTGTGGCCATTGGTGGGTACGAAGGCGGCCAGATGCCGCTGTATCGCCGCCTGCCCAAGCGCGGCTTTAACAAGCCGAACCAAAAGCATTACGCCGTCATCAATCTGGGCCTGATCGAAAAGTTCATCGGTCTGGGCAAGCTGGATGCCAAAGCCGAGATCACCGAAGATGCGCTGATTGCGGCTGGCCTGACCAAGCAAAAGCTGGACGGTATCCGCGTTCTCAACAAGGGCGAGATCAAATCGGCCGTCAAGCTGGTGGTCACCGGCGCATCGGCCGCCGCTATCGAGGCTGTGAAGGCCGCTGGCGGTTCGCTCACGGTTGCAGCAGCGGCTGAATAAGAGGTTGTGAGCGGCGACAAGACCGCTTACATCATCCCACGAGTTTTCCCGCGCCGCCGACCGGAGAACGGTTCGGCGGCGCTGTGCATGAAAGAGACCAAACATGGCATCTGCTGCAGAGCAAATGGCGGCCAACCTGTCTTGGGGGGCCTTCGGTAAAGCGACGGATCTGCGTCAGCGCATCTTCTTTACCCTTGGCCTGCTGATCGTTTACCGTCTTGGCACCTATATCCCCGTTCCTGGGATCGACGGTCAGGCGCTACGCGAGTTTATGGCAGATGCTGGTGCCGGTCTTGGCGGTATTTTGAACATGTTCACCGGCGGTGCTATCAGCCGCATGGGGATCTTTGCCCTTGGGATCATGCCCTATATCTCGGCCTCGATTATCGTCCAGCTTTTGGCATCCATGGTGCCCGCGCTGGAGCAGATGAAGAAAGAGGGCGAACAGGGCCGCAAGAAAATGAACCAGTGGACGCGTTACGGCACGGTCGCACTGGCGCTGTTTCAAGGCTATGGCATCGCGATTTCGTTGCAGGCAGGTGGGTTGGCGCATACGCCGGGTGCGTTCTTTATCGCGTCTTGCGTTATCACGCTGGTCGGCGGCACCATGTTCCTGATGTGGCTGGGTGAGCAGATCACCGCACGCGGCATCGGAAATGGCATTTCACTGATCATCTTTGTCGGCATCGTGGCAGAAATTCCGGCAGCGCTGGCGCAATTCTTCAGCCAAGGCCGCGCGGGCGTCATCTCGACCCCGGTCATCATTGGCGTGCTGATCATGGTGGTGGTCGTCATCGCGGCGGTCGTATTCATGGAGCGGGCGCTGCGCAAAATCACCATCCAATATCCCCGCCGTCAGGTGGGTATGAAGGTGTTCGACGGTGGGTCGTCCAATCTGCCGATCAAGGTGAACCCCTCGGGCGTTATCCCGGCGATCTTTGCCTCGTCGCTGCTGTTGTTGCCGATCACCATCTCGACCTTCTCGGGCGCGCAAACCGGCCCGATCATGTCGACCATTCTGGCCTATTTCGGCCCCGGCCAACCGCTTTATCTGCTGTTCTTCGTGGGCATGATCGTGTTTTTTGCCTATTTCTATACCTTCAACGTGGCGTTCAAGGTCGAGGATGTGGCCAAGAACCTGCAAGATCAGAACGGCTTTATTCCCGGCATCCGTCCTGGAAAAAAGACCGAAGAGTATTTGGAATATGTGGTCAACCGTGTCTTGGTGGTCGGCTCGGGCTACCTGGCGCTGATCTGCCTTTTGCCCGAAGTGCTGCGCGACCAGTTTGCTATTCCTTTCTACTTTGGCGGCACCTCAGTGCTGATCGTGGTCTCGGTGACCATGGACACGATCAATCAGGTGCAGTCGCATTTGCTGGCCCATCAGTATGAAGGCCTGATCGAAAAGTCGAACCTGCGGGGCAAGAAACGCACCCCCAAGGCTCCGGCGCGGCGCTAAGTGAGGTAGACTATGTCGAATATCATCCTTCTCGGGCCGCCGGGGGCTGGCAAAGGCACGCAGGCCAAGCGGTTGGTGGATGAGCGCGCCATGGTGCAACTGTCGACCGGCGACATGCTGCGCGAGGCCAAGACCAGCGGCACCGAAATGGGTCGCAAGGTTGCTGACGTGATGGAACAGGGCGGTCTCGTCACCGATGAGATCGTCATCGGCCTGATCGAGGAAAAGCTGGAAAAGGGCGCCCCCGGCGGGTTCATCTTTGACGGTTTTCCGCGCACGCTGAAACAGGCGGATACGTTGGCCGATCTTCTGGCCAAGCGCGGCCTGACGTTGGATGCGGTGATCGAGCTTGTGGTGGATGACAAAGCGCTGGTTGGCCGCATCGTCAAGCGCGCCGAAGAGGCACGCGCTGAAGGCCAGCCGGTCCGCAAGGATGACACGCCTGAGGTCTTTGCCGTGCGGCTGCAGGAATACTACAAGAACACCGCCCCCCTGATCGGCTATTACTGGGCCAAGAAAAGCCTTGTGCAGATTGACGGCATGGCCGCGATGGATCAGGTCGCGACCGCAATCGCGAAAGTTCTGGATAAGGCTTGAGATTACGGCCCAGGCCGCTTGACTGCAGGGGGGAAAGCCCCTAAAGCACGGCGTCCCGACACGGAATCGCCCGTGGTTTGGGTTTCCCTTATTTGGGAAGATCGTTGTCGGGCGCAGGTCCGGCTGTTGTGAAAAAAGGTTCTGGCACTACGGAACCGCAACCAAAAGGAAGATACGTTTGGCACGTATTGCTGGCGTTAACATCCCGACGCAAAAACGGGTTCCCATTTCCCTGCAGTATATCGCTGGTATCGGCGCGACGAACGCAGAAGCTATCTGCGCAGCGCTGAACATTGACCGCGCACGCCGCGTCAACCAGCTGACCGACGCCGAAGTTCTGGCGATCCGTGAATTCATCGACGCCAACTTCACCGTTGAAGGCGACCTGCGTCGCGAAGTCTCGATGAACATCAAGCGTCTGATGGACCTTGGTTGCTATCGTGGTCTGCGTCACCGTAAGGGACTTCCGGTCCGCGGCCAGCGCACCCATACGAACGCTCGTACCCGCAAGGGCCCCGCAAAAGCCATCGCTGGCAAGAAGAAATAAGGGGTAGGGCACTATGGCACGCGATACCAAAGCATCCCGCACGAAGAAAAAAGAACGCAAGAACATCGCCGCTGGCGTGGTTCACGTGAACTCTTCGTTCAACAACACTAAGATCCTGATCTCTGACGTTCAAGGCAACGCGATTTCCTGGTCGTCCTCGGGCACCATGGGCTTCAAAGGCTCGCGGAAATCCACCCCTTACGCAGCCCAGATGGCTGCCGAGGACGCTGCCCGCAAGGCGCAAGAGCATGGCATGAAGACCGTCGAAGTCGAAGTGCAGGGCCCCGGCTCGGGCCGTGAATCGGCTTTGCGCGCGCTGGCTGCTGCCGGTTTGAACATCACCTCGATCCGTGATGTGACCCCTCTGGCGCACAACGGCTGCCGTCCGCCGAAGCGCCGCCGCGTTTAAAGTTTTTCGAATTCAATCGGGCCGTGCGGTTTCGCGCGGCCCGATTGAGTGATTCCTGATCCTCGGGCGTCACTTGCTTACGGGACATGGGCAGGCGACAAGAATGGAGGCGAAAGCATGATCCACAAGAATTGGCAGGAAATTATCAAGCCGCAGCAACTGGTCGTAAAGGCCGGGGCTGATGCTCAGCGCGTTGCGACCGTGATCGCAGAACCGCTGGAGCGTGGCTTTGGTCTGACGCTGGGCAACGCGCTGCGTCGTGTGCTGATGTCGTCGCTGCAAGGCGCGGCCATCACCAGTGTGCAGATCGACAATGTGCTGCACGAGTTCTCCAGCGTTGCTGGCGTTCGCGAAGATGTCACTGACATCGTGCTGAACCTGAAGGGCGTTCGCCTGAAGATGGAAGTCGAAGGGCCGAAGCGCCTGTCGATTTCCGCCAAAGGCCCGGGCGTTGTCACCGCTGGTGACATATCGGAAACCAATGGCATCGAAGTTCTGAACAAGGACCACGTTATCTGTCACCTCGACGATGGCGCCGACGTCTACATGGAACTGACGGTCAACACCGGAAAGGGATATGTCTCAGCCGACAAAAACCGTCCGGAAGATGCGCCGATTGGCCTGATCCCGATCGATGCGATCTACTCGCCAGTGAAGAAAGTGTCGTACGAAGTGCAGCCGACCCGCGAAGGTCAGGTGCTGGACTATGACAAGCTGACCATGAAGATCGAAACCGATGGCTCGCTGACCCCCGATGATGCCGTGGCTTATGCCGCGCGTATTCTGCAGGACCAGCTGGGTGTGTTCGTCAACTTTGACGAGCCGGAGTCGGCGAAGGCGGGCGAAGTGGATGCGGGCCTTGAGTTCAATCCGCTGCTGCTCAAGAAAGTTGACGAGCTGGAGCTTTCGGTCCGTTCGGCCAACTGTCTGAAGAACGACAACATTGTCTATATCGGCGATCTGATTCAGAAAACCGAAGCCGAGATGCTGCGCACCCCGAACTTCGGCCGCAAGTCCTTGAACGAGATCAAGGAAGTGCTGTCGGGCATGGGTCTGCATCTGGGGATGGAAGTCGAAGACTGGCCGCCAGAAAACATCGAAGATCTGGCCAAGCGCTTCGAAGACCAGTTCTAAGGGGCAACACCCCACCCCCATCCCCTCCCTGCGGAGGGGGAGGGGGCCGCTAAATTGCCCGGACTGCCGGGGAAAACATGGGTCTAATGACCCCAAGGTGAGCGGGACCAGTCGTAGGCCCTGCCGGACAAAGCAAAACAAGCGTCTAGGAGATTCCGATGCGTCACTCAAACGGCTACCGCAAGCTGAACCGCACCCACGAACACCGCAAAGCGATGTTCGCCAATATGGCTGGCTCACTGATTGAACACGAGCAGATCAAGACCACCTTGCCGAAAGCCAAGGAACTGCGTCCGATCATTGAAAAACTCATTACGCTGGCCAAGCGCGGCGATCTGCACGCACGTCGTCAAGCCCATGCCCAGCTGAAGCAGGACATGCACACCGCACGTCTGTTTGAAATCCTTGGTCCGCGCTATGCCACCCGTCAGGGCGGTTATGTCCGCATCCTGAAGGCTGGCTTTCGCTATGGCGACATGGCTCCGATGGCGATCATCGAATTCGTCGACCGTGATCCGTCGGCCAAAGGTGCCGCAGACCATGCCCGCAGCGCCGCTGATGAAGCTGCTGAGGACTGACACTGCGCCACTGGCACAGAGCGTCTAAGACCCTGATGAAAGGCCCGCGTTTCGCGGGCCTTTTTCAGTTATACCCTTTACCGAAAAATGACCTAAGCTTGCATTGAATCAGCGATAGGTTGCCTTTGGCGAACCGGTTTAGGGGTAAGGGAAAGCAAAATGGCGCACACGATTGGAATGGAGATGGGTTGGCACAACTGTCGGCCTTGGCCCCGTCAGGTTACGCGCTTGGCCTGCACATCAGGTTTGCCTCTGCCCAAATCATGGTCAACACCTACGACCCGAACTGGGTCGAGATCTACACCAACCGGGGTTACATGCTGTGTGATCCGCTCATTTCCTGGGGGTTTGGCACCGAAGATGTCGCGCGGTGGAGCGCGCTGAACCATCCCGATCCGCATGAAGTCTTGGGACAGGCAAAAGCCCATAGCCTGACCTATGGTGTTGCGGTCGCGCGGGGGCCGACCAGTTCTCGGACAATCGGCGGTTTGGTCGCAACGACCGCGAATTCACCGACACTGAGATGGTTGAAATCGCCGAAATGGTGCGCGTGCGGCTCCAGGAAACCCAAACGCCCGAACCTCTCTCAGCCGCTCAGGTTGAAGCACTGCGGCTGATCGCGAAAGGCTACCGCTATTCTCATGCGGCACATCAGATCGGCATCTCGTAAAGCGCAATCAAGGCACGACTGCGCAGCCCACGCGAACGCTTGTTGTGCCGCGCTACCGCCGAAGCGGTCCAGCGCGCGCTGTAAGGCAAGCTGTTCTAAATGGTGCCCCGGCCGATTTATGCTTTCAAACCGGCTGGAGGTACCCATGCAGACGACCACATTATCCTTTATCATCTTTTGACAAGATTCACACCCACGGCACCTTGTTCACCAATGTCCTGCGGGGACGGCATCAGTTTTTTTATCGTGCAGCACAAATGGAATCTGCCACAGGTTGACGGCATGGAGTTCGACCAGGCGTCGCTGGCAATTCATGGTTAACCGCAACCTGCACCCGCCGAGCGAGGTGCAAGGACGCCGGAATTTTGGGTCTTTTTGCCGTTCCAAGACCGTTTCATGTACAGTTTTAATCAGCAGTGATTCAGTTCTGGCACATTTCTGAATTGCAATCTAGAGTTGCTGTAGAATCGACCTAAAGCGAAATTCATATGTCAATTAAACTGGGTATGGATATTGAACTGCACCAGTTGGCCATGATGGCCCCAGCTGGCTACTCCGTCGGTCTACACATCCGCTTCACAGCCCCGCTGTTCATGTTTCAAACCTATGATCCGGCCTGGCTCGATCACTATACTGAAAACGGCTATGTGCTGCGTGACCCGATGATTGCTTGGGGGTTTTCCACCACCGGCACGATCCGCTGGAACGATGCATCGCTACCCGATCCCTTTGGCCTGTTCAAGACCGCCGCCAGCTATGGTTTGACCCATGGGGCCACTGTCGCCTGTGGTCCGATCAAGTCGCGCACCATCGCCTCTTTCGCCCGATCTGACCGCGAGTTCACCGATCCAGAAATTGCTGCCTGCGCTGCCATCGTGCACCGGCTGCATGAGATGACCGAACCGCCCGAAGCGCTGACCAAAGCCCAGATCGAAGCGCTAAAGTGTATTGCCGGGGGGGACCGGATTGCAGCGGCTGCGGCCAAGTTGGGGATTTCCGAAAGTGCGCTCAAGGCGAGGATCACCTCGGCGCGGATTCGGCTGATGGCGCGTACAACGGCTGAAGCGATCCAGCGGGCAAAGGATTATCGCCTGATGTAATCAAGACCCCTCCTGCAAGGTTTGACTGCCATCCAACCGAATAGGAGCTGCCATGCTGACCACAACGCTTTCTTTTGCCAATTTGCACAATCATGGCGAGTTGTTTGCCAATATGCTTCGCGCAAGGCGCGAATTGTTCATCGTGCATAACAAGTGGAACCTGCCCGAGGCGATGGGCATGGAATACGACCAGTACGACACTCCTGCCAGCCGCTGGGTTGTCGTTCATGACGGTGAGGGCAAGGTTCTGGCGGGCAATCGGCTGACGCCAACAACAACCCGCTGCGGCATTTACAGCTATATGATCCGCGACGCCCAGCGCGGGCTGTTGGACACCATTCCTGCCCATCTTTTACATGACGAAGCCCCAGTGGCCGAGCATGTCTGGGAAAGCTCACGCCTCTTTGTCAGCCATGATGTGCCCTCCTCAATCCGCCGCCGGGTGCATGCCCAGCTGATTGCCCAACTCGGCGAAACGGTGCGTGGACTGGGTGCCAGCCATTGCCTGACGCTTTTGGCGGCCACATGGCCCCGCTGGGCTGACCGCGTGGGCGTAAAGATGCAAGGCATGGGACCGGTGATGGAGATCGACGGGATCGAAAATCAGGTCGTCTTGATGGACTTTAGTCAGACTGTTCACTGACGGCAGGGCTTTCCCCGCTCTGCATCCGGGCGTAGTCTGGTCGGCATGGCTGATCTGTTTGACACTGCTTCTTCGCAACACGTCCCCGGCGCGCCACGCCCGCTGGCCGATCGGCTGCGCCCGCGCAACTTGTCCGAAGTGATCGGGCAGGCGCATGTGCTGGGGCATGAAGGGCCCTTGGGTGCGATGCTGGCGGCGGGATCCTTGTCGTCACTGATCCTGTGGGGGCCACCTGGGGTGGGCAAGACCACAATCGCCCGGCTTCTGGCCGATCAGACCAATCTGACCTTCGTACAAATCTCGGCCATCTTCACTGGGGTTCCAGACCTAAAAAAGGTCTTTGAGCAGGCCCGTATTCGTCGGCAGAATGGGCAAGGCACGCTGTTGTTCGTCGATGAAATTCATCGCTTCAATAAGGCCCAACAAGACGGCTTTCTGCCCCATATGGAAGATGGCACCATCCTATTGGTCGGCGCTACCACCGAGAACCCCTCGTTCGAGTTGAACGCGGCCCTTCTGTCGCGCTCGCAGGTCATCGTACTGGAACGGCTGACGCCTGCCGATCTGGAACGCCTGGCCCAGCGCGCGGAACGCGAGTTGGGCAGGGCGCTGCCTCTGACTGGGGAAGCGCGCGAAGCGATGATCGACATGGCCGATGGCGATGGGCGTGCTTGCCTTAACCTCATCGAACAGGTGGCCGCTTGGAAGGCTGACAAACCCCTGACCCGCGACCAACTGGCCACTCGGCTGATGCGACGGGCCACGAAATACGACAAGTCGGGTGAGGAACATTATAACCTGATTTCTGCGTTGCACAAATCGGTCCGGGGATCTGATCCAGATGCCGCCCTTTACTGGTTCGCCCGCATGCTGGAAGGCGGGGAAGACCCCCGCTTTCTAGCCCGCCGCATCACCCGCATGGCGGTCGAAGATATCGGCCTTGCCGACCCGCAAGCCCAAACCGTCTGCCTAGACAGCTGGCAGACCTATGAACGCCTTGGCAGCCCCGAAGGGGAACTGGCCCTCGCACAGGCGGTGGTCTATCTCGCCCTCGCCCCGAAATCGAACGGCGTCTACACCGCCTACAAAGCCGCCCGCGCCGCGGCGCGCGACACCGGCAGCCACCCGCCACCCTTGCACATTCGCAATGCGCCGACCAAGTTGATGAAAGAAATCGGCTATGGCGCGGGTTATGCTTATGACCACGATGCCGAAGATGGCTTTTCTGGGCAGAACTACTTCCCCGACGGTATGCGCCGCCCCGTCTACTACGCGCCGCCAGAACGCGGATTTGAGCGTGAGTTGAAAAAGCGGATCGACTACTTTGGGAAACTGCGCGCCAAACGGGACAGCTGATCCGCGCCGGACTTTCATCTTGGTCCAAATACTCCCCGCGGAGCGTTCGACATTGGCCCAAAGAGCCTCCGGCGGGAGTATTTTGGCCAAGATGAAACTCGTGACAGGCAGTCGGCCCAAAGCGCGGCGGTTGACAAACCGGGCGGGCAGCCGCAAGGAAACGCCATGTTCTGGACGCTTTCCCAAGTTGCGATCGGCGGGGCCATTGGCTCGGTCTTGCGCTATCTCACCGTGGCGGCGTTAGGCGCGCCTTGGGCGGTGGCGGCTGTCAATGTGCTGGGCAGTTTTGTGATGGGGGTGTTGTTTGTGGTTCTTGTGTCACGTGACACACTTTCCCCACTTTTGTTGGCCGGGGTGTTGGGCGGGTTTACCACCTTTTCGGCCTTTTCTCTGGATGCGCTGAAACTCTGGCAGACCGGCCAGCCCGTACAGGCGGTGCTTTATGTTGGGCTTTCGGTCGGCCTTTCTCTTCTCGCGGTCGCCCTTGGGGCGGCCCTTGCCAAAGGAGCCCTCGGATGAGCGGCGTGAAACTTCTGACGGTCTCGGCGGATGAGGGCGAGCAGCGGCTGGACAAGTGGTTCAAGCGCCGCTTTCCGCAGATCAGCCAAGGCCATGTCGAAAAGATGTGCCGCACGGGCCAGGTACGCATCGACAGCGCCCGTGCCAAGGCCTCTGATCGTGTGGCACCGGGCATGGTCATTCGTGTGCCGCCTTTGCCCGACACCGAGGCCCCGAGCCGTCCGGCCGAAGGGCGCGTTAGTGCTGCCGACACCAAGATGATTCAGAACGCGGTGTTGTGGAAAGATGAGCATATCATCATCCTCAACAAGCCCGCCGGTTTGCCGTCGCAGGGGGGATCAGGTCAAGGGGATCGTCATGTGGACGGTCTGACCGAGGCTTTGAAGTTCGGCTACAAAGAGCGGCCGAAACTGGTGCATCGCTTGGACAAAGACACCTCCGGCGTCTTGATGCTGGCGCGGACCGACCGGGTGGCGCGGGCCTTGTCTGAGGCTTTGCGCAATCATCACACGCGCAAGATCTATTGGGCGTTGGTCGCCGGCGTGCCGAACCCGCGGCAAGGCGCGGTCAAGTATGGGCTGATGAAGGTCCCCGGTCATGGCCGGGGTGGCGAGGGCGAGAAGATGCAATGCGTCCATCCTGCCAAAATGGCCAATTACCCCGATGCCAAGCGCGCCCACACTGACTTTTTCACCCTTTGGTTTCTAGGCACCCGAATGTCGTGGATGGCGCTGGAACCGATCACCGGCCGCACCCATCAGCTGCGCGCCCACATGGCTGAATTGGGTCACCCGATCATCGGGGATGGCAAATATGGCGGGTCGGCGACCGAGAATCTGGGCGATGGCTGGGGGGCTGGTTTGGGTGGAGAGGTGAGCCGCAAGCTGCATCTTCACGCCCGAAGCCTGACCATACAGCATCCGATTACCAAAGGGATGCTGACCTTTACCGCCCCCTTGCCCGATCACATGGACAAGACCTGGAAGCTTTTGGACTGGAAGGAAAATGACGTGCCTGCCGACCCGTTCGAGTTCCGCAAATGAGCGGCTGGAAGGTCAAGCGATTCTGGACAGCTGCAACCGCCGAGCCCTGCGAAGGCGGGTTCACTGTGCGGCTTGACGGGCGCACGGTGAAAACCCCGGCCAAGGCCACCGTCGTCATGCCAACACGCGCCATGGCCGAGGCTGCCGCCCGTGAATGGGACGCGCAACAAGGGGCCGTCAAGCCGGAGACCATGCCGGTGACCCGCGCGGTGAATTCGGCCATCGACAAGTTGGTCCACCAGCGTGACGAGGTGGTGGATCTTCTCGCGGCTTATGGCGCCAGCGACCTGCTGTGCTATCGCGCGACGGGACCAGAGGGCCTGATTGCCCGGCAGGCGGCCGGATGGGACCCACTTCTGGGCTGGTCGGCCCTGGACCTGGGAGCGACGCTTGTGGTAACTTCCGGCATCGTGCCAGTTGACCAACCGGCGGAAAGCCTGGCCCGGCTGAAGGCGGAAGTGGACGGTTTTGACGCGTTTCGACTGGCCGCTTTCCATGATTTTGTCGCCATCACCGGATCATTGATCCTCGGCATTGCGCTTGCTCGCGGACGTCTTTCGGGGGTCGAGGCCTTTGCCTTAAGCCGAATCGATGAGAGCTGGCAGGCCGAGTTTTGGGGTGTCGACGAGGATGCCGCCGCGCTTGAGGCCGTCAAGCAGCGCGCATTGCTCGAGGCCGAGCAGTTCTACGCTTTGTGTCAGTAACAATCTTGCGCAATCCAGCGGCCAAGGTTTCGGCATTGTGCGCGATACAATCGTCAATCTGCTTGTTGCCAAGAACTGCTCCGTTTTAGCGGATGTTTTTCTTGACCTTGGACAAGACCGTGACAGATGATGCCCGACACTGGCACCTGAGGTGCCATCCGGAACCCGCATCTGTTGTTAAGACAGAGCGTAAACCCCTGCCCCTCGGGGCAGACCCACAGGAAGAGGTAAGAATGAAAAAATCCGTGTTCCTCGGCACTCTCGCTGCCACCACCGTACTTGCGGGCGCCGCCTTTGCCGGCACTCTGGACGATGTGAAGGCGCGTGGCGAGTTGATCTGCGGCGCGAACCCCGGTCTGACCGGCTTTGCCGCCCCCGATGCCAATGGCGTGTATCAGGGCTTTGACGCTTCGCTTTGCAAGGCCATCGCCGCCGCCGTTCTGGGCGACCAGAACAAGGTCAAGTTCGTCCCGCTGACCTCGGAGACCCGCTTCACCGCGCTGGCTTCGGGCGAAGTCGACGTTCTGATCCGCAACTCAACCTGGACCTTCTCGCGCGACCATGACCTCAAGCTCGATTTCGTCGCAGTGAACTACTACGATGGTCAGGGCTTCTTGGTGAAAAAGGACCTCGGTGTTTCGTCGGCCAAGGAACTGGACGGCGCAACCGTCTGCATCCAGACCGGCACCACCACCGAATTGAACCTTGCTGACTTCTTCAAGCAAAACAACATCACCTATACCCCGGTGACCGTTGCCGACGACTCCGAAGCACAGCGCAACTATCTGGCTGGCACCTGCGACGCCTTCACCACCGACGCCTCGGGCCTTGCTGCGGCGCGTTCGTCGTTCCCCGATCCGGAAAACCACACCATCCTTCCGGAAATCATCTCGAAAGAGCCGCTCGGCCCGGTCGTTCGCCATGGCGACAACCAGTGGGGAGACGTTGTGCGTTGGACTTTCAACGCGCTCTTGATCGCCGAAGAAAAAGGCATCACCAAAGCCAACCTGGCTGAAGTTGAAGCCTCGACCACCGACCCGGAAGTCAAGCGTCTGCTCGGCTCCGAAGGTGACATGGGCGTGATGGCTGGCCTTGATAACGCTGCCTTCAAGAACGCCATTCTTGCCAATGGCAACTATGGTGAAATCTTCGAAGCCAACATCGGTTCTTCGACCCCGATCGGTCTGGCCCGTGGCTTGAACGCTTTGTGGACCCAGGGCGGCCTGCAGTACGCGGCACCGTTCCGGTAATCATTGATCTCGGGCGCATCCCTGACCGGGGTGCGCCCGTTTTTCTTTAGCCTAATCGCTTTGACCATTGGATATGATCCAGACGGGCCGCATCAAGACGGCCATCGGTCGGCACAGGGGGTATAATGTCACTTGCATCCGAAGCGCCGAAGGACTCCTTTCGGCTGTCAATGCTTATCTATGACACGCGCTATAGGTCTTATACGATTCAGCTGGCCGTGTTGATCTTGCTTTTGGCCTTTCTGGGCTGGATGACTGACAACACCATTAAAAACCTTGCGGAACGTGGCAAGGACATCAATTTCAACTTCCTTTGGCAGCGCGCTGGCTATGACATTGACCAGCAGTTGATCCCCTATACCAATGACAGCAGCCACGGTCGCGCCGCGATCATCGGCCTTCTGAACACCCTGCTTATTGCCTCTATTGGCTGCATCTTCGCCACCATTGTTGGCGTGATTGCCGGTGTGCTGCGGTTGTCGAAAAACTGGCTCGTTGGGCGGCTGATGACCGTGTATGTCGAGATTTTCCGCAATGTGCCCCTGGTTTTGTGGATCATCCTGATCTTTGTGGTCTTTACCGAAACCTACCCCCAACCCAAAGATTTCCGCGTCACCGACGAGATGATCGCGGCAGGAGAGGCCCCGAAAGAGACCATGCTCTTTGGCGCCATTGCGATCACCAACCGCGGGTCGAACATTCCCGGCCCGGTCCTGGACCGTCCGTTGCCGACCCTTGAAATCGCAACCGTTCCGGTCAACCTGTCAGGCGTGGCCTTTCTTGTCGTTGTCCTGGTTTCGATCATGGTGAACCGCCGGATCTTGGCCCGTGCCAAGGCCATTCAAGAAGATACGGGCGACCGTCCGACCACGTGGTGGAAATCGCTTTTGGTGCTGTTCGTGCCCGCGATCGCGCTCTTGATGGCGATGGGCTTTCATCTGGAATACCCCTCGATCAAGGGCTTCAACTTCACAGGCGGGCTGTCGGTGAACCACTCGTTCACCGCGCTTTTGGTGGCGTTGATCCTTTATACCGGGGCCTTCATCGCCGAAATCGTTCGGGGTGGTATTCAGGCAATTTCCAAAGGCCAGACCGAGGCCGCCTTTGCCCTTGGCCTTCGCCCCGGCCGCACGATGAACTTGGTGATCCTGCCGCAGGCGCTGCGCGTCATTATCCCGCCCCTGATCAGCCAGTTCCTTAACCTGACCAAGAACACCTCGCTGGGCATTGCCGTGTCATACCTTGATCTGCGCGGCACGCTGGGTGGCATCACGATGAACCAGACCGGGCGCGAGATGGAATGCATGGTGCTGATGATGGGCATCTACCTGACGATCAGCCTGCTGATTTCCTCGCTGATGAACATTTACAACAATTCCGTCAAGCTGAAGGAGCGTTAAGATGCCCGATCCCGCATTTGTCCGCTCTGACATGCTGCCAGAGCAGGCCCCACCGCTGACCGAACGCGGCGCGATCAAATGGCTGCGCGAGAATCTGTTTTCGTCTGCCTTCAACACCGTGCTGACGTTGGTCGGCCTGACGGTTGTTGTGCTCTTGGTGCAATCGGGGCTTCCGTGGTGGCTGAACAGCGTCTGGACCGCCGACTCTGTGAAAGAATGCCGTGAGATTGTCTGGGCCAGCGCCGGCCCAGAGGCAACCGGCGCTTGCTGGGCCTTGATTCGCGAACGCTGGCACCAGTTCCTGTTCGGCTTTTATCCGGCTGATCTGTACTGGCGTCCGGTTTTGGCGCTGGGCCTGTTGCTGATCGCGCTGGCGCCGGTTCTGTATTACGGCCTGCGTAAACCCAACCTCACGCTCGTCGGGACCGTTTCGGTGCTGAGCATGATCGCATTGGCCCTGTTAGACCATAACCCAACCCATCTGGTGGTCTTTGCGCTGATACTGATCGGGCTGACCACGCTCTCGTGGATGGCCCCCAAACGGCTGGTCATTCTGACGTTGATCTATCCGCTTTTGGGGTTCTGGCTGCTGTATGGCGGGTCAATCTGGGGACCGATTGGGGTAGCCTTGGGCTTCGTGCTGCTGGCACTGGTCTACATGGCCACCAAGTCTTTCCTTGGCGTCGTTGTCGCCACCGGGGCGGGCACCCTTGTGGCCGCAATCTGGTGGCTTGCGCTTCAAACCAGCGTCACCACCGGGCTTGAGGCGGCGATGCCCCTTGGGATGGAGGCTATCACCTCTGACCAGTTTGGCGGCTTTTTGCTGGCCTTTGTGATCGGCGTTACCGCGATTGGGGCGTCTTTGCCGATTGGTATCCTGCTCGCACTGGGTCGCCAGTCTGACATGCTGCTTATCAAAACGCTTTGCGTCGGATTTATCGAGTTCGTGCGTGGCGTGCCGCTGATCACGGTGCTATTCACGGCAACCCTGCTTTTGGGCTATTTCCTGCCGCCACAAACAAACTTTGACGTGGTGTTGCGGGTCATCATTCTCGTGACCTTCTTCTCTGCCGCCTATCTGGCCGAGGTGATCCGCGGCGGCCTTGCCGCACTGCCGAAGGGCCAATACGAGGCTGCCGATGCGCTGGGCCTTGACTACTGGCAGGCGCAATGGCTGATCGTAATGCCGCAGGCGCTAAAGGTGTCGATCCCGGGCATTGTATCCACGTTTATTGGCCTTTTCAAAGATACCACTCTGGTCGCCTTTGTCGGCCTGATGGACCCCTTGAAAGGCGTCACCACCATCGTGCGGGCCGACACCGCGTGGAAGGGCATCTATTGGGAGCCCTACATCTTTGTCGGTGCGATTTTCTTTGCCGTCTGCTTCGGGATGTCCAGATACTCCATGTATCTGGAACAGAAGCTGAAAACCGATCACCGTTAAGGAGCCCTGACCATGGCAGAAGCAACCAAACAGATGCAGGTCTCGGACGAGGTCGCCATCCAGATCACCGGCATGAACAAGTGGTTCGGCCAGTTCCACGTTCTGCGCGATATCGACATGACCGTTCATAGCGGTGAGCGGATCGTGATTTGCGGGCCGTCAGGTTCGGGCAAGTCGACGCTGATTCGATGCATCAACCGGCTGGAAGAACATCAGGCTGGCAAGATCGTGGTCGACGGTACCGAGCTGACCAACGACCTGAAGAACATCGACAAGGTCCGGTCCGAAGTGGGGATGGTGTTCCAGCACTTCAACCTCTTCCCACATTTGACCATTTTGGAAAACTGCACGCTGGCGCCGATCTGGGTTCGCAAGACCCCGAAGCGCGAGGCGGAAGAGATCGCGATGCACTTCCTGCACAAAGTGAAAATCCCCGAACAGGCCCACAAGTATCCGGGCCAGTTGTCAGGCGGCCAGCAGCAGCGCGTGGCGATTGCCCGGTCTTTGTGCATGAAACCCCGGATCATGCTGTTTGACGAACCGACCTCGGCGCTTGACCCCGAGATGATCAAGGAGGTGCTCGACACCATGATCGCCTTGGCTGAAGAGGGAATGACCATGATCTGTGTCACCCACGAGATGGGCTTTGCCCAAGCCGTGGCGAACCGCGTGGTGTTCATGGACCAAGGCCAGATCGTCGAACAGAACGCGCCGAAAGAGTTCTTCTCGAACCCGCAAAGCGACCGGACCAAGCTGTTCCTCAGCCAAATCCTCGGTCACTGAAACTCCTCGACGCCTTCGTCGTTGCGACGAGACGCCGAAGGCGCCCGAGGAGCGGTTAGGCCACGATCTCACGCGGGATGATGAAGTCAACCGTGACGCCCTGGCCGAAACTTGCTTCGGCCCAGCTCTCAACTGCGAAATCAACCACCAACGTCGCCCCTGTGGGGTATTTGCGAAAGTCTGGGCTGGTCGGGGTTTTCGACACCAGACGATGGGCAAATTCGGCAATGCCAGGGTTGTGGCCGATCATCATCACCGTCTCGGCCACGGCATGGCGCAGCACCGCCAGCATCACATCAGGGCCAGCATGATAGAGCGCTGGCTTCAGATCCAACACCGGCGCGCCCGGCAGGGCAGGGGCAAGGCCCGAAAAGGTGGCCCGGGTCCGCACGGCGTCTGAACACAACACCTCCGACGGCACATAGCCGCGCGAGGCGAGCCATTGGCCGAGATCGGCCGCCGCCGCTTTGCCACGTTCGTTCAGCGGGCGGTCATGGTCATTCATCAGCGGGTCGTCCCAGCTGGATTTCGCATGCCGCGTCAGGATCAAGCGCTTCATTTGTGGAACTGCCTCATATGATAGGCGGATTGTTCTGGCATCCTTGCATAGGCTTGGGTCACCGGGCAAGCGCGGCGCACAAGACAACCCGCTTTCATGCAATCGCGATCGCCCGCCGAAAGATAGGCACGGCAAGCTGGCACGTCATAGCCCGTCTCGCCCAAGGCCCCCGCCGGGCAGGCCGCAAGGCACGGCGCGGCGCAGTCCGCGCAGGGTTTGGTTGCCGCGGGCGGCACCGTGATGTGCTCTTTCAACGCCAAGGCCCCGCGAAAGCTGACCATCAAGCCCTGATCCGCATGTACCAAAAGCCGCACCGGGCTGTCCCAGACCCGCCCCGTGCGCAGCGCCCATTGGTAAAACGGATGATAGGGCGGCCCGCCAAAAGGAAAAAGCGCCTTGGCTCCGATGTCGCAAGCCAACTGCCCGATCACCCGGCGTGACCAGCGGTCAACGGGATCTGGCGCGCCGTCCCATTCGGGCTGGGCTGTCAGATGCTGCCAAAAGCCCGGTTCTTTCGGACCAATCAACAGCAATGTCGTAGTGCCCACCGGCAGCGCCGCATCCGCATCGGTGTGAAAGCCCCCCAAGATTTCAAGCTGATGCGCCGCCAGCCGGGTTGCTATTTCCGAAAGGGCAGCATCAGCGCCCAATCCAGCCGCGAGGGCTTTTCGTCCTGCCATTCCAACCCCACTGTCATCTTATCATGTCCAGCCTCCGGCTTAGGCCGATAAGTGCGAAACATCCTGTCCCAAACCGACAGGGCAAAGCCGTAATTGCTGTCATGCTCGTGGCGATGGATGGAGTGATGCACCCGGTGCATGTCCGGCGTCACCAAGACAAGCCGCACCACCCGGTCAAGCCACAATGGCAGCCGCAGGTTCGAATGGTTGAACATCGCCGTGCCGTTCAGGATGATTTCAAACAGCAGCACCGCCAACGCAGCAGGGCCAAGCAGATACACCAACCCTATTTTCAGGACCATCGAGGCCAAAATCTCCACCGGATGAAAGCGCAGCGCCGTGGTCACGTCAAAATCACGGTCGGCATGGTGAACGCGGTGGAACCGCCAAAGGATCGGCACCTTGTGTGTCACCAGATGCTGCCCCCAGATCGCCAAATCAAGGATCAGGATCGCCAGCACCACCTCGACCCACAAGGGCCAATCAAGCGCGTTGAACAGCCCCCACCCCATCCGCCCGGCGTCCAGCGCGGCCCCAACAGCCAGAAAGGGCAAGGTTATGGCCAAGGCCCGCAGGGCCAATGTGTCAAGAACCATGATCGACAGGTTGGTAAACCAGCGTGTGCTGCGAGGTTGCGCAAGCACCCGGCGTGGGGCCAACATCTCAAGCATGGCAAACAAGGCAAAGAGGCCAAGAAAAGCCCCAAGCCGCAAGACCAGTTCGTATTCCATCGCGCCTCACATTCTGTCTATTGAACGTAAGGTCGCGACAGCGAAATTGCTAGCGTTTCACATGCGGTTTGATGCGTGGCTCGGTGGACCGTATCTGGCTGCCCGCACCGTGGTCGGTGAACAGCTCCAACAGGCAGGCATTTGGTACCTTGCCATCCAAGATCGTCACCGCCCGCGTGCCCTTTTCCAAAGCCATCAGCGCGGTTTCGGTTTTCGGGATCATGCCCCCCGAAATCACCCCGTCGCGTGTCATCTGGCGGATTTCTTCGGGCGTGATTTGCGTCATCACTTGCCCCGAGGCATCCTTGACCCCCGGCACATCGGTCAGCAACAGCAGACGATCCGCCTGCAAGGCGCCGGCGATGGCACCCGCTGCCGTGTCGCCGTTGACGTTGAAGGTCTCATTGTCGGCCATTCCGGTGCCAACCGGGGCAATCACCGGAATAATCCCCGCCTTGTACAGATCACGCAGCACTTGCACGTTCATCTCGATCGGGCGACCGACATAACCCAGTTCCGGATCATCGGCCTCGCAGACCATCAGATCGTCGTCCTTGCCCGAAATCCCCACCGCGCGGCCGCCAGCATCCATGATCGCCTGCACGATGCGCTTGTTCACCAGACCCGACAGGACCATTTCCACCACCTGAACCGTGGCTTTGTCGGTCACCCGCTTGCCGCGCACGAACTCGGACTTGATGCCCAGCTTGTTCAGCATGTCGTTGATCATCGGTCCGCCGCCGTGCACCACCACGGGATTTACACCCACCTGCCGCATCAGCACGATATCGCGGGCGAATTCCGCCATCGCCGCATCGTCGCCCATGGCATTGCCGCCAAACTTTACCACCACCACCGCGCCTTCGAACCGCTGCAAATAGGGCAGCGCCTCGGACAGCATCTTGGCGGTGGTTTTGGCGTCTTGGGCGGTGAGGGTCTGTTTTTCCATGGCGGCCTCCGATCTTTTCCGCCCCATACGGCTTTTCCCCACCCCTGCCAAGCGGCGATTGGCCCGCACATCGCTTGCACATGCCACGCATTGGCCTAAGGTCAGCGTCAAAATGGAGACCAATGTGACGGACCAGAAAACCCTCCTCCTGACTGGGGCATCGCGCGGCATTGGCCATGCCACCGTCAAGCGTTTTGAACGCGAAGGATGGCGGGTTCTGACCTGCTCGCGGCACCCGTTTGATCCACGCTGCCCTTGGCCGAATGGCGAGGCGAACCATGTGCAGATTGATTTGGCCAGCCCTGACAAAACGATCGCAGCCCTTGAGGGCATCAAGAAAACGCTGGGCGGCAAACTTCACGCGCTGGTCAACAATGCCGGGATCAGCCCGAAAGGGCCGGGCGGCAGCCGGTTGAACACGCTTGAGACCGACCTGCGCACCTGGGGGCAGGTGTTTCATGTCAATTTCTTTGCCTCGATCGTGCTTGCACGCGGGCTTAAGGATGAATTGTCTGCGGTCAAGGGCTCGGTTGTGAACGTGACGTCCATCGCAGGCAGCAGGGTGCATCCTTTCGCAGGGGCGGCTTATTCCACTTCAAAAGCGGCGCTGGCTGCACTGACGCGCGAAATGGCGCATGATTTCGGCCCCCTTGGCGTGCGCGTCAATGCCATCGCGCCGGGCGAGATCGAAACAGCTATCCTGTCGCCGGGTACCGACAAGATCGTTGAAAAGCTGCCGATGCAGCGGCTGGGCCAAACGTCAGAAGTGGCCGATGCCATCTGGTTTTTGTGCTCCGACCAGTCGAGCTATATTTCTGGGGCCGAACTGCAGGTCAACGGCGCGCAGCACGTCTAGGTCTATTCCAGCGTTGCGATAATCGCCCGCAGGGTTTCAATCCCTTCGCCTTTTTCCGAGCTTGTCACCACAATCTCGGGAAAGGCAGCGGGATGCTTGGCCAAAGCGCCTTTGACCTGTTCGATCACGGCGTCGCGTTCGGTTTTGTTGATCTTGTCGACCTTGGTCAGCACAGCCTGATAGATCACGGCCGAGCGGTCCAACAGCATGAGGATTTCCTCATCTACGGCCTTCACACCATGGCGCGCATCGATCAGCACAAAGGCCCGGCGCAGTGTTTGACGCCCGGCAAGGTATTGCTTCAAAAGCGCCTGCCATTTGGCCACCACGGCCAGCGGGGCCTCGGCATAGCCATAGCCGGGGAGGTCCACCAGATAGCGTTCCTCACCAAGTGCGAAATAGTTGATTTCCTGTGTCCGCCCCGGCGTATTCGAAGCGCGTGCGAGCGTCTTGCGCCCAGTCAGCGCGTTGATCAGGCTGGATTTCCCGACGTTCGATCGGCCTGCAAAACACACCTCGCGCCGATCCGCCGGCGGCAGGCCGGACATGGCGACCACGCCTTTGACGAAATCAACAGGGCCAGCAAACAGCAGGCGGCCTTTCTCGCGGGCCTCAAATTCGGGCTCGTCCACCAGTTTGAATTGCATCAGGCTCATATGAGGCTCCATTCATCGCCCATGGCGACGTCGCCGCCTTTGACCACGGTCGCATATACCCCGAAATCCTGATGGCCAAACGCGGCCTCCAAGGCAGAGAGGGTATCTGCGTCGGTCTTGCCGCTGTCAGGGTTCACTTGGGTGGCGGTGCAGCGCGTGATGCGCTCTTCAATCCGCAGCACGGCCTGCCCGATGCGAATCTCACGGCCGATCCAGCCGAACTCGGCCCAGGGGGCAGCCCCCTCCAGCCAAAGATTGCCGCGCCAACGGTGCGGCGACAGGTCCTGCCCCATGCGTGCCGTTAGATCGGCCAGCGAGGCATTTGACAGGATCGCCACCGAAGGAAAGTCGCTGTCGGTCATGCCGCGCCCAGCCGTGACGATTTGCGCGGGTTGGGCACGGTTTTCGGGGTTCAGGGGCCGCACCCAGTCCAGAAAGCGCGGCACATCCGTAGGGTCATCAGGGCGAAAGCGTATGTCGCCCCGTGCCGGGTGGTGCAAGGTCACGGTGGCCGTCGCCTCATCCAGCACGCTGGTGATCGCCATCAACTCGGGCGCCTTTGCCCCACGGGCAAAATTCACGCACGGGTTCCAGCCCGGTACCAACTTGGCCGCTTCGTGCGCCACGGCCCAATGCCTGTCCCATGGCAGGCACTCCCCGGCCGAAAGACGAACGGACGCGAGTGTTTCGCGTCCGTGTCCCTTGATCGGGTGGCGGCAGATTTGCGCCAGCCGACCCGTCATTTCTTCTTGCTCTTGTCCGACACAGCCGTCGGTTTCTTGACCCCGGCCTTCACGTTGCCAAAGAAGTCGGGTCGGCTGCCGTGGCTGGCCATGATCAGATACTGCTGCACGAAGGTAATCGTGTTGTTGGTGATCCAGTACACGATCAGGCCCGAGGCGAAGGTCGACATCATGAACATGAAGACCCAAGGCATCCAGGCAAAGATCTGCTGCTGAATCGGATCAGTCGGCGCCGGGTTCAGCTTTTGCTGCATCCACATGGTGATGCCCAAAATGATCGGCAGAATCCCGATAAAGATCATGTGGGTCAGGCTGCCCATCGCTGGTGCGTCCCAAGGGAATAGGCCAAACAGGTTGTACATGGATGACGTATCAGGCGCGGCAAGGTCATTCAGCCAGCCGAAGAAGGCGGCATGCCGCAGCTCGAGCGTCACCGAGATCACCTTGAACAGCGCAAAGAAGATCGGGATCTGGATCAAGATCGGCAGACAGCCCGCAGCAGGATTCACTTTCCGGTCTTTATATAGCTGCATGATTTCGCGTTGCAGCTTTTGCTTGTCGTCGCCCGCCCGCTCTTTCAGAGCCTCCATCTCGGGCTGCAATTCCTTCATGCGCGCCATTGAGACATAGGATTTGTAGGCCAAAGGCAGCACCAGAACCTTCAGAACAAAGGTCAACGCGATGATCGCAAGGCCCATGTTGCCGATCGTGGCGTTCAGCCAGTGCAGCAGTGCAAAGATCGGCTTGGTCAGGAAATAGAACCAGCCCCAGTCAATCGAATCGATGAACCCGGCGATCTCACCCTCGTTTTGATAGCCGCGAATGGTTTCCCACTCCTTGGCCCCGGCGTAGAGCCGGGTGGTGACCTCAGCACTGGTGCCGGGGGCAATGGCCATGACATCATGGCGCACTTCGGCCTGATAGATATCGTTCTGCGGCACGTATTTGGCAATGGATGTCCAAGGCTTGCCCTGTTCGGGAACCAGCGTGGCCATCCAGTAATGGTCGGTAAAGCCGATCCAGCCATCGGTGGTGGCGGATTGCTTATCGGTGGGCAGAGCCTCGCCCTCGGGCACGGCGAAATCTGCAAAATCGGCGTAATCCACCTCGCCAAAGGTGCCATCAGTGCGGCGCACCAGCCCTTCGTGGACGATGTAGGTGTTTTGCAACTTGGGCAGGCCATGGCGCGCGACAATGCCATAGGGCGCAAGCCGCGCCTCGGTAGTGCCTGCATTGTCCACCTTGTCGGTGATGGTGAACATGAAATCAGCATCAATGCTGATAGTACGGGTAAAGGTCAGGCCCTTGGTGTTCTGCCATGTCAGCGTCACCGGAGTCTCATGGGTCAGCGTGGCGTTGCCCGCAACCGACCACTGGGTCTTGGCATCGGGCACATCGGCGGGTTCCAGCCCATTGCCAGCCAGCCAGCCAAAGACCGCGTAATAGGGGTGGTCTTTGCCCACGGGTGACAACAGCCGCACTTCGGGCGAGGTCGGATCGACCGTCTCGCGATAGCCCTTGAGCAGAAGGTCGTCAATCCGCCCGCCCGCCAGCGACAGGCTGCCCGACAGCTTGGGCGTATCGATGGTCACGCGCGGCGCCTCGGGGGCAGGCTCGTTACTGGCGGCGGTCGCAGCGCCCTCGGCCGCCGGGGCGGCTGCAGCCTCTGGCGCGGCGGCGGGTGCGGCGGCCTGCTGTGCCACGGGTTCTTCTGGGAACCATTGTGGAAACAACATCGGCCCGCCGACGAACCAGGCGAGGATCACCATAAAGCTGAGCGCGGTTGCGAGGAGAAGATTCTTGTTCTGATCGTCCATCCGGACCACCACCATTCCTGTTGTGGGTCAGCGGTGGTTCAACGCCAGGGGCGACAAAAGGTCAAGCGCTTTCCCCTGCCCAGGCCCTGTAAAGCGCGTCTTTTCGCGGCAAACGCACCGCAACCGTCTCCAGGCCTAGCGGGCACGATGGCTGATGCGGGGGGCGGCCGAGGGCCGGGCGCGATGGCGCTCGATCCAGTCCATGGTCTCATCCACCGGCATGGGGCGGGCGATGCCAAAACCCTGCACGTCCCCGCAACCGAGTTGAGCCAAGATGGCATGCTCGCCGGGTGTTTCCACCCCTTCGGCCAGCGTCTGCAATCCCAACTGTTCAGCCATCGACAAAATCGCCGCGACCATTTTTTGCTGATCGCGGTCTTCATCCACTTTGGTGACGAAACTGCGGTCTATCTTGATGCGCCGAACAGCAAATCGTCGGATCGAAGTGATCGAGGCATGGCCCGTGCCGAAATCATCCAGATCAATGCCACAGCCCATGCGGGCAAGGGCGGAAATGTTGGACACGATCATATCATTGTCGGTTTCGGCGACCACATGTTCCAGCACCTCGATACACAGCCGTTTCGGCTCCAGCGCAAACCGATCCAGCTCCCATTTCAGCTTTTCGGCCAGCTTCGGGTTGCGCAATTCAGCGGCCGAGAAGTTCACGGCGACCGTGGGCACATCCAGCCCAGCCTTATCCCAGCGCCCAAGCGCGGTCATGGCATTGAAGAGCATCACTTCACCCAACCGCTCTGACAGGCCTGCATCCTCGAGCATCGGAAGAAAATCGGTCGGCGGGATCAGGCCGCGTTTGGGGTGATACCAGCGGGCCAAAGCCTCAAACCCGGTAATGGCTCCGGTGTCGGTGGAAATCTGCGGCTGGAAATGGGCGCGAATCTGCCCTTCATCCAGCGCCAGCTCCAACTCTTCGCGCAGCGCGTCGCGGTCGGCGCGGTGCCGTGCCATTTCGGGGGCATAGGCGCGAATGGCCCCCGGTCCGTGGCGCGCCGCCTCATCTGCCGCGACCTGTGCGGCATCCAAAAGGGCCATGCCGCGCGGTGCGGGCGCACGCTGCGCCAAGCAGAACCCGACCGAAGCCGAGACATAGATCCGTTGCGCATTCAGTGAGACAGGCACATTGATTGCGGCCTGTAAGCGCGAGGCCAACTGCACCACGGTTTCCAGATCCAGACGGCGCACGGGGGCCAGCGCAATGCCCAAACCGCCCCCTTCAAGCCGGGCCACCAGATCGCCGCTGCGCAGGACGGCGCAAATTCGCTCGGTGCAGCGCGTCAGCACTTCGGCCTGCGCCGCACGACCATACCGATCCAGTACCTGATCCATCTCGTCGAATTGCACCACGACACAGGCCGTGGTCTTGCTGCTGATCGGCTCATCAGCCACGATTTTTTCAAGCGCCGAAACCAACTGCGCGCGCAATCCAAGCCCGCCAAAGGCATCTGGCAAGGCAGGTGTGGGATCCATCTGCCGAAACGCCCCGGCCATTGCAAAGACGAGTGGCGCACCAAGTGCCACCGCGATCAGCACCCGCTCTCCGCCGAACCAAAAGGCTGCCAGCGTCATGGCAGGTAAGAACAGAATCATCTCAGGCCGCCGCATGATGGTGGCAAGGCTGCGGGCAAGGCGTATCAGTCGGGCGGCAAGTGAATGGGGCATAAACCATGTCTCCGGCACTCAACCGGGACGACCCCGGCTGCGCAAACGCTAGGCAAAGAGACTGATGGCTTTGTTAATTCGGATCACGAAGATGCGGAGGATTTTCGCTAATTGTTCCCATTTCCCGCAAAAGCCCGGCAAAGTCGAACAGCCCCGGATCGGCCAAATGCGACGGGCGCACGTTCATCAGCGCGCGGAACATCACCTGCCGGCGCCCCGGCGTGCGTGCCTCCCAGTCATCCAACAGCTTTTTCACCTGCACGCGCTGCAAACCTTCTTGGCTGCCGCACAGATCACAGGGGATGATCGGGTAATTCATCGCACGGGCAAAGCGGTCGCAATCCGCCTCGGGCACAAAGGCGAGTGGGCGATAGAGGAAGAGATCGCCCTCTTCGTTCACCAACTTTGGCGGCATGCTGGCCAACCGCCCCCCATGAAACAGGTTCATGAAAAAGGTTTCCAGAATATCGTCGCGGTGATGACCCAGAACCACGGCGGAACAGCCCTCTTCCCGAGCGATTCGGTAAAGGTTCCCGCGCCGAAGACGTGAGCACAAAGAACACATTGTGCCCCCCGGCGCGATTTTGGAGGTCACCACCGAATAGGTGTCTTGATACTCAATCCGGTGCGGCACCTGCATGCGCGATAGAAACTCGGGCAGCACCGTGGCCGGAAATCCGGGCTGACCCTGATCCAGATTGCAGGCCAAAAGGTCCACCGGCAAAAGCCCGCGCCATTTTAACTCGTGCAAGACGGCCAAAAGCGTATAGCTGTCTTTGCCGCCCGATAGGCACACCAACCAGCGCGCACCCGGTTCGATCATGCCATAGGTTTCGATGGCCTCGCGTGCGTTTTGCACCAGCCGCTTGCGCAGCTTGCGAAACTCGGTCGACTTCGGCGCCCCGTGAAACAGCGGGTGGATGTCGTCGGAAAGATCGTCGTCCAGCATGATGACCTCGCAGATGCTTTCCCTTCGCAGAAACGCAGCACTTGGGAAAGCCCTTTCATCTTGGTTCAAATACTCCCCGCGGAGCGACCGACGCAGACCGCACGAGCCTCCGGCGGGGGTATTTGGACCAAGATGAAACCTCAGGTGTGTCTTGGTCCGCCGCCGCATACGGCGTTGCATAGTCTTTGGGTGGCGTCAGCGGTTCATGTCAAATTTGGGGTCTGCGCCCGGGACCGGGTCATAGCCATGGCCGCCCCACGGATGGCATCTGCAAATGCGGTGCGCGGCCAAATAGCTGCCTTTCAGCCCGCCGTGACGTTCCAGCGCCTCCATCGCATAGGCCGAGCAGGTGGGCTGGAACCGGCACCCGTGGCCGACCCAAGGGCTAAGCAGCAGGCGGTAGGCCCGCACTGGCAGGGCGGCCAAGTGGGCAAGCGGCGTCATGGCTTATGGATGCGGCCAAGTGCGCCACGCATATCGGCCAGCAAAAGCGCAAAGTCGCGCAGCGTCGTGACGCCGGGCTTGGCAACCAGCACATAATCCCAGCCTGCCCGGCCGCCCGTTGGCAAGATCGCGCGGGCCACTTCGCGCAGGCGGCGCTTGGCGCGGTTGCGCGCAACGGCATTGCCGATTTTCTTTGAAGCGGTAAAGCCGACGCGCACCGATGCCTGATCATCCTTGCGCTCGCGCGCCTGCAAAAGAAAGCCGCCCGTCGCTTGCCGCAGGCTGGAAGCGGCGCGCAGGAAGTCGGGGCGGTTTTGTAATATTGATATACAAAGCGAAACCGCCGGAAAGGGCTTGGGCTTAGTGGCATTGCTGCCTTGGCCCTGCATCTCCGGCGGTGTCATGTCCTTATCCATTCCTTGGCCCCAAAGGGCCGCAGGGATTAAGCCGACAGCTTATGACGGCCCTTGGCGCGGCGGGCGGCCAGCACCAGACGGCCGCCTTTGGTTGCCATGCGGGCGCGGAAACCGTGGCGGCGCTTGCGGACCAGGTTGGACGGTTGGTAAGTGCGCTTCATCGCGGCTCTCCATAAGACGAGTGCCCGAACCTTTCCAGATTCGAGGGCAGTAACTTCAAGCCCGGTCTTTACGCAGGCACGCCGCGGCTGTCAACGCAGCTTTCGCAGGAAAGCTGCAACATTTCGAAGCTTTGGCGCGGCCAGTGTTCAGTCTTGCCCTGCCAGATAGAAACAGAGATTACCAAAACCCACCGATTGGCTTGCTTTTGGATCAAGCGCGCGTGAGGCCTCTGGCTTTGTTCGGGCCGGTTGGCGCATGGTGCTGCGATGAACAGCACCCAATCTCCTCGCGCGTCCACTGCACTTCGGCATCTGCCTCTGGCCCTGATTCTGGGCGCGGCCGTGATCGGGGCCTTTGCCTTTCGCGATGTTCTGACCTTTGACGCCTTGGCCCACCACCGCGAAGCACTTTTGGCCTTTCGCGATGCGCATTACCTTTGGGCGAGCTTGGGCTTTGTCGCCGCCTATACCGCGATTGTCGCGCTGTCCGTGCCCGGTGCGACGATCGCCACTTTGGCAGGCGGGTTCATGTTCGGGATGTTTCCCGGCACGCTTTACAACGTCTTGGCGGCAAGCTTTGGTGCAACGGTGGTGTTTGCGGCTGCACGGGCCGGGCTTGGGGCCGATGTGGCCGACAAGATTGCTGCGCGCGGCGGGGCCGTTGCGCGGCTGCAAGAGGGGTTGCGGGCCAATCAGTGGTCGGTCCTTCTGATGATGCGCTTGGTCCCCGTGGTGCCGTTTTTCATCGCCAACCTGATCCCGGCCTTTGCGGGCATCCGGCTTTTGCCCTTTGCGGTGACGACTGCCGTCGGTATCGTTCCCGGAGCTTTGGTGTTCACGTCGGTCGGCGCGGGCTTGGGTGAGGTGTTCGCCCGGGGCGAAGCGCCTGACCTGTCCATTATCTTCACCGCGCCAGTCTTGCTGCCGCTCTTGGGCTTGGCGGCCCTGTCGGCCCTGCCGATGGTGATCAAGGCGCTCCGGCGCAAGGAGGGATGACGATGCAGATTTTGACCCCTGATCTTTGTGTGATCGGTGCTGGCTCTGGCGGGCTGTCGCTGGCGGCAGGTGCCGTGCAGATGGGCGCGCCCGTCGTGCTGGTCGAAGGCGGCGAGATGGGCGGCGATTGCCTAAACACCGGCTGCGTGCCGTCAAAGGCGCTGCTGGCGGCGGGCAAGGCGGCGCAAGCCATGCGCAGCGGTGCGGCCTTTGGCATTGCGCCCGTGGAGCCCACAATCGACTTTGCCGCCGTGAAAGACCATGTCGCAGGCATCATCGCCAGCATCGCCCCGCATGACAGCCAAGAGCGGTTCGAAGGGTTGGGCGTCACCGTCCTGCGCGACTACGCGCGGTTCACCAGCCCGCGTGAGGTTCAGGCCGGCCAAATCCTGATCCGCGCACGGCGGTTCGTGATTGCCACCGGCTCGCATGCCGCGATCCCGCCGATTCCGGGCATCGAGGATCTGCCCTATCTCACCAACGAGACGATCTTTGCCCTGCGAGACCGCCCTGACCACTTGCTGATTCTGGGTGGTGGCCCCATCGGGATGGAAATGGCGCAAGCGCATCGGCGGCTGGGCTGCCGGGTGACGGTGATCGAGGCTGTCCGCCCGCTTGGCCGCGATGATCCGGAGTGCGCGGCGGTGGTGCTGGCGTCCTTGCGCGCCGAAGGGGTAGAGATCATCGAAGCTCAGGCCGTGGTCCGCCTGCGCCGCGTGGCCGAGGGGGTTGAGGCGGTGCTGGCCGATGGGCTTGTGCTGACCGGCTCACATCTTTTGGTCGCCGCCGGGCGCAAGCCCGCGATTGAGCGGCTGAACCTTGAGGCGGGCGGCATCGCCCACAGCCGGACCGGCATCACCGTGGGTGCCAACCTGCGGTCGATCTCCAACCGGCGCGTCTATGCGATGGGCGATGTAGCGGGGGGGCTGCAATTCACCCATGTCGCGGCGGCCCATGCTGGCGTATTGATCCGCCAGATCCTTTTGGGCCTGCCGGCCAAGGCCGCGCCTTCGGCCCCTTGGGTGACCTATACCGAGCCGGAACTAGCGCAGGTCGGCCTGACCGAGGCCGAGGCCCGCGCCGCCCATGGCGACCGCGTGACTATCCTGCGCGCCGATTTCGGCGGCAACGACCGCGCCATTGCCGAGCGCAAGGGCAAGGGGCTGGTCAAGGTGATGGTGGTCAAAGGCCGCCCGGTCGGGGCGTCTATCGTGGGGCCACAGGCAGGAGAACTGATCGGGTTCTGGGCATTGGCCATCGCGGCACGGGTCAAACTTGGCACCCTCGCCGGTCTCGTGCTGCCCTATCCGACATTGGGGGAAACCGCCAAGCGCGCGTCTGGGGCCTATTTCTCGGCCAAACTCTTTGATAATCCTGCACTCAAGCGGGTGGTGCGGCTGGTGCAGCGGTTCGTGCCCTGATCCGGGGCCATGCCGCCTTTCGGGGGGCGGCCAAGCACAAAGGATGGAGCGCAACGTGACAGGAAAGAGGGGCAGGTTTCTGAACACCCTCTCGGGGCGGTTCCTGATCTTGACCGTCGCCTTTGTCATGTTGGCCGAGGTGCTGATCTTTGTCCCTTCCATCGCACGGTACCGGGCCGATTTCATGATCCTTCGGCTGGAAAAGGCGCAGATCGCCTCGCTGGCCCAACTGGCCGCCTCGGACATGGTGACGCCCGAGCTTGAGATTGAGCTTTTGGCCAATGCCGAGGTCTATAACGTTGTGTTGCGGCGCGACGAGGTGCGGCAATTGGTGCTGTCCTCGCCCTTGCCAGCGCCTATTTCAGCTACTTACGACCTACGCGATGCCGGGCCGTGGGGATTGATCCGCGACGCGCTGGTGTGCCTGTTTGACCCCAAAGACGACATCATCCGGGTGATCGGCAATCCGGTGCAGGACGCGGGATCGCTGATCGAGATCACCATGGACGCCGTGCCAATGCGCGAAGCGATGCTGGAATATGGACTTCGAATTTTGCTCCTGTCGGCGCTCATCTCCATCGTGACAGCCTTCTTGCTGTTTCTGGCGGTGCAGCGGCTTATCGTCTTGCCGATCCGGCGTGTGGCTCAGCACATGGCAGCCTATGCCGCCGCCCCCGAAGATGCCCGGCTTGTGATTGCACCCACGGCGCAGGTCGAGGAACTGCGTGCCGCGGAAGAGGCGATGCAGGCCATGCAGCGCCAATTGACGGGCAGTTTGCGGCAAAAGGAACGGCTGGCCCAATTGGGCGGTGCGGTGGCCAAGATCAGCCACGATCTGCGTAACATCCTGACCTCAGCGCAGCTCTTTGCTGACCGATTGGAAGGCAGCGCTGACCCGATGACCGCGCGTGCGGCGCCCAAACTTCTGGGGTCGATCAGCCGGGCTGTGGCGCTGTGCGAATCGACGCTGCAGTTCGGCAAGGCCGAAGAACACGCGCCTGTTCTGGTGCCGGTCGATTTGGCCGCGCTGGCCGCTGACGTGGCCGAGGCCGAAGGTCTTGCGGCAGATGGCGATGTGGCTGTGCTGATCGACGTCCCCTCAGGGATGCGGGTGATGGCCGACGCCGGACAGCTTTATCGCGTGCTGTCCAACCTGACACGCAACGCCCGACAGGCCATCGAGGCCACCGGCTCTGGTGGCACGATCGAAATCTCGGCCCTTGAGACAAACGAGGATTGGCGGATCCGTGTCGGTGACACGGGGCCCGGCATTCCGGCAAAGGCCCGCGAACATCTGTACGAGGCCTTCCAGGGCAGCGCGCGCAAGGGCGGCACCGGCCTTGGCTTGGCCATCGCCGCTGAACTTGTCCGCGGCCATGGTGGGCGTCTGGACCTGGCGCGCAGCGATGCCGAGGGTACCGAATTCCTGATCCACCTGCCGAAATCCGCAAGACAGATTTGACCCTCAGCCCCAAAGTCGGCTCGCGTGTCAAGACATGATCACCGCACGATGCCCCCCGTGGGAGGCGGCCTGCCTTATGGCTTTGGTCCGCCCAAAGCCCCCCGCGCCCAAATGGGCGCGCCACCGGGCGCAGACAAAGGTTATTCGCGCAAACGATGCCGAATTGCCCTTGCAAAGCCATACCGGCGCAGCTAAACGCAGCGCCACGAAGGACCCGTAGCTCAGCTGGATAGAGCATCAGACTACGAATCTGAGGGTCGGGCGTTCGAATCGCTCCGGGTTCACCATAGATTTCAAGGGCCTAGCTGGAAACAGCTAGGCCCTTTGCTTTTGCTGGACACCAAGGCGCATGAGTTGGTGAAAATCGGGTTGGAAGAATTTTCCGCGCCTGCAACTTGTGCAGGGCGCAAACCTTGTCGAATTTTTGGCAAGCTGGCACTTGGTAATGCGTCAAAATCCGGGCGCAGCGGTTGGATTCCCGCGCGATCTGCCTAGCTTTGGCGGATCACCAGATCGGCGGGGTGGGAGCCTGCCACCACGCGGCGGATGTTGGGCATGTCATTGCTGTCAATCCAAGCGCGGGCCTCATCAGGGGTTTTACCGTAATGCGCCCAGCGCGCCATAAGGCGGCAGTCCAACTCGGCCTCGGGGACGTCGATCCAGATCGTCAGATCAAACAGCGGCGCAAGATCGGGCCAAGGGGCTTCATTCAAGAGAAGGTAATTGCCTTCAACAATCAGGATACGGTCGTCCGGCCCGACGATGTCGGCCCCGGCGCGGCTGATTTCCAGATCACGGTCAAACAAGGGGATCGCCACCTCGTCCTCGGCGCGCAGCCGGGTCAGAAGATGACGAAAGCCCGCCACATCGAAGGTGTCCGGCGCGCCTTTGCGGGCGCGGGTGCCACGGGCGATCAGCACAGCGTCATCGTAGTGAAATCCGTCCATCGGCACGGCCTTGGCGCCCTGCCCCAGAGCCACAACCAGTTCGGCGGCAAGCGTGGATTTGCCTGCACCGGGCGGGCCTGCAAGGGCGATCACGAACCGCCCCTGCCCCTGCGCTTTTGCGCGGATGGTTGCTGCCAAATGGGTCGGGGTCATGCCGCTTCGGTCACGCCTTCGGGCAGTTTCGCGCCGGTCATGAAAGCCACCGCGTCGGACATCGAATAGTCCTGCGGGCGGATCACGCACAGCCGGCGGCCAAGGCGGTGAATGTGGATGCGGTCCGCCACCTCAAACACATGCGGCATGTTGTGCGAAATCAGGATGATCGGGATGCCACGCGCACGCACATCGCGGATCAGGTCCAACACGCGGCGGGATTCCTTGACGCCCAGCGCGGCGGTGGGTTCATCCAAAATCACCACCTTAGAGCCGAAGGCGGCAGCACGGGCCACGGCCACGCCCTGACGCTGGCCACCCGAGAGGGTTTCGACGGCCTGTGAAATGTCTTGAATGGTCATCAGGCCCAGGTCCGACAATTTCTGACGGGCGAAGGCCTCCATCCGGGGGCGGTCCATCATGCGAAAGACCGATCCTAGGATGCCGGGCTTGCGCCATTCTCGGCCCAGAAACATGTTGTCCGCAATCGACAGCGCAGGCGACATGGCAAGGTTTTGGTAGACCGTTTCGATGCCCATGGCGCGGGCATCATCGGGGCTGCGGAAGTGGACGGGCTTGCCGTCCAGCAGGATGTCGCCGTGGTCGGGGGCGACAGCGCCGGAAAGCGCCTTGATGAGGGTGGATTTTCCAGCCCCATTGTCACCGATCACAGCGCATATCTCGCCCGGCATCAGATCAAAGTCAGCGCCGTTCATGGCCACCACGGTGCCATAGCGTTTCATCAGCCCGCGCGCTTGAAGGATGGGTTGTACAGCGGTCATTGTGTTGCCCTCCGCAGCCATTGATCCAAGGCGACAGCGATGATGACAAGACAGCCTGCAGCGAACATTTGCCAATAGTCATCGACCCCGGCCAGCGACAGGCCGGTGTTGAACACGCCCACGATAAAGGCCCCCAGAACAGACCCAATCACCGACCCGCGCCCGCCGAACAGCGAGGTACCGCCGATCACTACAGCCGTGATGGAGGCAAGGTTCACCGTATCAAAGGCAATCGGTGAGACAGAACCCACGCGGCCAATGGCGATCCAAGCGGCAAAGCCGCAGATCAACCCGGCGACGGCATAGACCGAAATCAAGGTTCGACTGACGTTGATGCCCGACAGCATCGCCGCGTCTGGATCATCGCCGATGGCGTGAACATGCCTGCCCCATGCGGTGTAATTGAGCACATACCAAAGGATCGCCGCCAAGAGGATCAGCGCAATGCCGCCATAGGTCAGCGAGGCCCCCGCCATGTTGAAGCCTTCGCCAAACCACAAAAGGCCCGGTGCGTTGGCTTCGATATCGGCGTTACGAATGGATTCAGACTGCGAATACCACAGCTTCAGCGCGTTGAAGATCGACAGCGTGCCCAAGGTCACGATAAAAGGCGGCAGCTTGATGCGGGCGACGAGGACGCCGTTGAGAAAGCCCATCAGCGCGCCAAAGAGCATGCCGATCAGAACAGCAAGAAACACCGGCAGGCCCGCAACCACGGCAAGGTTGCCCATGATCAGGGACGAGATCACAAGGATCGCACCGACCGAGAGGTCGATCCCGGCGGTCAGGATGATCAGCGTCTGCGCCATGGCGATAAAGCCGGTGACGGTGGTCTGTTTCAGCACCGTCGACAACGCACCCATGCCGAAAAACCGGGGCGCGACGATCGAGAAGGCGATGATCGAGATCAAAAGCACCAAAGCCGGAATCAGCGTCGGGTTCCTGCGAAGGTGACCGCGCAGCATATGCGTCAGGGTCTTGTCATCCTTGTCAAAGCTCGCGACGGCCATATCGGCCTTGGTCAGTTGCGCTTCGTAATCGGAAATCGTTTTGGTTGGTGCGTCATCTGCGCTCATCGCTGTGGCGTCTCCCCCGGTCATAGCTGGCCAAAGCCGAGGGTGGACCCCGGCTATGAAGAAGGGCGACCGTAAGAGTCGCCCTTCCGTTGTTCAAGTCAGTGCGTGACGGGCATTAGCCCCAGCACAGCTCGGTGCCTTTGGTGCTGTCGATCGATGTCACGCCTTCGGCGGGCTTGTCGGTCACCAGGTTCACACCGGTGTTGAAAAAGGTCAGACCGTCCGACGCAGCCGGCTTGGTGCCGTCCTTGGCGAAGGCGGCAATCGCTTCGATGCCCTTCGAGGCCATCAAAAGCGGGTACTGCTGCGAGGTCGCACCGATCACGCCCGACTGGACCGAGGCCAGGCCCGGGCAGCCGCCGTCAACCGAAACGATGATCGCTTGACCTTCTTTGCCAGCGTTCTTCAGCGCCTGATAGGCACCTTCAGCAGCCGGCTCGTTGATGGTGTAGACGACGTTGATGTCGGGGTCTTTGGCCAAGAGGGTTTCCATCGCGCGCAGACCGCCCTCGGGGTTCGCGTCTGACGATTCGTGCCCGATGACGCGCGGATCATCTTCCGAGTCCATCACGCTCAGATCGGGAACGGTGATGCCAAAGCCGGTCAGAAAACCGGTGTTGCGCTGCACGTCAACCGAGATGTTGTCCTTGTTGATGTTCAGCATGGCGATCTTGGCATTGGCGGCCTCGGCGCCCAAAGTGGCAGCAGCCCATTTGCCGATCAGGATGCCCGCTTCGAAGTTGTCGGTCGCAAAGGTCATGTCCTGAGCTTCGGGATCGGCAATCGGGGTGTCCAGAGCGATGACGAGGATGCCAGCGGCACGGGCGTCCTTCAGTGCGGGTGCGACCGAGTCGTTCGAGGCAGTGATCAGGATGCCCTTGGCGCCAGCGGCCACGCAGTTTTCGATGGCGGTGATCTGCGGAGCAGCGTCACCGTCTTTTTCACCAGCGTAAGCCTGGAAATCCAGACCAGCGGCAGTTGCGGCAGCCTCGGCACCTTGCTTCATCTTCACGAAGAAGGGGTTGGTGTTGTTTTTGGTAATAAGGCAGGCCAGATCGGCAGCCGAAGCAGAGCCTGCAATCAGCGCCAGAGCGGCAGCGCCAAACAGCGAGGTGGTCTTGAGTTTCATTCAGTTTCCTCCCAAGGAATGAAGGGAATTTTCCCATTCTAATGCCGTCCGCCTTGGCTATGACGCCTGGCGACAGGATGCAGATGACCTGATTCCCACCCTTGCGTCAAGATAAATAAATCAGAGTGATTTAATATTGACAGCCCGCCGCTGAGGTCGCAGTCTTTGCGATTAGGGCTGGCACACGTCGGCAAGAATCGCGGGCCACGGAAGGCACATGACATTATGCTGATCGGCATCTCTCCCCTCTTGGGACCTGATCTTTTGCACGCGCTGCGCGCGATGGGCCACGGCGATGAAATCGCCTTTGTCGATGGCAATTACCCAGCAGCAGACCATGCCCGCCGCCTGATCCGGGCCGATGGCATCCCCCTCATGCCGATGCTACAAGCAGTGTTGGCGGTTCTGCCGGTCGAGGCGGTGCTGCGCGCGTCCTTGAACAATGACCCGGTACAGGCGGGTGCTATTCACCGCCAGATCGACGCCCTCGCACAAGACCGCGGCCAGAGCACCAGCGCACTGCCGGGCGATCAGCTTTACCCAAGGATACGTTCCGCCTATGCTGTGGTGGCAACCTCGGAGCCTCAGCTTTTCGCCAACGTCCTTTTGCGCAAAGCGGCTCTGCCGCCAGCCAACAGCTAAGGTCCCCCTGCTACCATGCCGCCCAGCGCCGATTTCTTGATAGACCGTCAAAGCCCCGATGATCTGGGCCTGCGCGGGTCTAACCAATCGGGGATGCGCGATCACAACGAACGTCTGGTACTGTCCTTGTTGCGCCAGCATGGCGCGCTGGCCAAATCCGACATTGCCCGCATCACCGGGCTTTCGGCGCAAACGATCAGCGTCATCATGCGCGCACTGGAACAAGACGGGCTGCTCTTGCGCGGTGAGCCGGTGCGAGGGCGCATTGGCCAACCCTCTGTGCCGATGCACCTGAACCCCGAAGGTGCGCTGTTCCTGGGGCTGAAGATCGGGCGGCGGTCGACCGATCTGGTGTTGGTTGATTTTATGGGCCGGGTGCGCGACAGCCGCCGACGGACCTATCGCTACCCCACGCCTGCCGACATTGTCGCATTTGTGGGCGAAGCGCTGCCCAAGTTGATGCAAGCCCAGCCCGCCGAACTGCGCCCGCGGGTCAGCGGCATGGGCGTGGCCATGCCCTTCCAGCTGTGGAACTGGGTGCAAGCCTTGGGCGCGCCGCAGGCTGAAATGGACGCTTGGCGCGATTGCGACATTCAGACCGATCTGGCCGCGATCACCGGGATGCCCGTCTATCTGCAAAACGACGCCACCTCGGCCTGCGGGGCGGAACTTGTGTTTGGCAGCGGCGACAAGCCACGGGATTTTCTGTATTTCTATGTCGGCACCTTCATTGGCGGTGGGCTGGTTCTGAACGGGCAATTGTTCTTGGGGCGCACCGGAAATGCCGCCGGTGTTGGCCCGATTCCGGTGCCTGGACCGGACGGGCGGATGCGACGGCTGTTTGATGCCGCCTCGCTGACCTCTTTGGCCGATGCGATGGATGCAGCGGGCGAAAGCGCGGATCAGCTGTGGGAACAGCCCGACCGCTGGCAGGTCTCGCAGCCTGTGTTGGAACGCTGGCTGACCGAAGCATCAGAGGGACTAGCCTCGGCAATCCTGTCGGCCACGACCCTGTTGGAACTGGAGGCGGTGCTAATCGACGGCTGGATGCCACCGGAAATCCGGGCCGAGATCACCGCCCACACCGCCGCGGCTTTGCAGCGGCTAGACCTGTCGGGCATCACGCCGCCTGTGGTGCGCGAAGGCACGGTCGGCGCACAGGCCCGTTCTTTGGGCGCGGCCGCGATCCCGCTGTCGCAGCGCTATCTTCTGGATCAGAACGCGGCCCAGCGCGACGCTTAAGGCGATTGGTTCGGTATTGGTATGGCCGAGGTCCGCCGCAGGTTTGTCTGGGCAGGCAGGCCCGGTGCCTGCAAAACGGGTTTGGTCGGTGCTTCGACTGGACAGGTTGTCGGACCGCATGGCAGGTTGGCCCAACCCATCGCCGCAAAAGGCACCGATCAGATGCAGACCGAAACGCAGACCCGACAGCCGAACCTCTTGCCGCAACTGGCCCATACCCGCAATCCCGGCATGGCGCTGGATCTGGATTGGGTGGCCAATGTGCAGGTGAACACCTCGGCGGTCGAGCGGCGCACGGGCAGCCTCGGCGGGCGGCGGTCGGTGAAGAAAGAATTCCAAGCGGCGTGGCTCTTAAAGGCGATCTCGCTGATCGATCTGACCACATTGTCAGGCGATGACACGGCAGGCCGGGTCAAGCGTCTCTGCGCCAAGGCTCGCCAGCCCGTGCGGCCCGAGATGCTCGACACACTGGGACTCCCGGGGCTGACGGTGGGGGCGGTCTGCGTCTATCACGAAATGGTGGAAACGGCCGTGCGGGCGTTGGAAGGCACGAACATTCCGGTGGCAGCGGTGTCCACCGGCTTTCCGGCGGGCCTATCGCCCTATCACCTTCGCATCGCCGAAATCGGCGAAAGCGTGAAGGCAGGTGCGCAAGAGATCGACATCGTCATCTCGCGCCGCCATGTGCTGACCGGCAATTGGAAGGCGCTTTACGACGAAATGCGCGAAATGCGTGCGGCCTGTGGTGCGGCCCATGTCAAGGCGATCCTCGCCACCGGTGAATTGCAGACCCTGCGCAATGTGGCGCGCGCTTCGCTGGTGTGCATGATGGCGGGGGCAGATTTCATCAAGACCTCAACCGGCAAAGAGACGGTGAACGCCACCTTGCCCGTGTCTCTGACCATGATCCGCTGCATCCGCGACTATCAGGGCCGCACTGGCATCAAGGTCGGCTACAAACCGGCGGGCGGGATTTCCAAGGCCAAGGATGCGCTGCTGTATCTGGCGTTGATGAAGGACGAGCTTGGTCACCCTTGGCTGCAGCCCGACCTCTTCCGCTTTGGCGCCTCCTCCCTTCTGGGCGATATTGAACGGCAGTTGGAGCATTACCTGACCGGGCAATATTCGGCGGCCAACCGCCATGCGATGGGCTGAATGACAGCCCTGCTCAAAGAAGGGGCGCTGCCCCTCGCCGCGTTCCGCGGCTCACCCCGGAGTATTTTTGCCAAGATGAACTCCTACCTGTATTTCATCTTGGCCCAAAATACTCCCGCCGGAGGCGCACGGCGGCCCTCGGCGATCCCCTTTGCCGAAAGGATCATGACATGACCTCTGTCCGCGAGATTTTCGACAGCATGGCTTACGGCCCCGCGCCCGAAGGACATGCCGAGGCTTTGGCCTGGATTGCTGGGCATCAGGGGCGGTTTGGGCATTGGATCAATGGGGCGTTCAGCGCAACCGGGGCGACCTTTGAAACGCGCAACCCGGCGACAGGAAAGGTTTTGGCCGAAGTCACGCAGGGTTCGAGCGAGCAGATCGCGGTGGCCGTGGCGGCGGCACGGGCTGCGCAAGGCAAATGGGCACGCATGGGTGGAGCGGCGCGGGCGCGGATGCTTTATGCGCTGGCGCGGTTGGTGCAGAAACATTCCCGCATGTTCGCGGTTCTGGAAACGCTGGACACCGGCAAACCAATCCGGGAGGCGCGCGATATTGATGTGCCTTTGGTGGCGCGACATTTCTACTATCACGCCGGACTTGCCCAGCTTTTGGACAGCGAGCGGCCGGGTTTTGCCCCCTTGGGCGTCTGCGGCGCGGTTATTCCATGGAACTTTTCCCTGCTTATGCTGGCATGGAAAGTGGCCCCTGCCTTGGCGGCCGGCAACACGGTGGTGTTGAAGCCCGCCGAATACACCCCCTTGACCGCGCTGTTCTTTGCCGAGATCAGCCGTGAAGCGGGCCTGCCCAAGGGCGTTCTCAACATCGTCACCGGCGACGGCGACACCGGCGCGGCCTTAGTCGCGCATCCGGGTGTGGACAAGATTGCCTTTACCGGCTCGACCGCTGTGGGCCGCAAGATCCGCGCGGCGACGGCAGGGACGGGCAAGGCGCTGACTTTGGAGTTGGGGGGCAAGTCGCCCTATATCGTCTTTGACGATGCCGACATCGACAGCGCCGTTGAAGGCTTGGTCGATGCGATCTGGTTCAACGGGGGCCAAGTCTGTTGCGCCGGGTCGCGCCTTTTGGTGCAGGAAGGCATTGCCGATCGGTTCCACGCCAAGCTGAAGCGCCGGATGGATGGCCTTCGCATCGGCGATCCGTTGGACAAGTGCATTGATGTCGGCGCGATCGTGGACCCGGTGCAACTGGCGATGATCCGGGGCATGGTTGAGGGAAGCGACGGCGAGGTGTATCACGCCGCCTGTGCCGTGCCGGAGGGATGTTTCTATCCCCCAACGCTGATCACCGGGCTGAATGCCGCGTCTCGCCTGATGCAGGAAGAAATCTTTGGACCGGTTCTGGTGTCGATGACCTTCCGCACACCGGGCGAGGCGGTGGAACTGGCCAACAACACCCGCTATGGGCTGGCGGCCAGTATCTGGACCGAGAATGTCAATCTGGCGCTCGACATGGCGCCCAAGGTCAAGGCGGGCGTCGTCTGGGTGAATGCCACCAACCTCTTTGATGCCGCCGCAGGTTTTGGCGGGGTGCGCGAAAGCGGGTTCGGGCGCGAGGGCGGTTGGGAGGGCTTGATGGCCTATCTGCGCCCCGTCGCCAAGACCAAGGCGCTTGCGGCACCGAAACTGGCCCCAGCCCCGGCAGAGGCCTTGGTTGAAGGGATCGACCGCACGGCCAAGCTCTTTGTTGGCGGCAAGCAGGCGCGGCCGGATGGTGGTTATAGCCAGGCCATCTGGTCCGCCAAGGGCAAGCTTTTGGGCCATGTCGGGCTTGGCAATCGCAAGGACATTCGCAACGCGGTTGAGGCGGCTTATGCTGCCAAGGGCTGGGGCAAGGCGACCGGGCATAACCGGGCGCAGATCCTCTATTACATGGGTGAGAACCTGTCAGCGCGGACCAGGGAGTTTGCCCAAAGGATCAAGGACCAGACCGGAAAACCGGGTGAGGCCGAGGTGGAGGCCGCGATCAACCGGCTGTTCACCTATGCCGCATGGGCCGACAAATATGATGGCGCGGTGAAACAAGTGCCTATTCGGGCGGTTGCGCTGGCGATGAATGAGCCCGTGGGCGTCATTGGTGCGCTTTGCCCGGATGAGACCCCGCTTTTGGGCTTTGTCTCGGTCATGGCGCCTGCCATTGCCATGGGTAACACCTGCGTGCTGGTGCCGTCACAGTCTGCGCCCTTGTCGGCGACCGATTTTTATCAGGTGCTCGAGACGTCGGATCTGCCCGCCGGGGTGGTGAACATTGTCACCGGTGCGCATGGCGAGTTGGCAAAGACCTTGGCTGGACATCTGGACGTGGACGGCGTGTGGAGCTTTTCCTCAACCGCACTGTCGGCGCGGATCGAGACGGAAGCCGCTGGCAACCTAAAGCGGACATGGGTCAACCATGAGCGTGGGCGCGACTGGTTTGGCGCGCAAGGAGAAGGCCGCGAGTTCTTGCGCCATGCGACCGAGATCAAGACGATCTGGGTGCCTTATGGCGAATAATCCGCAGGGGCCTCGGGCTCAGACGAAACATCTATAAGTTCTATTCATTTTAGGGCATGGTGCGGCTGCGCGTTTTTTGCGCAGGCATCAAGTCACCTGAAAAAGGTGATAAGTAGTTTGAGGGATTTGTTATGATTCAAGAATTTAAGGCCTTTCTCATGAAGGGCAATGTGATGGACCTTGCCGTGGGTATCATCATAGGTGCGGCCTTCACCGCGATCGTCAACAGCCTTGTGGGTGATCTCATCAACCCCATCATCGGTCTGATCTTGGGCGGGATCAACTTTTCGGACATGTTCCTTGACCTGTCCGGCACCAATCCGGCATCTTTGGCAGCCGCCAAGGAATCGGGTGCAGCCGTGTTCGCCTATGGCGCATTCATCACCGCGCTGATCAACTTTATCATCATCGGTTGGGTGGTGTTCATGCTCGTGAAGTTCATGAACAAGCTGATGCCGCCAAAGCCGGCCGCGCCTGCGGCCCCGGCTGGCCCATCAGAGACAGAGCTTCTGGCCGAAATTCTGGCGACGCTGAAGAAGTAAACGACGCGACATATGGAAAGGCCCCCGCAGGACGGGGGCCTTTTTCTTTGGGCAAGGCGCAGTGCCTTACATCTTCAGCGCATCCGCGGCCGAGATCGTCGGCAGGCCCAGCGCCACGCCGACCGCCTCATAGGTCAGCTTACCGGCATGCACGTTCAGCCCATTGAGCAGATGTTTGTCATCCGCACAGGCTTTCTTCCAACCCTTGTTGGCCAACGCCAGCATGAAGGGCATGGTTGCGTTGCCAAGCGCCAGCGTCGAGGTGCGCGCAACCGCGCCCGGCATATTGGCCACGCAGTAATGCATGATGCCGTCGACCTCATAGATCGGGTCTTGGTGGGTCGTGGCGCGAGAAGTCTCGAAACAACCGCCTTGATCAATCGCCACGTCCACAAGCGCCGCCCCGGGTTTCAGCTCAGAAAGCTGCGCCTTCGAAATCAGCTTGGGCGCAGCCGCACCCGGGATCAGCACCGCGCCGATGATCATGTCGGCCTGACGGGCCAGCTCCATCGTGGTGGCAGCATCGGAATAGGCGCATTTGAACTGGCCGCCGAACACGTCATCCAGATAACGCAGACGGTTCACAGACCGGTCTAGCACGGTGACATCCGCGCCCATACCGGCACTGATTTTCGCCGCATGGGTGCCGACAACGCCGCCACCGATGACCAGCACCTTGGCCGGAAGCACGCCCGGCACGCCGCCCATCAGCACACCACGGCCGCCATTGGCCTTTTGCAGCGTCCATGCGCCAACTTGCGGGGCCAGACGGCCCGCCACTTCGGACATCGGGGCCAGCAAAGGCAAGCCACCACGGTCATCGGTCACGGTTTCATAGGCAATGCAGGTGGCACCCGACTTCAGCAGGTCATGGGTCTGTTCCGGATCGGGGGCCAGATGCAGATAGGTGAACAGGATCTGACCTTCGCGCAGCATCTTGCGCTCACCCGCCTGCGGTTCCTTGACCTTCACGATCATGTCCGCGGCGGCGAAAATCTCTTTCGCGGTGCCAATGATCTTGGCCCCGGCGGCGACATAATCGGCATCCGAAAAGCCCGCGCCAATGCCGGCGTTGGTCTCGATCATTACCGAATGACCGGCAAGTGCGGCCTCACGCGCGGCGTTGGGCGTCATCCCGACGCGAAATTCCTGGGGTTTGATTTCCTTGGGGCAACCGATTTTCATAAGACTTCCTCCCTGCTGGGCGCGCCTCTTTCGGCCGCCCCTGTGGCAAAATCTTGCGCCTGAATCGGCGCAATTGCTTTGAAACTTGACTGGCCGTTTGTGGGAATCGTGGTAGATTATTTGATAAATTGACCTATACGCGAAAGATTCCACCATGAGCCTGATACTTGACGCCACCGATCGCCGTATCTTGGCGGTGCTGCAGAAAGAAGGACGGATCACCAATGCTGAACTGTCCGAACGGGTAAACCTGTCTCCTTCCGCCTGCCACCGCCGGGTGCAGCAACTTGAGGAGGCCGGGTTCATCGCAGGATATGTCGCCCTTTTGGACGCGCGGCGGATGGGCAAGCCGACAACGGTGTTTGTGGAAATCACCCTCCAATCGCAGGCCGAAGACCTGCTGGACGCCTTTGAACGCGAGGTTGCCCGCGTGCCAGACATTCTGGAATGTCACCTGATGGCGGGGACGGCGGATTACCTGATAAAGATCATGGCCGAAGACACCGAAGACTTCGCCCGCATCCACCGCCAACACCTGTCCCGCCTGCCGGGGGTTCGTCAGATGCAGTCATCGTTTGCGCTGCGGACGGTGGTGAAGACGACGGCGCTGGCGGTGTGAGGGGACGGATCGTACGTCCGATTTGCGGACGAAGCGGTCATTCGGCAGGCTTGATGGTTTCCCCTCTTTGGGGTTCGCCTTTCCCGACCTGCACGCCGTTTGCTTGATAGTTCGTGAACTGTGTCGGCAGGCCTTCACCCTGTCCGAGCCTCGGGCTTGTCTGCATGTGAAAATGCAGATGCGGCTCGGATGTGTTGCCGCTATTCCCGCACAGGCCCATTTCCTGTCCCGACGCAACGACTTCGCCCTTCGAGACTCGGACACTTCCTTGCTGAAGATGAGCGAGGAAACCGTATTCCTCGTTCCCGAAATCAATGACGACATAATTACCGGCCGGGTTTGACGGATCGGCCGCGCCGATGGCCTGATCGGGCAAGCCATCTTCGGCCCGCACCACGACGCCTTCCGCTGGTGCCAAGATCGCCCGCCCCCAGCAATGGTAGCTTTCTAGCCGCGACGGATCGCCCGAATGGCTTTGTCCGTCCCGCATGACCAGTAAGTCCACAGCAAACCGCTGCCCCACATCGACAGCATGGTAATTGTCCTTAATGTCGCGTCCGCCCCAGTAGACGAACCAGTCTCCATCGACGGGCAGACGCAACGTCGCCTTGGTCTCGTAGTCCAGAAATTGGCTCGGTGCGGCGACGGGCTGAGGTCTTATGAAGAATCCCGCGATCCGTTCCGCATCGTCGAAGGCGATGACAAGCTCCAGCGGCGTTGATGTTTCCGTCCAGCGCGATACACGCGTATAGATATCGTGACCTGCCTGCACGTCCGTGCGCTCTGACAGGATGGCGTCTTCGTCACCGAATCCGGCCACAAGGTCGTCACGCAATGCTGCCAGATTCCCCGGCGATCCGAAGGCCTTCTGCATCTCCGATGTCGATGCTGACCAGATGGCATCGACATCCCCGAGCAGGAACCGCTCCGTTATCCGCTGCCCAGCTGAAAGCGGATCAGCCTGTGCGGCGACCGACATGCCGACCAGAGCGAAGGTTGCCGCGATCACGCGGCTGCGCTGCATCATTTCTGTCTACATCCTTGTTCGCTTGCATCCTCGGCCAGATCCTGACCGTCCGCAATGGGCGCCTTGCGACCATATTGCGCCGCCTCCCCCGCCACCAGCACTTACATGCCCCTTCGCCCCAGCGACACCGCGCGTGCGATGTCACTTGCAACCTGTGTGCGCGATTGCCGGAAGCTTTCGGCGTCGCGCGCCATGATTGTGACATTGACGACGGGGGCGCTGGATTTGCCGTAGGCTGTCGATTCGCGGCGCGAGAGGACACGCTCGCCCTTCTGAAGGATCGCCGGAACCTCGTCTGGCTTGATTCCGGCCCAGCCCCCCGCATGCATGCGCGTAGCATTGGCAAAAGCCAGCGCCGGAACCATGCGGCCCGGGGCCGGCGCGCCGACCATGCCGCCTGCGTGCAGGATATTGGCGAGTAGAGGGGACAGGAAAGGCCCCAGTGGGGCGTTTCCCCCCGATACGCCATCCGCACCGCCAAGCGCGCCCGACAACGCGTTGGCGATGGGGCCGAGGATGAAGCGCCGCGCCGCCAGCTTCGCCAGATCGGCAATCATCGATGTGACCAGATCGCGGAAATCCAGCTTGCCGGTTTTCACGAACTCACCCACGGCGTTTTCAGCCGATGTGAAGGCGCTGACCAGCGCATTGCCAATATCGCCGCCAATGTCGCGGGCTTTCCCGGCATAGTCGGCGAGGGTAGCCACTGCCGCCTCCCATCCGGTCTTGGCCACTTCTGCCCCGGCCGCAGCAGCTGCTCCTGCGCCACCGGCGGCCCGACCGGCTTCCGTCATCGACTCGTCCAGCCGGTCGGCGGTCTCTGCGGCCCCATCGAGCGCGGTTTCGCCTTCGGTTCCGGCACCGACGACAGCATCCTTCAGCGCCTGCCAGCTTTGCATCGGACGCGCGGCGGCATCGGCCAGCATGCCGGAAGCCTCGCGATAGGCTTCGGCCCGGGCGGTTGCCTCCTCGGCCATGCCGGTCAGCCCAAGATCGGGCGTGGTGACATAGGTCTGCGCCATGGCGGCCGAGAAGGCTTCAGCGGCAGCAGTCCCGGCGGCTGCCGCAGAACCCGCGAAGGGATTGTCGATCCGGCCCAGCGCCACGGGGTCCAGCGTGCCGATCCGCACCCCGCCTTCTCCCACCGCCCAATCGGGCAAGAGGTCCAGCGCGGCATTCAACCCATTTATGAAGTTATTGATGCGAGTGACGACGCCGTTCAGCATCGCCTCAACACCGCCGATCAACCCATTGGCGGCCTGGAACGCGAAATCCCCAATCGCGCCCGGCAATTGGCCCCAGATCGCTTTCACGGCTTCATAGGCACCTTTGAAGATGCCCGCCGCCGAATTGCCAAAGCTAGTCACAGCCTCGAGGGACGACTGCATCGCGCCATAGATCGTGGCCTGCAGCCCGGCCCAGCTCGCCTCGATTTTCGACCAGGCCGAGGCCGCGCCAAGGCCGATGCGGTCCCAGACCTCGAGCGCCAGATCCTTCAGCAGGCCAATCGCCGCGCCAAATCCGCCCGCGCCTGCGACCAGCCGCGTGAACTGGAACACCAACTCGCCTGCGCCGACGATCAGCGCGCCAATCCCTGTACGGATCAGCGCGCCGCGCAGGATGACGAGGCCAGTGGCAAGGCCGCGCACGGACAAGGCTGCAGCGGCCAGCCCCGCCACCCAGCGCCCGGCCATCAACGTGGCAAAGGTCGCGGCGTAGGTGGTCAAGCGGCCGATGTTGTCGAACAGCGCATCGATCGAGATGCCAATCGGCCCGGTGCTGCGCGCCATGTCGGCCAGCGTGTTGGCCACCGTTTCCAGCGCTGGAGCCACGGCCGCCGTCAGCCGGTTGGTCAGCCCCAGCCAGATCAGGCTGAGTTTGGCGATGGCGTCGCCGGTGCGCTCGATCTTTGCGGCGTCGGCCGCGCTGACCGCCACACCGAAATCTCGCACGTCCTGCGCCGCCTCGCGCAAGGTGGCCGGGTCAATCCGCAGAAAGGCCAGTGCCGCTTTGTCGCCGAAGAGGTCGGACGCGACAGCCGCGCGCTCTGCCTCCGGCACAAACCGGTTCAAGGCTTCCTGAATGGCGACGATGCGCTGGTCGAGCGGCAGCGCCTGAAGCTCGGCGGCCGTCAGGTTCAGCCGCTGCAGGGCCCCGACCGCCGCTCCGGAACCAGATGCCGCTTCCGACAACCGGGTGGTCAGCTTCTTCGTGGCCTGTTCGATCTCGCCCATCGAGACGCCTGCCAACTCCCCGGCCCAAGTCAGCACCTGCAGGCTTTCCACAGTGGTTTTTAGTGAAGCCGCCATATCGGCTTGCGTGCCGATGGTTTCCAATCCGGACCGGACCATCGCCACACCAGCAGCGGCCGCTGCAACGGTCACCGCCGCCAGCGCGATCCCGGCCTTGCGCGAAAAGCTGGCAAGCCGGGTGTTGGCCAGTTCCATCTCGGTGGACAGGCGGCCAAAGCCGCGCGCCCCGGCATCGCCGATTCCTTCCAGTTCCGCACGCACCTGGCGACCGCCCTCCGCCACGAGGCGGACGGACACACGCTTTTCAGCCATCGCGGCCTCCTTCCATCTGTTCGTTCAGTTTGCGCACCATCACCGCCTCGATCTCGGGCAGCAGTTCGGCGGCGATCATGGTGTCGATGCCCAGCGCCTGTGCGAGGGCGAGGGCTGCGCCCATGTCCCAGCCCAGCACGGCACCTGGGATCACCCGGAGCTGGCCGCCAAGGCGGCCGACCAGATCCCAAACCTGCCAGCCTTCCGGCGTTTGGGGTCGGTTCAGTCTTGCAGGGCAGTCGGGGCAGGCAACTTGGCAGGCCGCGCAGTATCGGTCGCCCCCGCCGAAGGACCAGTCGGCGAGGGCGCGGAGACGTTTTTTTCCGCGTCCAGGATAAGGCCCTTGGCGACATACATCGTCTGGAACGCCTCGAAGACGGGCCAGATTTCTAGGAGGGCGTCGATGCCCTCCGGAGTGACGGGCACAATTGTGCCCATGGCATCACCAACTCCCTCCCAATCCAGCACAGCACGGCGGGCGACGGCCTTGGCCATCGCGAGGGCCAGCGCCTCCTGCGACGCTCCATCGGGCAAGGCTTCGATTGCCGGATCGGCGCGTGCGGCAACCATCAGCGCGGTGGTCAAGGGTCCGACGAGCAGACGCAAGCCGGGGGCGAGGTCGAGCCATTCGGGCGTGACAGTCAGGTTCAGTCGGATCATGATCAATATCCTGAAAGGGTGTTGACGAGAACGGCGGTGCACATGCGCGCCGGGCTGGTGGCCTTGGCGGCCATCCAGTCGAAGGTGGCCTGCACGCCCTGGGGCCCGGCGATCTCGATGCGCGGACGGGGCAGATAAACGGCGTGGGCCGTGAAGGTGAAGCTGGCGTTGGCCCCAAGGCTGTAGTTGAATTCCAGCTCGCAGGGCGTGCCGTCGATGGCTTGCGTGATCAGCGTGGTGTCGGAGAAACGCACCTCGATCCGGCCCGACAGGGCGGCCATGGCAGGATCGGCACCATCGATGCGCCCATCGCCGCGGATGGTTTCGATCCGGTCGAGATTGTTGGCATAAGTGATCTCGGCCGAGACGACGTTGCCCAAGGCCGAGCCGTTGCGCTTAACCGTTCCGTTGAAATGGCCAAAGCGCTGCAGGCCCAGCGCCGTTGGCGTGCCAGCTGCAGTGGCGGCGGCGATGGTTTCGCCTTGGGCGACCAGCCGGGCCGTCGCCGTCAGTAATCCCGAACGCTGCATCTGCCAGGTCAGCTGATCCAGCACGCAGCCGGAATACATGGCGAAGCGCGGCACCTCCGGCATGGCGGTTTCAATCGCCAAGCTGGGCAGGGTCCAGTTGCCCGATTGGAAGGTGTGGGTCTTCGGCGTGGTGCCGCTGGTGACCGGCTGGCCGAACGCCGCCTTCAGCCAGAACCCGAAGGCCTCCACATCAATGGGGACCACCACCTCGCCGTCGGCTGTGACCGCGTCCTTGATCGGGGCCAGCGGATCGCGACCATAGCCCAGCAGTTCGGATTCCAGCAGCGGTTGTTCTGAGCCGAGCGTCGTCCGCGCAAAGGGCATCAATCGGAACCCACTCACCGGCGGGGTGCCGTAAACCGTCTCATACGCAAGCGCCATCTGCGCCCGCGCGCCGTGTGCGCGTGCCATGGGGGTCTCCTATGTGGGGGATGTCAGGCCAGAGGGCCGGTGGTGGTGTAGTGCAGGACGACGGTGATCACCGCCGCCTTCAGTGCTGCGGCACCCTCGACGGGCAGGTCGACCGAGGCCGGGGCCTCAGGTTCGACCCAGTCACAGAGCCCACCGAGCGTCCGGTCGGCTTCCAGCGCCGTGCCGATGGCGGCGATCAGATCGTCGAAGACACTGGCCCGGCCGCTGCCCGCCTGGACGACGACCTCCAGCTCGGCCCGGTGGTGGTAGTGGTAGCGCAGGGGCGACAGCGTCACCTCCGGCTCTCCCGGCTGGCCGTCACGCAGGATGATCAGCCCGGCCGCCGGGATCCGCTCGGGCAGGACCTCCTCACGCAGGGTCAGGGCGGCAAGCGGCTGAAGCCGCGCGTGCAGCGCGGCGAGGACGGTTTCGCGTGTGGTGGGCATTGTTACAGACCTAGCGGTTTTCCGTAAGCGGTGGCTGGGCACCACGGTTAGCTTAGCTTGACGGCTTGAAGTTCCATGGCAGCAGATCGTCGAGGCGGCTTTGCGGATGGCCGTTTGCGATGGCTGTCAGTGTTGCTTTGAGATAGGCA
>JBILYK010000088.1:0-14847 GCA_044377735.1 Paracoccaceae bacterium | reverse complement strand
CGGGCCGCTTTCGCTATCTTCTGTACAAAGACGTCAACCGCCACGCCACCCTGCGCGGCCCCGGCGCATTCCGTCCCACCCTTTGAAGTCCTCATGCCTTCAATGCGGTAAAAATATCCCACGGGGAGCGCGAGGGGTGTGAAACCCCTCGCTCCCGCAACCTGCAAAGGGCGCTGGATGACACAGATCAAGACCCACCCCCTGACCGCCACCGTCTTCGCCCCCTTTGGCGATGTCCTTGACGCAGCTGGCGATTTCCGCCTGATCAACGATGGGATGTGTCAACGCCACCACGACCGCGCACGGCTGGATTTTGGGGATGGGGGCCGGGCGGGCATCTCGATCTTCAATGCGCAGCCCCGCGCCCTGCCCTATGGCGTCAGCCTCGTCGAACGCCACCCCGAAGGCTCTCAGGCCTTCATGCCGATGTCGCAACATCCGTTTCTGGTCATCGTCGCGCCGGACGAGGGCGGCACCCCCGGCACGCCGCGCGCCTTTGTGACCAACGGCGCGCAAGGCATCAACTTTCACCGGGGCATTTGGCATGGCGTCCTGACGCCACTCCACGCGCCAGGGCTTTTCGCCGTGATCGACCGCATCGGCAGCACGGCCAATCTTGAAGAATACCGCTATGCGCAAGCTTGGCGGGTGATCGGGCCCTAAAGCGCCCCCAGCCTAACCGGATCGCGCCCCAGGGGCGGCGCGAAGACGGCGCGAAGAAAACCGCCCCCAGGGAAACAACGAATGACAGACAAAATCCATCCGGTGGACGAAATGCTCGCACCACCCAAGCTTTTTACCCTCGGCCTGCAACATGTTCTGGTGATGTATGCCGGTGCGGTGGCCGTACCGCTGATCGTCGGACGCGCACTGAAACTGCCACCCGAAGACGTGGCTTTCCTGATCTCGGCAGACCTGTTCGTCTGCGGCATCGTGACCTTGATCCAATCCTTGGGCGCGACCCAATGGTTTGGCATCCGTCTGCCCGTCATGATGGGCGTCACCTTTGCCGCCGTGGGCCCCATGGTCGCCATGGCCAACGCACAACTCGGGGCTGGTGCCTCAAGCCATGACGCCGCCCGCGCCATCTTTGGGGCCATCATGGCCGCAGGGGTGATCTCGCTGATCCTTGCACCTTTCGTGTCCAAGATGCTGCGGTTTTTCCCGCCTGTCGTCACCGGCACGATCATTCTGGTGATCGGCATCAGCCTGATGCGCATCGGCATCAACTGGATCTTCGGCAACCCCGTTGGCCCGACCGCACCGCAAATCATCGATCCCACCCATGCCGACTGGCTGAAAGCCGTGACCGAAGGGGCTGCCGCCGGCACCATCTCGGGCTTGCCCGAAGTACCGCAGGGCCTGGCACTGGCCGCCAAGATGAACAACCCGGCTTACGCCTCGTCGACCAATATCATCGTGGCGTCGATCGTGCTGATCTCGATCCTCATGATCGCCAAGTTCGGCAAAGGCTTTGTCGCCAACATCGCCGTGCTTTTGGGCATCGTGATCGGCGCGGTGATCGCGGTGGCCATGGGCAGCATGAACTTTGCCAAAGTGGGCGAAGCTGCGTGGTTTGGCCTGATCACACCCTTCCATTTCGGCGCGCCGACCTTTGACTTCTGGATGATCCTGACCATGACGCTGGTCATGATCGTGGTGATGATCGAAAGCACGGGCATGTTCCTGGCCTTGGGTGACATGACCGGCAAGAAGGTCGATCAACCCGCTTTGTCGGCTGGCCTGCGGACCGATGGTCTGGGCACGCTGATCGGCGGGATTTTCAACACCTTCCCCTATACCTCGTTCAGCCAGAACGTCGGCCTTGTCGGCGTGACAGGGATCAAGTCGCGCTTTGTCTGCGTTGCAGGCGGGATCATCCTGTTGGTCCTTGGCCTGATGCCCAAGATGGGTGCCTTGGTGGAATCGGTGCCGACCATGGTTCTGGGCGGTGCAGGTCTTGTGATGTTCGGCATGGTTGCGGCCACCGGCATTCGGATTCTGGCGGGTGTCGATTTCGCCAAGAACCGTCACAACCTCTTTATCGTGGCTGTGGCCATCGGTTTTGGCCTGATCCCGCTGATCGCGCCGAACTTCAAGATGTGGATGCCCCATGCCATCCACCCGCTGATCGAAAGCGGCATCTTGCTGGCTTCGATCGTGGCGGTGGTGCTGAACGCCTTCTTCAACGGGGCCAAAGGCTCGGTTGACGAGGCCAAGGCTGCGGCTTCGGCGGCAGATCACTAAAGAGTATCGCGTTTGATCGGCCGAACCAGATCAAACGCGATCCGCTCTAAACCTCTGCCCTCTTCGTTGCCTTCGGCACTCATCGGAACGACGAGACGCCGAAGGCGTACGAGGAGTTAGGGGTTCAAGCTTTCCAGAACCAGCCCCCGGTTTGCGCTGGGGGCAAACCCTTTGAAAGCGCCGTCGAGATAGGCCGCTTTTGCCGCATCTCCCTTCACATGCAGATCCAGAAACGCCCGTGCGAAATGCTGGGCGATACCATTCATCTGGCAGGTGTTCCAAACCGGGTCGGCATAATGTTCGGCTGGCAGAAACTCGAGATGCGGTGAGGGTTCAAACGCCTCGGCCGGTGCGGGATACGGGGCAGCGGCATTGTGACCAGCCCCTTCAAAGGTCAGAAGGTGGCGCGAAACGCCGCGCGCCTCTTCGAAGATCAGCCGCATGCCCCCGGCATAGTCCGAGATACCATCCGCGCTGCCCGCCATCAGAAGCATAGGCACCCGCAGCCCCGCAAGCCCCGTCGCATCCCACAGCGCGCGATGACGACCCCAAGGGCCGATAGGGATGATCGCGCGCAAGGCCGGGTCAAGCACCGGCGCGCGGTGGATGTCCCAAAGCCCATGGGGTGGCGCGCCCTCCATCCTCAAGGCCGCCTCAGACACCCCCGCCCCGCCCGAGACCAAGGCCCCATAGCCGCCCATCGAATAGCCAATGATGGAAAAGCGCGTCGTATCCGCCCGATCCGCCAGCGCAGCCTTTACAAAAGCGGTGTCCAAAGGACGATTGACCAGCGTCGAGGCCAGTGGCCCCTTGTCGGCATAGGTACTGTCTGTGTGATCAACACTCGCCACCACATAGCCCTGCGAAGCGAGCGTCTCGCCGAAGTGTGACATCAGCATCCGGTTGCCCGGATAGCCATGCGACAGGATCACCAGGGGAAAGCGGCCCACCGCCTGTGCGGCATCCCGAGAGGCCCGGCCCTGCAAGGCGACCGCGCGATGCCCATCGCGCAGCAAGGTGGTATAGGAAGTGCCGGACGCCGTGCCGAGGACGGCGGGATACCACAGCTCAACCGTCAAGGGCCGCTCATAGAGATGCACCGCCTCTAGCGAGCCCAAGACGTCAATCTGTCCGGGGTTGGCAAGTGCGAGGGTCTGCACGCCAATGGGATAGGGGCCATAACCCGCAAGTTCGGGCGCGTCGGGGTGGGTCAGGTCAATGCGGTTCATGCTCGCGACCCTGCCCCAAAGCCCCGGCCCCCACAAATAAAAAAAGACGGCCCGAAGGCCGCCTTTTCGATCCGAAGATCACGCCTTGGCTTATGCCAGAGCGAGGTTGATCGCCGACTCACGGCCATCACGACCGGCTTCGATGTCAAACGTCACGGCTTGGCCGTCGTTCAGCTGGCGGATGCCAGCACGCTCAACTGCCGAGATGTGCACGAACACATCTTTGCCGCCGGTGGCGGGGGCAATAAAGCCGAAACCCTTGGTGGTGTTGAACCATTTCACGGTGCCATTGGCCATCGTGGATACTCCTGTCTGTTTTGCCACCCGCAGCATGCGGTGGCCCGGCTTAGTCAGCACAAGATCGAGTGTCTGGAGCCGCAAAAAGAGACAGCAGGTCGACATCGCAGATATAGCCTGCCCCCCATGCGCCCTTTTTGATCGAAAAGCAAGCCTTTCCGAAAGGCACGCTCCCGAAGCGGCGGGCAACCGCAACTGGCGCCAGAAAGGGTGAGTATTTGGAAAGGCGCAAGCCCTTGACCGTTTTGCACCTGTGATCCGCATGACGCCCTGCGGCAACGGGGCGCACCTTACACGGTGATAGCCCGCCGAACAAAGAGGCAGGCGCGGTCATGGTTCATGATCGTGATCTGGCAGATCAACAGGGTCAGCACCCGATCTGGGGCGCGCTGCCTGCCCTTGTGTCTAGCGCTGCTTCAGTGTCAGTCTGCTTTGTGTGATTGGGCCATAAGGGGGCGCGATGCGGCTTTTGTCCTTTAACATGCAATACGGCTTTGGCGCGGATGGGGTTTATGATCTGACCCGTGCGGCGGGGGTGATTGCGAGCGCCGATATCGCCTGTCTGCAAGAGGTGGACCGGCACTGGTCGCGCAGCGGGTTTGACGACCAGCCTGCGCGGCTGAGTGAGATGTTGGGCGACCGCTACGCCGTCTTTGGCCCCGGCTTTGACATGGATGCCTCGAGGGTCGAAGGGGCGCGCGTGGTGAACCGCCGCCGCCAGTTTGGGCCGATGGTGATCTCGCGCTGGCCGATCCTGTGGAGCCGGCTGCATCTGTTGCCCTTGGCGCCGATGCTTGACCCGATCAACACCCAGACCTGCGCGCTGGAGGCTTGCATTGCCGCGCCTTCGGGTCCGTTGCGGGTGGTGTCGGTGCATCTGGCACATGTGGGCGTGGGCGAGCGGCTGGCGCAGATTGCGGCCTTGAAGGCGGCGCTGGTGCCCGTTGGCCCATGGTCGGGCACCGATGATGAGCCCGCGCGCAACTGGACAGAAAGCCTGTCCGAACCGCCCTGCCCGGCCGAGATGCTGTGGCTTGGCGATTTCAATTCCGAGCCCGGCAGCGATGAGCATCGCGCGATTGTGGGCGACACGCCTTATCATCCCGGCGCGCGCTATCGAGGGGCGATGGTGGATGCGGTGGCGGCCCTTGGACAGCGCTTGCATACCCATGAAAAGGTGATCGCGGGTGAGGTGCGGCTGCGCCAGTTGGACCATGTTTTTGTCGATTCCGCCTTTGTGCCGCGCCTGCGTCAGGTTTGGGTGGACGAGGGCTGTGCCGCGTCGGACCATCTGCCGCTTTGGGCAGAGTTGGATCTTTAGGCCGGGGCGCCCTTGGCAGGCCGGGGCCTCCGGCGGGAGTATTTGGGCCAAGATGAAATGCAAGCGGGGTTGACTTGGAGGGTGGTCAAAGCGCTGATACGGCTGGGTTTTGGCGGGATAAGATGAGCGGTTCGGACGATCTTTTGGCAACGCGGCCGCCTGAGGTGGCGGAAGCCGAGGTGCGTGCGCTTTTGGCGCAGCACTATGGGTTGGTGGGGTCCTTGACGCGGCTGACGTCGGAGCGGGACATGAACCTGCATCTTGTGACAGGGGCTGCGGGCTATGTGGTGAAATTCGCCAATCGGGCCGAGCCGCGCGCGGTGACTGATTTTCAGACGGCGGCCTTGTTGCATTTGGCAGGGAAGGGTCTGCCGGTGCCTCGGGTCGTCTGGACACGCTCTGGCGCGTGTGAGGTGGAGACGGCGCAGGGCCTCATGCGGGTGCTGACATATCTTGAGGGGCGACCGATGCACAGCGCGCCCGCGAGCCCTGCGCGGCGCAGGGCGATGGGGGAGATGGCGGCGCGAATTTCCGTTGGTTTGCGGGGCTTTGCCCATGCGGGGGCCGATTATGTGCTGCAATGGGATATCCGGCAGGCGAGCCGCCTGCGCCCACTTTTGCCCAATGTGCCGCAGGACATTGCGGCGCTGTGTGCCGCCACGCTGGACCGGTTTGAAGGCGAAGTGGCCCCGCATTTGGCCGCGTGTCGGTGGCAGGTGGTGCACAATGATCTGAACCCGCACAATGTGTTGGTGGATGCCGAGAACCCTGATCGGATCGCCGGGGTCTTGGACTTTGGCGACATGGTGCGCACGCCTTTGGTGTGCGATCTGGGGGTTGCGGCCTCGTATCAGGTGGACCCTTCGGCGGCGCTGGAGAGCCTTGTGGACTTTACCGCCGCCTATCACCGGATCTTGCCCTTGACGCCCTTGGAATTGGCCCTTGTGCCTGATCTGGCGGCGGCACGGATGCTGACCACGATCTGCATCACCGCGTGGCGCGCGGCGCGCTATCCTGAAAATTCCGCTTATATTCTGCGCAATTACCCCTTGGCACGGGTTGGGCTTTTGGCGCTTGCCGCGCTGCCCCGTGCCGATGTGCTGACTGCGTTGACCGCTGCTTGCCCGATGGAGTGACCAATGACTGATACCGCCCGCCAGAGTTTTCCCGGAACCATGCCGAACGCCTATCAGCCGGGCAAAGGCAATTTGCCGCCTGAGGATAAGGCACTTGTAGCGCGGCGGCAAAAGGCGCTGGGGCCGGCGTATCGGCTGTTTTACGAGACGCCGGTGCATCTGGTGCGGGGTGAGGGGGTTTGGCTGTATGACACGGCCGGGAAGGCCTATCTGGACACCTATAACAACGTGGCCTCAGTTGGGCATTGCCATCCGCATGTGGTGGCGGCAACGGCGCGGCAATCGGCGGTGTTTGCCAGCCATACGCGGTATTTGCATGAAGGTGTCTTGACCTATGCCGAGCGGCTTTTGGCGCATTTTCCGGCTGAGTTGAGCCATGTGATGTTCACTTGCACCGGGTCGGAGGCCAATGATCTGGCGTTCCGGATTGCCCAAGCTCAGACCGGTGGGACGGGCTTTATCGTGACGGAAAACGCTTACCACGGCGTGACTTACGCGATTGCGGGGATGTCGCCCAGCCTTGGGTTTGGGGTGGATTTGGGCGAGCATGTGCGGGTGGTTCCAGCGCCGAAATCGGGGCCAGAGACGGGAGCGGAGTTTGCCAGGGGCGTGCAGGCGGCGATCCGGGATATGCAGCGCCATGGTATCAAACCGGCGGCGTTGATTGTGGATACGGTGTTTTCGTCAGACGGGGTGTTTGCCGATCCGGCGGGGTTTTTGGGCCCGGCGGTGGCGGCCATTCGGGCGGCGGGGGGATTGTTCATTGCAGATGAGGTGCAGCCCGGATTTGGCCGCACGGGGGCGGCGATGTGGGGGTTTCAGCGCCATGGGGTGCTGCCCGATATGGTCAGTCTGGGCAAGCCGATGGGCAATGGATACCCGGTGGCGGGGCTGGTCATTCAGCCGCGGGTGATTGAGGCCTTTGGGTCAAAAGCGCGGTATTTCAACACCTTTGGCGGCAATGCCGTGGCGGCTGCGACGGCGCTGGCGGTGCTGGAAGTCGTTGAAAATGAGGGGCTTATGCAAAACGCCCGCGAGGTCGGCGGGGCATTTGCCGATGGCTTGCGAGGGCTGGCCAAGACCCATGCGCCCTTAGGCGAGTTGCGGGCTGTGGGGCTGTTTTTGGGGCAGGATATTGTCGATGGCGAGGGTCGCCCGGATGCCACAAAGGCGGGGTGGATCGTCAATCGGCTGCGCGAGGAGGGTGTGTTGATTTCGGCCACCGGGCCGAAGGGGCATGTGTTGAAAATCCGCCCGCCTTTGGTGTTCAGTCCTGAGAACGTGGCGTTCTTCCTTGAGCGGTTGGAACGGGTGTTGAAAACTGGTTAAGGCGCTGATTTTCGGCGAAAATTGGCGTATGGCACAGGTCGGGTTCGTGTCGGGTTTGCGTCTGGCATCCGTCCCGACAGCGGACGGGCGGGGAAATGGTTAATTCAGGGGAAGAGTCGGGCTGAAGCCCGACCTACGAGGTTTGGGTGGGGCGTCAGCCTTCGGTGCCACTCTGCCCTGCCGATTGGAACCACAGGATGATGGCCTCACGCTCCTCAGGCTCCATGTAGCTGAGGTTGGCGGGTGGCATGGCGTGGCTGAGGCCCGATTGCAGGTAGATGCGTTTGGCTTCGGCCGCGATCTGCGATGGCGTTTCCAAGACCACGCCTTTGGGGGCGTAGTGCAGGCCGTCCCAGACCGGTTCGGCGGCATGGCACATCGAGCAGCGGCCCTGCACGATCGAGACCACATCATCAAAGCCGGTGGCGGCGGCATAGCGGAGCGCGCCGGGGGCCATGGCGGAGTCGGGGGCAGATTCGGGGTCGCGGGTTTGCAGGGGCGCGGTGGAGAGCCATGCGATGAGGAGGAACAGAATCGTGGTGGCCGCCCATGTCCAGTGCGGGTTGCCTTTGCGGGCGTGCTGGGTGTTGAACCAGTGCCGGATGGTAACGCCCATCAGGAAGACGAGCGACGCGATGATCCAGTTATACTCGGTGGCGAACACCAAGGGGTAATGGTTCGACAGCATCAGGAAGATCACCGGCAGGGTCAGGTAGTTGTTGTGCGTCGAGCGCTGCTTGGCGATCTTGCCGTATTTCGGATCAGGCTTGCGGCCTGCTTTCAGGTCGGCCACCACCACGCGCTGATTGGGCATGATGATGAAGAACACATTGCCCGACATGATAGAGGCGGTGAAGGCGCCAAGATGCAGAAGGGCCGCGCGGCCTGAGAAGACTTGGGTGTAGAACCAGGCCATGGCGACCAGAAGGGCGAAGAGCGCGACCATGACCAGCGTCTGGTTGGCGTTCACAAAGACCTTGCAAATGGTGTTGTAGGCGACCCAGCCAAAGGCGAGCGAAGCCATCGAGATGGCAATCGCCTGCCATGGGGCGAGGTCAGCGACCGCCGGGTCGATGAGATACATCTCATGGCCCATGTAATAGACCAAAACCAGCATGGCGAAGCCGGAAAGCCATGTGGCGTAGCTTTCCCATTTGAACCAGACCAGATGGTCGGGCATCTGGGCGGGGGCCACGAGGTATTTCTGGATGTGGTAGAACCCGCCGCCGTGGACCTGCCATTCCTCACCATCGGCACCCGAGGTCAGGTTGCGGTCGCGGTGCAGGCCAAGGTCCAGCGCGATGAAGTAGAAACTTGATCCGATCCAAGCGATGGCGGTGATGACATGCACCCAGCGCGCGGCGATTTCCACCCAGTCCCACAAGACCACCCAATCATACATGGCCATCGCCCCTTTTGTGCTTTGTGCAAAGGCTATACCGGGCTGCACCTTTCTGTTAACCCGGCAAATGGCGGATCACTTTCAAATCTGGCCAGATAATCGGGGGTCAGATTGTCTTATGTGAACAATATCCGCATGTTTGTGCGCGTGTTTGACCTGGGCAGCATGTCGGCAGCGGCGCGCGATCAGCGCACGTCGCCTGCCGTGGCCTCGGCGCGGATTTCGGAGTTGGAAAAGCATCTGGGGGTGCGGCTGTTTTCGCGCACCACGCGCAGTTTGCAGCCCACGGAAAATGGCCGGATTTTCTATGACGGCGCGCGCAAGGTGCTGGAGGCGATTGACGACGCCGAAGCGGCGGTGATGGATGTCACGCAAAACCCGCGCGGGACGATTTTCGTCTCGGCCCCCTTGGGCGTGGGGCGGCGGTTCATTGCGCCCCATGTGCCGGCGTTCAAGGATGTGTACCCGCAGATCGATGTGCGGTTGCGCCTGTCGGACCGGATCATTGATGTGACGGCAGAAGGGCTGGATGTGGCCTTTCATCTGGGGGTGTTGGAGGATTCCACGCTCAAGGTGCGGCTGATTGCCGATTGCCCGCGCGTTCTGTGTGCCGCCCCCGCCTATATCGCGCGGCGGGGGATGCCCGCGGATGGGGCGGCCTTGGTGGGCGACAAGCACGACTGTCTGAACCTGCGCTTTCCGGGGGCGAAAGAGTTTCAATGGGCGCTGCAAACGCCCGATGGTCCGCGCCGGTTTGAAATTGGCGGGCCGTTTGAGTCTGATGACGGTGACGTGCTGACCGGCTGGGCGCTGGACGGGCGGGGGATCGTGATGAAACCGATCTTCGAGGTGGCCCAGCACCTGCGATCAGGCGCGCTGGTGCCGGTGGCGGTGGCCACCCCGCCCTTGGGCACCCAGCTTTCCAGCCTGTCGCAGCACCGCCGGTTGAAGGATCCCAAGGTGAACCTTTTTACCGACTTCATGGCCGCCCGGATCAAGGACGAAATCCGGCGGGCGGGGGAAGGATTGGCGGCGGGGTGAGGGATGGGGCGCGTGGCCCCTTTGGGTGGGGACTAGTGCAGGGGCCTGTGTCGCCCCCCACCCCCAGCCCCTCCCCACAAGGGGGAGGGGAGCTGCCCTGTTTCTCGCCGTTTCGCTTGAGGCCCTGAGCGACGGGGGGGCGCGTGGTTTTTACGTGCCTCCCCTCCCCCTCCGTGGGGAGGGGATGGGGGTGGGGGGCGACACCGCGCTCACGTCCCCCTTGGTTTCGCCCTCAGCGTCGGTTCGGCCTCGGTCGGGTCTTCGGGCCAGGGGTGGCGGGGGTATTGGCCGCGCATGTCTTTCCTGACATCGGCGTAGGAGGTCCGCCAGAAGTTGGGGATGTCGAGGGTCACCTGGATGGTTTTTTGGCCCGGTGACAGCAGGGTGACGCGGAGGGGTTTGCGGGCTTGGCCCACGGTCGGGTGGGTGGTGACGCCGAACATTTCCTGCAGGCGGATTTCGATGGCGGGGTGGTCGCCGTCGTAATCGATGGGGGCTTTGCGGCCCAAGGGGGTGGTGAAATGGGCGGGCACAAGGCGGTCAAGCTCGGCCTGTTGGCCCCAGTCCAGCCGGGACAGAAGGGCGTCGTGCAGGTCAAGGCTGCGCAGGTCGGCCTCGGTGCGCGCCTTGGTCAGGTAGGGCAGAAGCCAATCCTCGGCGGAGGAAAGGAGCGCCTCATCCGTGCAGTCGGGCCAAGTGTCGCCCCCGGCGCGCGCCAGTTCGATGCGGGCGCGCAGGCGGCGGGCGGCGGGGGTGAAGGTGAGGCCGATCTGGCGCAAGCCCTCCAAGGCGGCGCGGGCCATATCCTCGGGCGGGGCGTCGGGCCAAGGCTGGTCCGTCAGGGTGATCGCGCCAAAGCGTTCTTGTTTGCGCGCCAGAATGCGGCCCTCGCGGCGCGACCAGTCGCAGCGGTTTTCCCATGTGATGTGATGGGCATAAAGCGCGCGAAGCTCGGGTTCGGTCAAGGCGATGGCTTGGCGCACGGCGGCCTCGCGGGTGTCGCCGTCAAGGTCGGTGGCGACGATGAGGCGGGCGTTGGACAGCGGCGTGCCCGGCTCCATCGCCGCCCCCTTGCCGCCCGAAAGCAGCCAGCGCGGGGCGTCGCCCTTGCGGCGCAGGCCGATGCGGTCGGGGTAGGCAAGGGCCGCCATCTGGGCTGCGCTCAGGGATTGCTCCTCGGGTGCTGCGGCCTTTTCAAGCCGCCGCTTCTCGTCGCGGATGCGTTCCAGGGCCGGGCGGAGGATCTGGTAGGGGGTCTCAGATTCGAACGCGCGGGGGTCGGCAAGGGCGCGCAGGCGCAGGGTCAGGTCGGGGGGGGCACCTTTCAGCGGGTCGCGGTCGGCCATGAGGGCGGCGAGGGGCGCGGCGCGCGGTCCGGCGATGGTCAGCATATGGCCAAGGCGCGGGTGCAGGGGAAGGGCGGCAAGCGCGCAGCCATGGGGGGTGATGCGGCCCGCCTGCAACGCGCCAAGGCTGGTCAGAAGCGCGTGGGCCTCGGCCATGGTGGCAAGGTTGGGTGTAGTCAGGAAGGGCAGATCGGCGGCACCCCAAAGCGCCAGTTCAAGGGCAAGGCCGGTCAGATCGGCCGATTCGATCTCGGCAGGCGGAAAGGGCTGCAAGGCCCCCTCCTCGCCCTTGGTCCAGAGCCGATAGCAGATGCCCGGCGCCACACGGCCCGCCCGGCCGCGGCGCTGTTCGGCCTCGGCCCGTGTCACGCGGTCGGTCACCAGCCGCGACATGCCGGAGTTCGGGTCAAACCGCGCCCGACGGGAGCGGCCGCCATCAACCACGACACGGATATCGGGGATGGTCAGCGAGGTTTCGGCAATCGAGGTGGCCAGCACCACCTTGCGCCGCCCCGCCGCCACCGGGGCCAAAGCGGCGCGTTGGGCGGCAAATTCCATGGCGCCGAACAGGGGACGGATGTCGCAATGGGCAGGCAGGCGACCCTGCAGCGCGGCCTCAACCCGGCGGATTTCGCCTTCGCCGGGCAGGAAGACCAACACGCCGCCTTCCGGGTGCTCATCTACCGCTTGGCAGACCAATCCCGCCAGGGCCGCCTCATAGCGCAAGGACGCATCCGGGCTGCGGGGCAGCCAGCGGGTCTCGACCGGAAAGGCGCGGCCTTGGGAGGTTATCAGCGGCGCATCGCCCATCAGGGCGGCCACCGGGGCAGCATCAAGGGTGGCGGACATCACCAAAAGCTGCAGATCCGGACGCAAGGCCGCGCGGATTTCCAAGGCCAAGGCCAGCCCAAGATCGGCGTTCAGGCTGCGCTCGTGGAATTCGTCGAAGATGATGCAGCCGACGCCGGGCAATTCAGGGTCAGACTGGATCATCCGGGTCAGGATGCCTTCGGTCACCACCTCGATGCGGGTCGCGGACGAGGTTTTGGCCTCGCCGCGCATGCGGTAGCCGATGATCTGGCCCAAGGGCGTGCCATGGGTCTCGGCCATCCGCTCGGCCGCGGCGCGGGCGGCCAGACGGCGCGGCTCGAGCATCAGGATGCGGCCGGTGATCTGGCCCATAAGCGCCAGCGGCACCCGCGTGGTCTTGCCCGCCCCCGGCGGGGCCTGCAACACGGCCTGGCCCTTGGCCGCCATCGCGGCACACAGGGCATCGAGCACATCATCAATGGGCAGCGGGTCGGACATGACCGCCTTATGATCGATTGCCTCTGCGCTGTCACGCCTTTGGGGGCCCCAAGAAAAGGGGGCTGCTCGCCCCCCTCTGCGCCTGACGGCGCATTCACCCCCTCGGAGTATTTGGAAAGGCGCAAATGCAAAGCGGCTCTTATGATTTGCGCCTTTCCAAATACTCTCGGGGGGTGAGCCGCCTTGGCGGCGAGGGGGGCAGACGGCCCCCCTTCGGGCTGGCGCGGGCGCGCGGCTTGGGGCAAAAGGGGCAAAGAGCGCAGGGAGGCGGCGGGACATGTCGGCGAGGATTTCGACACCGATTTCAGCACAGGCTATTCGGGCAGGCGACAGGCGCGCGCTTGCGCGGGCGATCACGCTGGTCGAAAGCGCGCGCGCCGATCACCGCGCAGAGGCGCTGGCGCTGTTGTCCGATCTGGGGCGCGACCGGCAAGCGTTGCGCATCGGGCTGTCGGGCACGCCGGGGGTGGGAAAATCCACCTTCATCGAGGCCTTTGGCAAGATGCTGACCGCACAGGGCAAGCGGGTGGCCGTTCTGGCGGTGGACCCGTCTTCGGCACGCTCTGGCGGGTCGATCTTGGGGGACAAGACGCGGATGGAGCTTCTGAGCCGCGATCCTTTGGCCTTTATCCGGCCCTCACCTTCCCAAGCGCAGATGGGCGGCGTGGCGCGGCGCACGCGCGAGGCGGTGGCCTTGTGCGAGGCGGCGGGGTTTGACGTGGTGTTGATCGAGACCGTGGGGGTTGGGCAGTCCGAAACCATGGTGTCGGAGATGTGCGATCTCTTCCTGCTTCTCTTGGCCCCGGCGGGGGGCGATGAGTTGCAGGGCGTCAAGCGCGGCATCATGGAGATGGCCGATCTGATCTTGGTCAACAAGGCGGACGGGGATCTGAAGCCCGCCGCGACGCGGACCTGCGGGGATTATGCCGGGGCCTTGCGGCTGTTGCGCCGCCGTCCGCAAGACCCTGAGGGGTTCCCCAAGGCGATGATGGTGTCGGCGGTGGAGCAAACCGGCATGGCCGAGGCTTGGGCCGATATGCTGGACTTGGCCGCGTGGCGGCGCGGGGCCGGGCATTGGGAGGGCCGCCGCGCGGCGCAGGCGCGGCATTGGTTTGAGCAAGAGGTGCGGCAGGGGCTGTTGGCGGCGCTGTTGCGCGAGCCTGCGCGCGGGATCATGGCGCGGTTGGGAACGGCGGTGGAAAGCGGGGCCAAGACACCCGAGGTGGCGGCGGCGGAGATGTTGGGGTTGATGGGGCGGGGGTAGGGATTTGCGGATGGGGCATGGCCGTTCTGTTGAGGCGTTCAAGCCGTTGCGAAGGGCAACTTTGCGTTGATTGAAGTGGGGTTCAGCACTACCATAGCGCTTGCCTCCAGAAGGAGACCCATATGGAACTTTTGATTCGCCAGGGCACGGAAGCGGACGCCTCCGCTGCGGTTGACGCACTCCGTCGATCTATTTCAGAACTGTGTGTTGCTGATCATCGGGGCGATCCACAAAGGCTTGCAACCTGGCTGCGAAACAAGACAGAGACGTCTTGGGTAGCATGGATCCAACGTCACGATGTGGCGGTGCTTGTGGCGGAAACTGCAGGTAGAGTTGCCGGCGTCGGGATGGTGGACCACCTCGGCAACATACATCTAAACTACGTTCACCCCAAGGCGAGGTTTTGCGGTGTCAGTAAGGCGATGCTCGCCGCGCTTGAAGATGAAGCGCGGGCGCATCATGCTGAACGGTGCGTACTTGAGAGCACCAAAACGGCGCGAGCGTTCTACGAGCGTTGTGGCTATCTGCCGCTAGAGGGCAGCGTCACCCACTTATGGAGATCGCTTTAGCGACCGTCCGCAATCGGGCTCTAAACCGACATTCGGCTTTTGTGTCAAATGCGGCGCGGGGCCGGGCATTGGGAGGGCCGCCGCGCGGCGCAGGCACGGCATTGGTTTGAGCAAGAGGTGCGGCAGGGGCTGTTGGCGGCGCTGTTGCGCGAGCCTGCGCGCGGGATCATGGCGCGGTTGGGCGCACAGGTGGCGGCCGGGGAGACCACGCCCGAATTGGCCGCGGCAGAGATGCTGGGGTTGATGGGGCGGGGGTAGGGATTTGCGGATGGGGCATGGCCGTTCTGTTGAGGCGTTCAAGCCGTTGCGAAGGGCAACTTTGCGGGTATTCTGTTGAAAAACTCTGCTTGATTGGCCC
>JBILYK010000087.1:0-15082 GCA_044377735.1 Paracoccaceae bacterium | reverse complement strand
ACATCTCCCACGGCAACACCATGGCCCGGCTTTTGGCAGCGTTGCGCGTTCAGCCGCAAGTGACCGCTTTCAACGCAGTCCCGCGCCAGATCGCGCGATTTGAAGAACCGGGCATGAAACAGCCATTTGTCCAGCCGCAGTTTCGGCTGGACGCCGGGGGTTTGCTTGCCCGAAGGCCCTGCCAATCAGAGCTTGCCCTTCAACGCCATCAGCGCGGCAAAGGGGTTATCAGGATCAACCGGTTTTTCAACGCGGGGTGGGCGGGCCTCGAACGACTTTTGCCGATCGTCGCGGTTCGGCTTGCCGCCTTTGCGGTCACCGCCCCGATCCCCACGTTCAGCGCGATCACCTTGCGGCTTGCCAGAGCGTTCGCCCGAGCGTTCACCCTGCGGCTTGCCGTGACGGCGCTCGCCCTGAGGACGTTCGCCTTGCGGGGCGTCTCCCTCTTTGCGGGGTCCACGGCCACCAGCACGGTCGCCGCGCGGCTTGCGGTCGACTTGCGGGACGTCACCACCCTCTTTGCGCGGATCACGTGCAGTACCTTCCGGGCGTGGCCCACGTTCAGGACGCTGAAAACGCGGCTTGGGCGCCCATGTGAAGGTATAGAACACCTCCATCTCCGGCGCGGCAGACTCGGCATCTGCTGCCGGTTCCTCAACCCGCACAAAGGCAGATTCTTCTTCGGTGATCGGGTTCAATGGCGCGTTCGGGTCCACCTCAACCGGCACCAGAGCCGGTGCGGCCTTGACCTTCACCCGTTCACCCTTGTCGCCCTTATAGCCAAGACCACCCATCAGGTCACAGAACTGCTCCAGCGTCATGCCGGTGATCGACAGCATGTCGGGCGTGGCTTCAAACCCGGCCTTGGTGTCTTTCTGGCGCAGGATGTCGGCCAGACGTTCCAGCATATCGATGCGAATCGCACGGGTTCCAGCCGGATGGTAACCGGCCAGTGTATAATGGGGCTTTGGCACAGCCTCGATGTTCGGGATGGTCACAAGCCCGGGCGGCGGGCTTTCGGGAAACTCGCTCAGCCCGTTCCACAGCGACCACAGAACCAGCCGCAGCCGAGTGGGTGCGGGCTTTAACAGGGCGGGTTGGAAGATGGTGTATTGGCCAAAGCGCACGCCATGCTTGCGCAAGGCACTGCGCGCTTCTTGATCAAGTTCCTTGACCTCAGCCGAAATGGCGCTGCGATCCAAGACGCCCAAGCCTTCGGCAAGGCGGAAAGCAAAGCCCTTGGCCAAGCCCTGCAAGGTTTCATCGCGGCCCATGGCCAACAGCGGCTCGAACTGGGTGGCCACCTTGCGGTCGATGAAATGCTGAAGGCGGCGGCGGACCTTTTCGGCCACCTCTTCGCCAGCCTCGTCATCAACAAAGGCCACGACCGTGGGCTTGGTGATCTCACCGCCCTTCACCAGCTTACCAATGGCAGAGGTGCCCCACATCAGGCCCCCCTGTTCGGTGAAGTCCATCTCGGTATCGGCGGCGTTGTAGAACTTGTCCGCCCGCAGATGGAATTCGGGGCGCAGCGCTTGCACCGCAGCCGTCCGCAGAACCCGCGCCTGATCGGGGCTTGCGGATGCATCCTGCGAAAAACGGAACCCTTCAAGACGGCCGGCAAATTCGCCTTCGACCGTCACTTCGCCCTTGTCATTCACCTCGGCCACGAGGGTCTCCTTCTGCTTCAACCGCCGCAACAGCACACTGGTGCGGCGATCTACAAATCGTTGTGTCAGGGCTGCATGCAGCGCATCTGACAAGCGGTCTTCTACAGCGCGCGTTTCCTCGCGCCAATGGCTTTCGTCTTCTACCCAGCCTTTGCGTTGCGCCACATAGGTCCAGGTGCGGATATAGGCCAGACGTTTCGAGATGGTGTCAATGTCAGCACCGGGTTTGTCGATGCGTTCCACCGCTTTTTTCAGCCAATCTGAAGGGACCTTGCCACCGCCAAGGCCTCGACCGACCAGAAATTCAAAAATCCGGGCCAAGAGGCTGAAATGTTCACCCCCTCCGGTGTTGCGAAAATCGGGGATGCGGCAGACGTCCCACAGCAACTGCACCCGCTTGGGCGCGGTCAGCTTGTCGCGGATCTCGGGCATTTCAGACAGGGCTTTCAGCGCCAAAACGTCATCAGCATCACGCGCGCGGGTGAGCCAAGGATCGCTGGTATGCCGCTCAAGGCTGGCAATCAGCCTCTCGGCGGTGCCAAATTCCAGATCATGGTTGCGCCAGTGCAATTTGCGCACCGGATCAAAGCGGTGGTTTTCAATCGCCTCGATGATCTCGTCGTCAAAGGGGCGCGCCTCACCGGTGACGCCAAAAGTGCCGTTTTCGGTGTGCCGCCCGGCACGACCGGCGATCTGGGCCAGTTCTTGGGGGTAAAGCTGGCGCATCCGGCGGCCGTCAAACTTGGCGGTGGCGGAAAAGGCGATGTGCTTGATGTCAAGGTTCAGCCCCATGCCAATCGCATCGGTCGCCACCAGATAATCCACATCGCCGTTTTGATACAAAGCCACCTGCGCGTTGCGGGTGCGGGGCGAGAGCGCCCCCATCACAACCGCGCATCCGCCCTTGGTGCGGCGAATCAATTCGGCAATCGCATAGACGTTGTCCACCGAGAACCCGACGATGGCGCTGCGTTCGGGCATGCGGCTGATCTTCTTTGACCCGGTAAAGGTCAGTTCTGAAAACCGCTCGCGCTTAAGGAACGTCACCCCCGGCACCAGCCCGGCAATCGCGCCACGCATGGTTTCTGCGCCTAAGAACAGCGTCTCATGCAAGCCCCGCGCACGCAAAAGCCGGTCGGTGAAAACATGGCCACGGTCAGGATCGGCGCAAAGCTGGATCTCATCGACCGCGACGAAATCGGCGCCAATGTCCAAAGGCATCGCCTCAACCGTGCAGACCCAATACTGGCACCGATCCGGCACGATCCGCTCTTCGCCGGTGACCAACCCCACGACCGAAGGGCCACGCTGCGCGACAATGCGGTCATAGACCTCGCGCGCCAAAAGGCGCAGCGGCAGGCCGATGACCCCGGTGCGATGGGCCAACATTCGTTCGATCGCGTAATGGGTCTTGCCTGTGTTGGTCGGCCCAAGGACCGCCGTGACCCGAGCGCGGGCGTCCATCTGTCGGGCGTCCATGTCTGGGGCTTCCTTAAAGTGAGCTGCCTTGCAGATCGGCGGTCAGCCGGTCGATGGCTGCGGATACCCCTGCGGCATTGGGATGTATAGCCTTCACGGCCTGATGCACCTCTAGCGCCTGCTCTGGGCGACCCAGCTCTTCAAGGATCATCGCAAAACCCGACATGGCCCCGAAATGGCGTGGGTTCAGATGCAATGTATGGGCGATATCAGCCATCGAGGGGCCAAACTGCCCCATCTGATACAGCGCTGTCGCACGGGCGTTCCAGCCTTCGGCGAAGTCAGGGGCATGATCGACAAGCGCGGTGAAATGCTCGACCGCAAGGTCAAGTCGCCCCGCGCTCATGGCGCGGCGGCCGCGATCCAACAAAAGATCCATCGCCGCCGATCCCGACTTGGACCATTCGATCCAGATCTCTTGCTCAATCCGCTCTGCCGCCTGTGGATCGGCCGCCTTCAGCTTGTTGAACAGATCGTCAAGTTTCGCTGTCTGGCCAAAAGCCATGCCGGCGCACAAAATCATTGGCACAAGTGCCGCAACGATCATGTTGTGAAGGCGATGCCAAACTCTCATAACCACAAGGTAACCCAACGGCGGCGAATATCCAGCCCCGTGATCGCAGAATGGAGAGACTGATGAGCGACGTGATCCACGCGGCCGTGGCAGCCCTTGCCACCAAGATGAGCGGCGGCTTCAGCGCAGGCGTGGCCAAGTTCGTGATCCCCGGAGAGGGCGCGATCATGATCGACCAAGATGGCGTGCGCGCAGGCGATGAAGAGGCCGATGTAACACTCACTGCCGAGGCCGATGTGTTCCGCGCCATTTTGGAAGGTGAGATGAACCCCACAAGCGCCTTCATGACCGGCAAGCTGACGGTGGACGGCTCTATGGGCCTTGCGATGCAATTGGGCGCGGCCCTGGCGTGAGCGGGGCACCCTTTCACGCGGTCATGGCAGATGGGCCCGAAGGGGGCTATGCGCGCTGGCTACAGGCCGCAGATGGTGTGCAGATCCGCGTGGGGGTCTGGCCAAAAGATGGGGCCAAGGGCACGGTGTTCCTGTTGCCGGGGCGGACAGAATATATTGAAAAATACGGCCGCACCGCCAAGGATTTGGCGCGGCGCGGCTATGCCACGCTGACGGTCGATTTTCGCGGACAGGGGATTGCCGACCGCGCATTAGACGATGCGATGGTCGGCCATGTGGGCGATTTTGCGGAATACCAGCAGGATATGGCGGCGGTCATCGGCTTTGCCCGTGCCGAGGGGCTGCCTCAACCTTGGTTCATGATGGCCCATTCGATGGGTGGCTGCATCGGGTTGCGCTGCCTGATGGGGACCCATCCGTTCACAGCCGTGGCGTTCTCGGCACCGATGTGGGGCATCCTGATTTCGGCATGGATGCGGCCCGTGGCCGTGGCGATGGCGCGCGCCTCGCGCTGGTTCGGCTTTGACCACCGCACGGTGCCGGGCAGCCGTGAGGCAACCTACGTGCTGGCTGTGCCCTTTGTCGGCAACACACTGACCACCGACCCCGAGATGTGGGACTACATGCGCCAGCAAGCACTGGCCTGCCCAGAGCTTATGCTCGCTGGCCCGTCCTTGGGCTGGTTGCAAGCTGCCTTGGCGGAATGCAACGCTTTGGCGGCCCTGCCCTCGCCCAATATCGCCACCTTGACCACTCTTGGCCTGCAAGAGCGCATCGTCGATGTCGGCCCGATCCATGCCCAGATGGCGCGCTGGCCGAAGGGGACCTTGTCGCTCTATCCCGGTGCCGAACACGAGATGATGATGGAGCGCCCCGAGACCCGCGCGCGGTTCTTTGACGAGGCTTGCGCGCTTTTCGATTTGCACCTCTAAGGTGCCTCGGAATTTTGGAAAATTCCGGTCCGGATTACTGCCAATAATCCGGGTCTCAGGTCTCCAAGGTGATCTGGGTCAACCCGGCGCGCGCGACCAGGCCCCGGACATGGCGCGAAAGGCTGGGTCGCCCGCCGCGATGCGGCGCTCACGACTGACGGCGCATTCATCGCGCCGAATGACCGCTTAATCCAAAGGCACCCCCACCGACAGGTTCGACCGCAATGTCGCATCCATCGACAACAGCACCGCCTTTTCCGCATCGGCCACGGGTGTGTCGGGCTTGCCAACGCGCTCCAGAACTGGCGTGTCGTGTTTATGCGCGCCAATCAGCAGAAATGGCGTGTCCTCAGTCGCCTCGATGAAATTGCCTTCCGGATAGATCAGGAAGGAACGCGTTCAAAGCCCCCGGGCATGCTGTTTGATCCCGCGCTTTAGTTTGCCCCATTCGCCGCCCGAAAACACGCGCGGGAACATGTCAAACGGGATCAATCGGTCAGCATCACCGCCCTCTCCATAAGCGGCAAAGGTGATGCCGATGCGGCGAAACTGCGCCTCGGCCAGTTTTTCAAGGCGCCGGTCGGTGGGCATCCAGGCTATCCAATCTGAAAGCCGTGCATAGGGCGCGCGGGCCTGACTGCAGTCATCCAATCCGCTAAAGAAATCCGTCATCAGCAGCCAGGCTGAGTTTGCACCAGCACAGGCAGGCCAGACCCGCAGGTGAAATCCCTCCGGGCCCGGAAAGCGTGATTTCGCAGGCAATTGCCCAAGATTCAGGCAAAAGGCCCGGGACGCAAACATGCGTCGAAGTGGGCTTCGCGGCGGCAACCCCTTGCTCATCCCCCCTGCCACGCCCTAGATGAGAGCAACACAGAGATGAGGTTCGCTATGCACCCCCTGCCCCGCCTTGGCCACAAGCGCCCGGTTTTTGATGCCCGCACCGGCTCCAACTCGTTTGGCGATCTGCCGGAATGGGATCTGAGCGATCTTTACCCTGCCCCCGATGCGCCAGAAGTCGAACGTGACATGGCGTGGCTTGAAGCGGAAACCACCCGGTTCGAGGCCGTTTACAAGGGCAAGCTTTCGGAGCTGGATGCGGCGGCCATGCTGTCTTGCGTGCAGGCCTATGAGGCCATCGACAACATCGCCGGGCGACTCATGTCTTACGCGGGGCTGCGGTATTATCAAAACACGATGGACTCTGGGCGCGCCAAATTCATGGCCGACGCGCAGGACCGCATCACCAACGCCACAACTGCGATGGTGTTCTTCAGTCTTGAGTTCAATCGGTTGGAGGACGATCTTCTTGAGCGTCTCATGGCCGATGACGCCGCCCTTGCCCGCTATAAGCCGGTCTTTGACCGCATGCGCGCGATGCGCCCGCACCAGTTGTCGGACGAATTGGAAACCTATCTGCACGACGCGTCCGTGGTGGGCGCTAGCGCTTGGAATAAGCTTTTCGATGAAACCATGGCGGGGCTGATGTTCACCGTCGAGGGTGAGCCGGAAGAGTTGAACCTTGAGGCGACACTGAATCTTTTGACCGATGCGGATCGGTCCAAGCGCGAGGCGGCCGCGCGTGCCTTGGCCGCGGTGTTTGACAAGCATGTGAAGCTCTTTTCCCGCGTTCACAACACGCTGGCCAAAGAAAAGGAAATTGATGACCGCTGGCGCAAGATGCCGTCGGCCCAGCATAGCCGCCATCTGGCCAACCATGTGGAGCCTGAGGTTGTCGAGGCCTTGCGCAACGCCGTGGTCGCGGCCTACCCTAAACTTTCGCACCGCTACTATCGGCTGAAGGCCAAATGGCTGGGGCTGGACAAACTGCAGGTCTGGGACCGCAACGCGCCCTTGAACCTTGAGGCGCCCAAACTTGTGAACTGGACCGAGGCGACCGATATGGTGCTGACCGCCTACGGCGAGTTTGCCCCACAGATGGCCGAGATTGCCAAACCTTTCTTCACGGATGGTTGGATCGATGCAGGCGTGAAACCGGGCAAGGCGCCGGGCGCCTTTGCCCACCCGACCGTTACCACCGTTCACCCTTACATCATGCTGAACTACTTGGGGAAACCCCGCGATGTCATGACCCTGGCGCATGAATTGGGCCATGGCGTGCATCAGGTCTTGGCGGCAAGTCAAGGCGAGTTGTTGTCCTCAACCCCGTTGACCTTGGCCGAAACGGCCTCGGTCTTTGGCGAGATGCTGACCTTCCGCCGCCTTCTCGACAACGCCAAGACCAAAGCCGAGAAAAAGACCCTGCTTGCGGGCAAGGTTGAGGACATGATCAACACAGTCGTGCGCCAGATCGCGTTTTACGATTTTGAATGCAAACTCCACGCCGCCCGGCGCGAGGGAGAGCTTACACCCGATGACATCAACGCACTGTGGATGTCGGTGCAGGCGCAATCCCTGGGCGATGCTTTTGAGTTCATGGATGGCTATGAAACCTTCTGGGCCTACATCCCGCATTTCGTGCATTCGCCCTTCTACGTCTATGCCTATGCCTTCGGCGATGGCCTCGTGAATGCGCTTTATGCCGCCTATGAGGGCGGCCTGCCCGATTTCCAGACCAAGTATTTCGACATGCTGAAAGCGGGCGGATCCAAACACCACAAAGAATTGCTGGCGCCGTTTGGTCTTGATGCCAGCGACCCCAAATTCTGGGACAGGGGCTTGTCGATGATCGCAGGCTTCATTGATGAGCTGGAGGCGATGGAAGACTAGAGCGCCAAAGTCAGCTCGGCGCGCAAGCCGCCCAATGCCTCGCTTTGACCCAAGCACAAGGCCCCGCCATGGCTGCGCGCGATATCGGCGGCAATCGCCAGCCCCAGACCGCTGCCGCCCCCACGGTTCGGGTCTCGCGCCGCATCCAGCCGCTGAAACGGCTCCATGGCAGCCTCGCGCGCGCCCTCTGGGATGCCGGGGCCGTCATCCTCCACCACCAGCCGGACCAGCCTGTCACTGCTCGAAAGACCAACCACAGCCCGATCGGCATGGCGTGCAGCATTGCCCAACAAGTTCTCCAGAGCCCGCCGCACCGCTTGAGGGCGCAGCCGCATTGTCCCACCCGACCACTCCATAAACCCAAGCTGCACCGACTGACCTGCGCGCACCGCATCAGCCACAACCTGTGCCAAAAGCTGGGCCGGATCGACCTCTTCAGCCGCTTCCATCGCATCGCCGCGAGCAAAGGCCAAAAACTCGTCGACCATCCGCTCCATCTGCTGAACATCGCGCTTCAGCGCCTCAACCTCCTCCTCCTCGGGCAAGAAGGACAGGCCCAGCTTCAGCCGGGTGAGAGGCGTGCGCAGATCATGGCTGACCCCAGACAACATCTGCGTGCGCGCTTCGATTTGGCGTTCGATCCGCAAGCGCATGTCTAAAAATGCCTGCGCGGCGGCGCGCACCTCGGTCGCACCCCGGGGCCGGAAGGGCACAATCTCGCCCTTGCCGAAGGCCTCGGCGGCATGCGCCATACGCGCAATCGGCGTCAACTGGTTGCGCAGGAAGACATAGGCAACCCCCGTCATCAGGATCGAAGTGAACACCATCAGCACCAAAAGCTGATGCGGGTTTGACGCCGACATTCGACCTCGGTCGACGGTCACCCGCATCACCCCGTGCTGCGTTTCGAACCACGCCCAGACCCGCCCATCCCCCGACACCAAATCTGCCGCATTCAGTTCGGGCATCCGGTCACGCAAAGTCAAGATGACCTCGCGGCCCGACCAGTCGATGAACTCGCGACGATCGGCATCTGGCACATCGTTGGTTGGCAAGATCACCGTAAGTTCCAGCGCCGCCCCAATCTCATCGGCCCATGCCTGCGCAGTGGCCAGATCGGAAGCGGAATTCACCACCGACACCAGATGGCTGATCTCAATCTGGATCGAGGTGGTCATCTGCTGTGTGACCCGTTCGAAATGTCGCTGGATAAAGACCACCGACACGATCAACTGGATCGTCACCACCGGCACCACAAGGATGAGGGCGGCACGGCCAAACAGGCCACGTGGCAGAAGAGACTTGAGGTGCAGGCGCATGCGGCACAGATTAGCGCCATCAGGTCGGGGACGAAAGGGGCGGGATATGAACCAAGCGATCAAGGCCATGGTGCGGCGGGTGCGGGCGGCCAATGCCTCGGCCATGACCGGCAGCGGAACCAATGCCTATGTGCTGGGACAAGGTCAGGTGGCAGTGATCGACCCCGGACCTGACGATCCGGCGCAGCTTGCCGCCATTCTCGCCGCGCTGTCGCCGGGTGACGAAGTGGCGGCCATCCTTGTCACCCATGCCCATCTGGACCATTCCGCGCTTGCACCAAGGCTCGCCCAGGTCACGGGCGCATCGGTCTATGCCTTTGGTAAAGCAGACGCTGGGCGCTCAACGACCATGCAAAGTCTTGCGGCAGCCGGATTGACAGGTGGTGGTGAAGGGATCGACCACGGCTTTGCGCCCGATGTGACCTTGACGACTGGCACCTTCCTGACCATCGGCGCGCTGACCATCGAGGCAATCCACACGCCCGGCCATATGGGCGGGCATATGTGCTTTGCTTGTGAGGATCACCTCTTTTCGGGCGATCACGCCATGGGCTGGGCTACCTCGCTCGTCTCGCCACCCGACGGCGACATGGGCGCCTACATGCGCTCGCTTGAGAACCTGCAGCAAAGGCGCTGGCGGCAGATGCTTCCCGGCCATGGCGAGCTCGTGCCCGATCCGGCCGCGCGACTGGCCGAACTCACCCGGCACCGCCGCATGCGCGAGGCCGAGATCCTGGCAGAACTCGCCCGCGCGCCCGGCACCGCCGCCATGCTGGCCCAACGCATCTACACCAACACACCCGCGGCACTGCTGCCAGCCGCGAGTCGTAATGTTCTGGCTCATCTCATTGATCTTGCCGACAGAAACCTGGCAACGCCCGAAGGCCAGATCACGGCCGCCACCCATTTTTTCCCGCGCTGAGCACCGCAAGACCTACCCCAGCCTCCGCCCTGCATCGCCGGAAAGTTTTTCCAGTTTCCGGCCCCATCCCCCCTTGCCGCCACCCAGAGCCGTTGCTATAGACCCCCTCGTGTTCCGGCGTAGCTCAGCGGTAGAGCAGTTGACTGTTAATCAATTGGTCGTAGGTTCGATCCCTACCGCCGGAGCCATATATCTTGCCCATACCGCTACGATTGCGGGCAAGATCATGACTGATCCCAATAAAATCAACATCCTACCTCAAATGCTCGGTTGAGCATCCACCCGTGCAGACCCGACAACACGTTTGACTTAGCGGTCAAAAATCGGTCAAACGCAGGGGTTGCTCATGCCGCACACCAAGATCACGCAGGCCTTCGTTGACGGCCTGCCCTACCAGGATTCCGGGACGCTCTGGGTCCACGACACGGAACTCGCCGGGTTCAACCTGTCCATCGGCCAGCGCACGAAAACCTACTACGCCGCAGGCGAGCACGGGAACCGCTTCATCCGCGTGAAGATTGGCCGCGCCGACGTGACGAAGGCGAACGAGGCGCGCGCCGTCGCGCGTGATGTGCTGCTTCCTGAAATCCGTCGCGGTGTCGATCCGCGCGCGAAGCAGCTATCGGACGACGACCAGGCCTATGCGCGCATCCTCGCTGGCATCCGCGAGGCCCGTCCCGAAGACCTGTCCGACCAGATGGCGCGGCGCATCATTCGCGGCAAGGCGAAGCGGCGCGCGGACGAAGTGACGGTCGGCCAGGTCTGGGCGATGTATGAGGAGCACAAGCGCGCCTCGATCCTTGAGGAGCAAGGCCCAGAGAAAGCACGTCGGGCGGAAACCCATCTGACGCAGCAACGGCGCTATCTCGGGGGTGCGGAAACCTACGGCAAGGACGGCCCCTATGCCTCCTCGCTCGAATGGCCGAAAGGCTGGTGGGATCGTCCCATCACGGACATCACCCCGGAACTCTGCTCGACGACGTGGCGCAACCTGAACAGGACGCGCGGGCGCAGGACTGCCCAGATGTTCTTCATGGCCGTCCAGGTGCTGTTCAACTACGCGGTGGCGAAAAAAGAAGTGCCTGTCACGTCGCATCCGATGGTGATTGATGCTGCGGGCGACGGCATCGGATTGCCGAAGGGCTGGCAGACCCTGCGCGCCCAAAACGAAGTCGAACGTATCTCGGACCTCCGCGCGTGGTGGCGGCAGGTGGACAAGATGACCGTTATCCCGAAGTCTGCGCTCAAGGTTGCGCTGCTGACCGGGATGCGCCCGACAGAAGTCCTCGCGATGAAATGGGATCAGGTTGACCTCGACGCGGGCAAGGTCTGGTTCGGCATGACCAAGACGACCGACTATCGTGAGGTTGCCTTGTCGTCCTGGTCGGTCGCGCAGCTTCGCCGCCTTGAGGCAATGACCGGGCGGCACGAGTTTGTCTTCACGGGTCCGACAGGCGGGCGGCTGCTGTCCCTGCCGAACGTCACGCGCGGCAAGGATCATTGGACCCCGAAGCAGTGCCGCAAGGAATGGCAGACGGTCGCCGTCGAGATCGGGATTGGCGACACGCAGCGCCGGGCGCAAGTGGGCAAAGGTCTCGGCGGGACAGACGGGCACTACGTCGTGACCCCGGACCTGCGTTCGGTCGTGCAGCAGGTCGCGGACGAGATCATGCGGCGCGTGGAAGGCGCCGTTTGACGAAGACCTTCGTGTTGGCGTCGATGATGCCTTCGACTTCGTGGCCGTCGTGGCGATAAATCATCTCAAGGTCGAGGCGGCGGCAAAGTTCGACGGCGACCTGTTCCCACTTCGCATAGGCCTTGCGAAGGCTGTTGATGGTGCCGCCCCTTTGCATGGTCAGGGCTTTCAGGACGCGCCCTTGCTGGGAGTTTTCACGCGGCAAGTTCGGCCCTGTCAGCGGGCGTGAGTTCGGGCAAACCAATGTGCCGTCGTCGCGCACGTCGAAGACACCGTAGGTCTCGACGATTGAAGGCAAAGGGATCGCCCCTGCGTCGGGTGCAGGAGCGATCTCGGCCTTTTCGGTCGGCTTTGGCTTCTCACGCGGGGCGTTGAGGGCGGCCCAAAGGTCGCGCGAGAGTTGCACTTCCTTCGGTTCGCCGTATGCCACCTTCCCGGCCATCACGTCGAGCGCCCACAGGTGCAAGCGGCCTGCTTCTGCCCCGGCGCACGAGCAGACTTCTTCCCTCGACCTTGCCCAGGCCCCGTGAGGCGAGAGCAAGAAACGCAAGGCCTCCGCGCGGTCGAGTTCGGTACGGTTGATCGTGTCACCGAACGCGTCGTTGACGGCCATCAGCACGACAGCCGCCCACATGTGCTGTTGCGCGTGGTCGCTCTTGTTGGGCGAGAAGCGGTGGACAGACACGGGTCAGGCCGTCAGTGCCGTGCGAACGTCTTCCGGGGCCTCGTCCCAGGACCGGATAGGCACGATCCGCTTCATCTCGACGCGGGCCTGCGTCGTGAGGCGCTGGTAGGTGCGCGGATCGACAGCGCCCGCCCGGATATACAGGGCATCGTCGGTCAGGTGGTGGGTGGCTTCGATCACGGGGCGCTGCTCACCGCCGTCGTCGGACGGGTTATCCACGACCTGCACCGTCTGGCCGATGGCTTCGGCCATCTTCCGCGCTTTCAGGTAGGTGTCACGATCACGCGCCTGGGCGCGGGTCATGATCAGGTCTTCCGGCTTGACGTGCACCACGTCAACGCCGAGTTCATTGGCCTTCGCGACCGTCCGCTTGAACAGGTCGGAGTCTCGGTCGGCTTCGGATTTCGCGATATAGAGCGGATCAGGCATAGTCTTTCCTCTGGTTGGGTGGACAGGTTCGGTTCGTCGCGGGAAGGGGAAACCGCAACCCAAGCCCGAAACCTGTCCTGCGCATTGCTTGGGCTGGCCGCGACGATGCGGCGAGACCAGGAAAACCGCGACCGGGTGTTTTAGATGTTGGGTCCAACACGGGCGGGAAAATGAGGTGCAGCAGACGGTTAGCAATCAAGCGGCCATCAATTGCGCATGGATCGGCCTGCTAACTGCAAATAATGACTGACGAACCGCCTTGATGGATGATCACTTCCAGCGGCGATCACGGGCCGACCTTCGCAGAGCGCGTCAGCCAATGGGGTTTGGGGTGTTCGGGGCCGATGGTAGGGGCTGACCCCAAGACGCCCGGCGCTCGCCTAGCTGGCTGGGGCGCTTACCGCAGAGCGATGCAGACGAGTGCCAACATCATCGCGAGTGCCAGGGCTGCGTCGAGGTCTTGGTTCATCAGTCCCTCGTCAGCGCGGGGATGGCGACGTTGTCCACGGCCTCCCAGGCCTGGGCAATCGTCAGGCCGCGCTCCTTCGCAAGCTGCTCGATCATCGCATCCACGGGGGCACCGAGGCGACGGGCCATCTCGATTGTCTTGATCCGCGAATCCACGGTCTCGACTTCCAGCTTGCCCTCGAACGCCACAGACGACAGCTTGGGCCGGACATACTGGGCGACTTCCTTCATCGCAGCCAGCGCGACGATGGTGTCTCCCTTGTCGTAGGCCTCAGCCCCGATGATCGCCATTAAGACGACGGGGTCAAACTCCTCGTTGCCCGCGTGCAAGCGCAATTCGCGCAGCTTGGCGTCCATGCGTTCCGACAACTCATCTTTCGACTTGGTCGGCTTGCCTGTCTTGCGGCCAGAGGAATAACGCATCAAACGGGCCTCCGTTTCCAGAGACCCGGCTGACTGACTGCAACCAAGGAGGAAAGAGCAAAACCGCTCGCCTTGATCATCGCAAGCATCGACGCGGAACGCGACCGAGATCGAAGGTCCAGTTGATTGTTCATCATGGCGGTTTGCCTTTCGTATAACTCGGTTATGCCGTCAGGCGGCTTCGTCTGATTGCTGCTTGACCGGGAACGTGAACGGCTCGCGGTTACCCGTCAAGCACGTCAGCGCGCCGCGCAACGACGCCTCGTTCTCGACCTACGTCAAGTATGGCAAGCGGATGCTGGAATACATGGCGGCCAGGTGCGAGATCGACGAGGCCTTCCTGCTGACCCACGAGCAGTACCAGGCTCCGAAACTCGCATGCGCCAAGGCAATCAGGTTGGTCGAATGGCGTCTTGAGAATATCGCAGACGCGGAGTGGTCAGAGCCGCCGAGGCAGTTCGTAGGGCCGTGGCAGGCCGAAAAACGCGAACGTGGGCGGCGCACATTGGCCGCTTTGGGTCTGCCTGGCGGCGGGATCCGCGCAGACGGCCAGTTGCTGTTGATCGGTGACGGCGAAGATCATCGGTGGTGACGGGGTGATCCCCGTCACTACGCCCGGTCAACTAGCGGTCAAAGCCATCCTGCGCCCCGCCCTAACCGCTTGAGCCAAGGGGCATCTGGTGGTGCCTGTTAATCAATTGGTCGTAGGTTCGATCCCTACCGCCGGAGCCAAATTTACCAATTATTTCAGATACTTAGGCGCCCCTGGGCGCCTTTTGTTTTGATCACGAAAAGTTATAAAGTGTTATAAGGCGATTTTTGCCGTACTTTTGGGAGGTTCGAACTCATCGACTTCTCTCCCTTCGACTAGCTTACATCTGATCGATAGTTTTTCGATCAGAGCCCAAAAACCTTGCAATTCTGGCTACTTCAGGCAACGTTGCCCGAAGTAAACAGTTGTAAAAGTGACCAAACTTTGTTGCCGGAAATCTACGGAACGAGATGACTATGACAGTCAAGTATTTCATCCCTGGACTAGCGGTTTGCCTAGCTACAGCGACAACAGTTGTTGCTGACCCAGTCCTTTGGAAGCAACTAGAAAACTGGGACGTGACCTTTTTTGATGGGCTGCCAGGGTGTGCAGCGTCGGCGCACTATGAGGGTGGGACATCCGTTTTTATTGGGCTGGCGGTCATATCCGGGAAAACACACTTGGACTTAATGTTCTCGGATCCAAGTTGGGAGTCCATAGAAGTTGGTAAAGAATACGAGATTTCCATTCGCTTTGGTAAATCGGATCCGTGGACTGTACCCATGACGGGTTTTGGAAAAGGTCGAGACCTTAGATACACCATACCTACAGACGGTGATGGTCCTGCAGAGTTTATTTTTGAGTTCATGCGCA
>JBILYK010000086.1:0-15245 GCA_044377735.1 Paracoccaceae bacterium | reverse complement strand
GAGAAACGCCATAAACCCCGCCCCCTTGCGGGATGGGGGTGGGGGGAACCTGCGGCCTAGGGGAGCAAAGCCACCCTCAGAACCGCTCAGCCCGCAGCACTTGGGTATCCGTCACCGACACCACGCCGATATGACGCTCTACCACCTGAAACGCGGCTTCCAGCAGGCTGTCCAGCCGATCCGGGCGGATGAGGCAGATCACCGACACCATGCCTGCCCGGCCGATCTGTCCTTCACGCGTCCACCGGCCTGACCGGCCCGAACCGCCCAGCACCGGCAGCACGGTAAAGCCCGACACACCCGCACGTTCCAAGGCCTCGGTCAGGCGGGTTTCCATCGGAGCTTCGATGATAATCTCGACACGTTTGGCTAGATGGGTCTGCACGGGTCAGCCTCCGCTAAGGGTCTGGGCCACGGCCAGATAGGCCGGGATTCCGAAGATCAGGTTGAAGGGGAAGGTGATGCCAAGTGAAAGCGTCAGGTAGATTGAGGGGTTTGCTTCGGGCAAAGCCACGCGCATGGCGGCGGGCACGGCGATGTAGCTGGCCGAAGCGGCCAAGGTCATCATCAGCGCGGTGCCGCCCACCGACAGCCCGATCACCAGCGCGACGACAAGACCAAAGGCCGCGCCGACCATCGGCATCACCATGCCAAAGGCAATGGTGCCCAACCCCAAAACGCCCTTCGATCCGCGCAATCCCCGGCCCGCGACAAGGCCCATGTCCAGAAGGAAAAGGCACAAGATACCCTGGAACGGCGCCACGATAAACGCGTCGATCCGCGCCATGCCCTCATCGCCCGTGGCCGCCCCAATCAGGAAAGACCCGACCAACAGCACGATGGAGCCATTGAGCAAGATTTCATGCCAAAGCCGTGCATCCATCCGCGCGCCCGACCCCGACCGCGCCGCCAGCCATAGCGCCGAGACAATGGCCGGGGCCTCCATCGCCGCCGCAACGGCGACCATATAGCCCTCAAACGCCAGCCCCTGACCCGTGATCACCGAGGTCGCCGTGACAAAGGTCACAATCGAGATCGACCCGTAATGCGCCGCGACCGCCGCGGCATCCACTGCCGACAGTCCGGTCATCACCCGCAACAGCGCAAAGGCGGCAAAGGGAATGACAAAGGACAGCGCAATGCCCCCCACAAGCGCCATGATCACATGGCCGTCAATGCCATGCCCGGCCACCGCGACCCCGCCCTTAAAGCCAATGGCAAACAAGAGATAGATCGACATTGCCTTGGCAAAGGCTTCGGGGATGGTCAGTTCAGATCGTGCGATCGAGGCGAACAGCCCAAGCGCAAAGCACAGGATCATCGGTGTGAGAAGATTGTCGCCTGCGACGGCCAGTAGGTCTGCCATATGCCCTCCACGCGTTTGAGGCGACTTAAGGGTTTTGGGCCGTTTTACAACCCCTTGGCGGCTGTTTGACCCGATCTTTTCAAGGCAGGATCATTTACCAGCCACATCTTTCGCCCAGCGCGTCAGCCTTGGGTGATGACATAGATCTTGCGCACCTGTTCCACCACGCGCCAAACACCCTTCCAGCCCTGTGGCAGGGTGATGGCATCGCCGGGGCCAAAAGCCTGCACCGTGCCATCGGCATGAGTCATTTCCACCCTGCCCGACAGGAAATGGCAAAACTCGGTCGACGCGGCGCGGTCAGCGGTAAAGCGACCGGGCGTGCATTCCCAAACCCCCAGCGCCACCCGGCCATCGGGCGAAGTCCACAGATCCACCGAGGCTTCGGACTGATTGCCTTCGATCGAGGTGGGTTTGGCGACAAACGGGCCAAGATCCATTTGGGCAAGTGCCAGATGGGTGGCGAAATCAGGCATGGTCATGGGCGGGTCCTCAGATGGGGGCGAAAGCGCCACGGTCAGAGTCATATTGTTCCAACTCACCCTCGCCCGTGTTGTTCCACAAACCGTGCAGGGTCAGGCGGTCATCTTCCACGGCAGCGCGGACGAAGGGGAAGGTCATCAGGTTTTCTAGGCTGACCACCACCGCCTCTTTTTCAAGGGCGCGCAGGATCAATTCCTTGGGCAGGCTTGCCACGCGTTCGAAGCCGGGTTTCAGGATATCCATCCAGCGGCCGACAAAACTGGTCTTTTCCTCCAGCTCGGGGGCAAGGCCGCAGCACATGTCATGGCAGCCCTTGACCCCGCCGCAGTTTGAATGGCCCAAGACGACAATATGGGCGACCCCCAGCGAGGTCACCGCATATTCCACCGCCGCCGACGTGCCGTGCCGCTCGCCATCGGGGTTATGGGGCGGCACCAGATTGGCGATGTTGCGGTGGATGAAAAACTCCCCCTCATCGGCGCCAAAAATCGAGGTGACATGCACCCGGCTGTCGCAGCACGAAATCACCATCGCCCGCGGATGCTGACCACTTTCCGCCAGACGGCGGTACCAAGCGCGGTTGTCTTTGTAAGTGGTGGCCTTCCATCCCTGAAACCGACTGACAAGGTAGGCGGGAAGGGGGCGAGCGGTGGCTGACATGGTCGGCGTCCTGCGATTGTCTCAAGCGTTGGGTTAGGCCGCATTCGCGGAAAATGCGAGAGGGATTATCGGATTTAACCCAGCTTTTCTGCCCCGGGGTGAACCTTTTCTTCAGCACGATGCACCACGCTGGTGCTGGGTGTTGATGAAAGGGTGTGTGATGTCTTTGGAAAACGTGCTTGTCTTGCCGCTGAAAGAGCGGGTCCGACAGGATTCCGAACCGATTGCCACGATTTACCGCAATCTGGGCACCGCCTCGGCCGAGCAGGTGGTGACGCGGGCCTTGGGCGAATTGGCGCTGACGATGGCCGGGCTGGCCGCCCAAGTGCGCGAGCGTGAGATGCAGGATCTCTCGCGCCAATTGCGGCGGTTGCAGCGGATGGCCGAGAATCTCGGCATGGTTAGTCTGGGCCTTGTGGCGGGCGATGTTCGCGAGTGTCTCGACCGCGCCGATGTCACCGCCTTTGCCGCCGTTTGGGCACGGCTGGTGCGGACTGCAGAACGGTCCTTGGCCCTCGACAAGGGGCTGTTGGACCAGACCTTCAACTAGACCGCCCTTGGCCTGCGCATGACCTGCCGATCGGCGGTTGCGGGCGGCGCGGGATTGGCTAGGGTTGGGGCAACAGCCTCAGCCCGCAGGACACCATGCCAAACCCCGCCTTTGCCGCCGCCGATGCCGCCTCGCGCGCGTTGCATCTTGTCACGCCCGACGGGCTTGCAGGCTTTCTGGCCGACCAAGCCCCCGCCACCGCCGCATGGCTGCGCGCCACGGGGTTTGAGGCGGGACCGGATGAGCTGCGGTTGATCCCCCATGCCGATGGCACGGTGCAGGCTGCCGTGGCTGGCATGGGCAGCGCCAAATCCCGCGCGCGGGGCCGCTTCCATCTGGCCCGCGCCGCCGCAGCCCTGCCCACAGGGGCCTGGCATCTCGAGGGCGACCTCACGCAGGCTGAACGTGAAGAGGCGGCCCTCGCCTTCCTTCTGCAATCCTACCGCTTCGACCGCTATCGCCCCGCCAAACCGGCCAGTGAACCCGCGCTTCTGAAAGCGCCCAAAGGCGTGGATGCCGACCGCCTTCTGGCTATGGCCGAGGGCGAGTTCCTGACGCGCGACCTCATCAACACCCCAGCGCTCGACATGGGCCCCGAAGAATTGGAAGCCGCCTTTCTGGCTCTGGCTGACCGCTTTCACGCCAAGACGACCGTGATCCGGGGCGATGACCTTCTGGCGCAAAACTTCCCCATGATCCACGCCGTCGGCCGCGCCTCGACCCGCGCGCCGCGCCTACTCGAGATGACCTGGGGCACCAAAGGCCCGCATCTGACGCTGATCGGCAAAGGCGTGTGCTTTGACACCGGCGGGCTGAACATCAAACCCTCCTCGGGCATGCTCCTCATGAAAAAGGATATGGGTGGGGCGGCCACGGTCATGGGCCTTGCCCAAATGATCATGCGCCTTGGCCTGCCGATCCGCCTGCGCGTGCTGATCCCGGCGGTGGAAAACGTGATTGCCGGCAACGCCCAGCGCCCCAAGGATATTCTGACCAGCCGCAAGGGCCTGACGGTCGAGGTGAACGATACCGACGCCGAGGGCCGCTTGGTCCTTGCCGATGCCTTGGCCTATGCCTGCGAGGCGCCCACCGACGCGGTGATCTCGATGGCCACGCTGACAGGGGCCGCGCGCATTGCCGTGGGGCCCGATCTCGCCCCCTATTACTGCGACGACGAGGCCATGGCGCAGGCGCTTGAGTCAGGTGCAAAACAGGGGTTCGATCCGGTCTGGCGCCTGCCTTTCTGGACGCCTTATGAACACATCATCGAACCCGGCATCGCCGATCTCGACAACGCGCCGGGCTGGGGCTTTGCGGGGTCGGTCACGGCGGCCCTCTTCCTGCGCCGCTTTGTCGAAGGCCCGCGTTACCTGCATTTCGACATCTACGGCCACAGCCCCGCCGACCTGCCCGCCCGGCCCAAGGGTGGGGCAGGCCAAGGTGCGCGCGCGGTGCTGGGCGCACTTCCGGCGATCCTCGGCCTGCCCGGTTAAATCCCGCGAGGAGCGGCCAAAGGCCGACGACGAGCATACGGAGACAGAATGGACCGCCGCCTCACCCCCGCCACCCCCCGCATCGCCCATGTCTCGCTCAGGGGCCGTGTCGAAGTGCCGGTCTACACCGAGGGCACCGCCATGCGGGTGGCCCTGCCCTTGGCCGATCTCTTGCGCGCGCCAAACGGCGCACGGGAACGCCAGCTTTTGCTGGGCGCAGCCTTCACCGTGATTGACCGCCACGAAGGCCATGCCTTCGGCTTTGCGGCCGAAGACGGCTATTGCGGCTGGTTGCCCGATGCCGCCCTGTCACGCGGGCCAACGCCAACCCACTGGGTCTGCACCCCCGGCACCCATCTTTACCCCGAACCAAAGGTCCAGGCGCCCGAGATTTCTGCGCTGTCCTTGGGCGCAAAGGTCGCCATCACCGCGCAGCATGGCGCATGGGTTGAGACGACCCAAGGCTTCCTGCCCTCGGGCCATCTGCTGCCCTTGGGCCAGCATCTGGCCGATCCGGTCGCGGTGGCCGAAAGCCTTTTGCACAGCCCCTATCTCTGGGGCGGCAATTCCCGCGCCGGGCTTGATTGCTCGGGCCTTGTGCAACTGGCCTTTGCGGCCTGCGGCATCGCCCTGCCCGGCGACAGTGATCTGCAACAAGCGGCAGGGCAGGACATTCCCACCGATGCCGCCCTGCGCCAGGGCGATCTGATCTTCTGGAAAGGGCATGTCGCGATCATCATCGATGACAGCCGCCTGATCCACGCCAACGGCCACACGATGTCGGTCGCTTATGAGGAGACCAAAGCCTGCATCGCCCGCATCATGGCCCAAGGTGGCGGCACGGTGACCCACCGCCGCCGCGTGCTGTAATCGCGTGATCTAGTCGATCGGTCGCAGGGGTTTTTCCAACATTCGCAGTGCTGCGGCCAGATCATGGCCCCGGCGCAAGACCTGCCCTTCGCCACCGCACACCGCATACATGCCCTGCCGCGACCGCAAGGCCGGGCGCTTTTCAATGCGGTAAATCGGCACCTCGGCAGAACGGCGAAACACCGAGAACACCGCCACATCGGGCCGAAAATCCATCGCGTAGTCACGCCACTCGCCGCTGGCAACCATCCGGCCGTACAGGGACAGAATGGTGGAAAGTTCCCGGCGGTCAAAGCTGACCACTTCGGCGGCTTGAGAGAAGGGGGTCGGCGCGTTCATGACAAAAGTGTAACGCAAGCCGCCCCTGAATCAAGCCCGATGCCGGGTCAGAGAAACCCGTCCGACAGCCGCAATTCCCCCGTGGTCACGCCCCGGCAATTGGTCTGTGGCGCGGGCAGACGCTTTTGCGCCATCGGGTGCGCGGCATCCAAAACACCCAGTTGGGTCAAAATCCCGACCAGCGCCGCCTCAGACGCGCGCGAATTGCCGTCCTCGATCTTCATCGCAAGGCCCAGCTTTTTCTCGGGAATCATGGCGATGAACACCGCCTCGGCCCCGGTCTTGATCGCCACACGCCCACCCATGGCGCGCATCAGTTCGGTGCAAGACCGCCCCTCGCCTGCCACATATTCGGGATGCGCGGCCATCGCATCGCGCAGCCGCTGCATGGCACGTTCCCGAACCGATCCGCCCTCGCGCGCCTTGGCAAACTCGGCCATGGCGCGGGCCAACCCTGCCACTGACATGGCAAAATTCGGGGCCGAACAGCCGTCAATGCCGTACCCGGCCACGGTTTCGCCTGTCACCTCTTCAGTCGCGGCCCGGATCGCTTTTTGCAACGGGTGGTCAATCTCCACATATTCCGGCCCGGCCTTCAGGTGCTTTGTCACCGTCAGAAAGCCCGAATGCTTGCCCGAACAGTTGTTGTGCAACTGGCACGGCCCCTCATGGTCGCAGATCAGCCGATCCCGCTCCGCCTTGTCATAAGGCTCATGGCTGCCGCAGCGCAGGTCCGGCTCGCCCAGACCAATCCCCGCCAACCAGTCACGCGCGGCGTTGACATGCAGCGCCGCGCCCTGATGGCTGGCACAAGACAGCGCCAGTTGCGCCGTGGTCAGGCCAAAGGCATCCGCTGCACCGCTTTCCACCAAAGGCAGCGCTTGGATCATCTTGCAGGACGATCGCGGAAAGATGATGCGGTCGGGGTCGCCCCAAGCCTGCACGATCTGCCCGGTGTCATCGACCAGAACCGCATGGCCCAAATGCGTGCTTTCCAAAAGCCCGCCGCGCCACAACTCGACCATCGGGATCGGTTTGCCCATCATTTTCTCCTGTCACGGATGCGCGATTTTATGCCCAAGGGGCTTTCGCGGATTGGTCATTTTAGTTATGCATGGGATATCGAGTGAAACCGCCCCACGCTACAGGAAAAACCGCATGATCAAGCGGTCTTGGCAGGGCAGAGGCAAACTGCAGCTTGGAGGCTGTGAGACATATGGCAAGCTGGATGACCCGCGCCTTTATGGTGGCGACTGTTGGTTTGGGTGTCGGCACGTTCGCCGCGCAAGATGCCGTGGCGCAGGAATCGACCAATCAGGTCGCGGCCATGACCGACTGGAGCGTTTTCGTAGAAGAAAACCCCAAGGAATGCTGGGGCGTCTCCAGCCCCAAGGAAACCGTGAACACCCGCGACGGCCAGCCCGTTCAGGTGCGCCGGGGTGACATCTTGCTGTTCGTCACGTTCCGTGCCGGTGCCGCGGGTGAGATTTCCTTTTCCGGCGGCTATCCGTTCGCGGGCGGCTCAACCGTCGGCTTGGACGTCGACGGCACCGGGTATGAGCTGATTTCCGATGGTGAATGGGCATGGCCAGGAACCAAAGAAGACGATGAGGCCATCCTGGCGGCCCTGAAGAAAGGCACGACAGCGGTTTTGACCGCGCGATCGGGCAAGGGCACGCAAACGGTCGACACCTTCTCATTGCGCGGGTTCACCGCCGCGATGGAAGAGGCGGCCAAGCGCTGCGGCTGATCTGAACGTCGCGCAAATCAGGCGCCCCACCGCAAGGCTGGGGCGCTTTTGTTTTGCAGGCGAATCCCCTATACAACCGCTTCACCGCAACGGACCCGCCCCATGACCGACGCCACCGCGCCCATCACCCAAGACGTGCTGACCCTTCCGCGCAAAGCGGCAGAGGGCGGCAAGCTCAACCTTGTCGGCATGACGCGCGACCAGATGCGTGACGCGCTGATCGCTGCGGGCACGGCGGAAAAGCAGGCCAAGATGCGCGTGGGGCAGGTGTGGCAATGGGTTTACCATTGGGGCGTGCGCGACTTTGACCGCATGACCAATCTGGCCAAAGACTACCGCGCGCTTCTGGCCGAAAACTTCGTGCTCGAGGTGCCGCAGGTGGTGACCCGGCAAATCTCCTCCGATGGCACGCGCAAATACCTTGTGCGCATCAGCGGCGGGCATGAGGTAGAGGTGGTCTATATCCCCGAAACCGACCGTGGCACGCTGTGCATTTCGTCTCAGGTCGGCTGCACGCTGACCTGTTCCTTCTGCCACACCGGCACGCAAAAGCTGGTGCGCAACCTGACGGCCGCGGAAATTGTCGGTCAGGTGATGCTCGCGCGCGATGATCTGGACGAATGGCCCGTGCCGGGCGCGCCCAAAGTGGAAGTGCGGTTGGTGTCGAACATCGTCCTGATGGGCATGGGCGAGCCTTTGTATAACTTTGACAATGTCCGCGATGCGATGAAAGTCGTGATGGACAACGAAGGCATCGCCCTTGGCCGTCGCCGCATCACGCTGTCCACCTCGGGCGTAGTGCCCGAAATCGCCCGCACCGCGACCGAGATCGGCTGCCTTCTGGCGGTGTCCTTCCACGCCACCACCGATGCGGTGCGAGATGTACTGGTGCCGATCAACAAGAAATGGAACATCCAGACCCTGCTCGCGGCGCTGAAAGACTATCCGAACCTGTCAAACTCCGAACGGATCACCTTTGAATACGTGATGCTCGACGGGGTGAATGACACCAAGGAAGACGCGCACCGCTTGGTCAAACTCCTTGAAGGCATCCCGGCCAAGGTGAACCTCATTCCGTTCAACGAATGGCCCGGCGCGCCCTATAAACGCTCGTCCGGCAACAGGATTCATGCCTTTGCCGACATCCTTTACCACGCAGGCTATGCCACCCCGATCCGCACCCCGCGCGGTGAAGATATCATGGCCGCCTGCGGACAGTTGAAATCGGCCACCGAAAAACAGCGCAAATCGGCGCTTAAGGATAAGGCCTCGGTGGGTTAAGGCTGGCTTAGGCCAGATCACCGGCGGCACTTGTCAGAAATTTGTGCTTTCCAGCTCCTAACTGCCCACTGTATGCATGTGGGCACCGGGCGTTTGCACGGGAAAAACAAAAGGGGCACCGCGCCGCTGCGGGGGCCCACGAACCGGCAGGCTTGGGCAGACCATATGACGATCACGACGACCAAGACGGCGGCTGATCCGCGGCCGGCGAAGGATTGGGTGCAGATTCTGGCCCGCTACCGCGAACCCTCCACCCGCCGCAGCGCGATGGAACTTGTGGTGACGCTTGGGCCTTTTGCCCTGCTTTGGGCCCTGGCTTGGGCCACGATGTCGATCAGCTATTGGCTGGCCTTCGCCATTGCCGCGTTGAACGGGCTTTTCCTCGTGCGCATCTTCGTCATCCAGCATGACTGCGGCCACGCCAGCTTTTTCGGCAATCGCAAAGTGCAAGACTGGGTCGGCCGCTGTCTGGGCGTGCTGACGCTGACCCCTTATGACGTCTGGCGGCGCACGCATTCCATCCACCATTCGCATCACGGCGATCTTGACCAACGCGGCATCGGCGATGTGCTGACACTGACGGTTGAAGAATATCGCGCCCGCAGCTGGTTTGGACGGTTGATCTACCGGCTTTACCGCCACCCCTTGGTGCTGTTCGGTCTGGGGCCAAGCTATATCTTCCTTCTGCAAAACCGCGTGCCCTTGGGGCTGATGACCTCGGGCTGGCGCTATTGGCTGTCGGCCATGGGCACCAACGCGGTGATTGCCATTCTGGTTGGCCTCATCATCTGGCTGGGCGGGTTCATGCCGCTTCTCTTGATCTATCTGCCCACCTCGGTGATCGCGGCGACGGTCGGCATCTGGCTGTTCTATGTGCAACACCAGTTCGAAGACACCCACTGGGCGAAAGAGTCCGACTGGCAATTGCATGAGGCCGCACTTGAAGGCTCATCGCATTACGTGCTGCCCCAGCCGCTCCGCTGGCTTTCGGCCAATATCGGCATCCACCATGTGCATCACCTTTACAGCCGCATCCCGTTCTACCGCCTGCCCGAAGTGCTGCGCGATCATGGTGAGTTGGCCCAAGCGCAGCGCTTGACCATCCGCGAAAGCCTTGCCTCGGTCAGGCTGCACCTGTGGGATGAAAAGCTGCAAAAGCTGACATCCTTTGCCGAAGCACGGCGGACTTACGGCCGGGGCTGATCGCAAGCGCTGTGGCGCGCCCACGCCGTTTCAAGCTGCGGGCAGCATAGAGGCCAGGGTTGCCGGCAGGTCGGCATCTTTTTGGATCGCGGCGTCAAAGCCCATCTCCCGGCAGTCGATGGCGCGCTGATCGGTCATTCTGGCCGAATAGGCGATGATCGGGCGTTGCCCAAGTGTTGGCACGCTCCTCAGGGTGCGGACAAGCTCGGGAACATCCACGCCCGGAATGTTAAGATCCAGCACCAGCGCATCGGGAACCGCATCGCGGCAGGCGGCCAAGGCATCCTCGGCTGTGCAGGCCAATCTCACCTCAGCCCCCGCGCGCTGCAAAAGATTTGCACCCGCCAACAACATCATCGGATCATCGTCCACCAAAAGCACGCGCCTTCCGCTCAGAATATCCACCTTGGATTGCCCGCTTTCACGCGTCATTGGCTGCGCCAGATCAAGCGGCAGGGTCAGGGTGAACTGGCTGCCCTTGCCCAGCACGCTTTTGACGCAAATGCTGCCCTGCATCGCATCCGTCAGCCGCTTGACGATGGCCAGACCAAGGCCGTTGCCTTCAATCGACTGCTCCATCGACGATGCCGCGCGAAAGCGAGGGGTGAAGATCTGGTTCAGGTCATCCGGGGCGATGCCCGGACCCGTGTCAGTGACCGTAACAACCAAACAGCCGCGTATCGGCGTCTCCCGCATCAGCTCGACCCGACCGGCAAGCGACACCACACCGTTTTTGGTGAACTTGGCCGCATTGCTCAGCAGGTTCAGCACGATCTGCCCAATTTGCGCCGTGTCACCGGCCAGCCACGGCATTGCGTCAGCCAGATCAGCCGTCACAGCCGTACCATTCTTTTTCGCCGACGCCTCAATCAACGGCACAAGACTTTCCAAAAGCGCATGGGGCGAGAATGGCTCAAGACGCGCGTGCGGTTTGGGCTTGGCGTCAGGCTCGATCGTCTCAGAATCGTCAATCATTCGCAACATGCGACCGGTGGCGGCAAGCGCCGAGTTCAGATGGAAGGTTTGCGTGCGGTCCCGATTGGCCAGCAACAGCCCTTGGATCAAATCCTGGGTCCCCATCACCGAGCTGCGCATGTCATGATGCAACATCGACAGTTGTTCGTCCCGCAGGGCAATTGCCTGGCGCAAGCGCTGGGCGTCCTGCGCCAGCCGGTTGATCTCTATCGCCTGCGCTTGTGTCTGCGCCTGCGCTTGCGTCTGCAGATCCGCGTTGCGCCAATACCGATCAGTTACGACACAAAAGCCAGCCAGCAGAAACGCGACAAGCAGTGCAAGCGCATCTACCAAGACAAGGTCACCAAACAGCACGCCTGGCTGGCCCTCGGGCAAACTGACCACCATCGTCCAGCCCGGTGCGTGTGATAACCGCTGCCAAGCGGTGACCGACTGCGCTAGGCTCACCCCGTCAATCTCGCCCCGAATGCTGCCTTGGTCCTCGATCGCAAGCGCTGCCGCAAGACCGCCCGTAACCGCCATCACCTCTCGATGTGCGACTTCTTGGGTGCTGCCAATAATCTGGCCAGCACCATCAACCAGCATCGCATCAGCACCCGGAGGCAAATCCAGCGTCAAAAGCTTTTGCGTCAGCCGGGTAACCGCAACATGCAGCACCAGACGGTGATCCTCAAAGGGGCCAGAGCGAAGCGGTTCGGTCAGGGTGACGACAGACATATCCAGCCCATCCGAGAATGTCGCATCCGACACGATGACAGGTCTGGGATCGCCAGCCCTGTAAGTCGCATTGTCCTTGTCCGTATCCTTCAGGCCCGCAACCCTGCCGCCTTGGGGGCTTGGGTCCGCGGCGATCCGCCTTGGGTCAAGCAGATCGCGGGGATCGGGGCCGTTTTTGACCAGCATCAACCATCCGCGCAGATGCAAGGACAGCTGCGCCGCGTCTTCGGTGATGCGCGCAAGATCGCCACTTCGCACCGACGGCAACCGCGCGAAGTGATCAAGCTCGCTTGCCAGCAACCCAAGCTCGTCATCAATGCTGTCAGCGGCCTGCGTCGTGAAGGCTTGTGTAACCCGCAGATCATGCCCACGCCCAAGCTCGGAAATCTGCCACGGCAGACCTGCCAGAAGCAGAGCGCTTGGCACAATCACAAGAACAAGCAGGCGTTTCATGGCCGCTGAACCTCGGGCGCAGGGATCACACGCACCAACAGACCGGCAGCCGGGCAAGACAGGCGGGCCGCAGCCCGAAAAGGGGCGCGGCGCGCATGTGGCATGGCAAGCCATACCCACCGAGCCCCGCCACATAGACGGTTCAGCAGCACAGCCATGCCCCTTGGGCCTGTTTGTCTTTCCGAATGCACGATCGATTGTGCCCTTCATTGTCTTGGGACGCCTGCGCGTCACGCACCGGACAGCTGGGAGGTTTCAAAGTAAGTCGCGCGATAGTTATCTTCGGACGGGTCTGGATCCGCTCCAGTTGGTGGTTGTCAGTGATATTGTGATCGAAGATTGTCAACTAAAGTTTTTGAACACATCATAATATACAACCTAATGACTTTAGGCCGATTTCGCTCGGACGTTACAAGACAAGCTTGCAAAGCATCCTGTTTCGCCTCGGGCTGGTAGCGTCCGTCAAGGTGGTGTAATTTCCCAGATGGCCTGAGGGCATGATCAGGCGGCTTTCGTGGTTATGCTGAGAATGGGGTCGATCTCCTCCTCGTCGATCTGCGCGAAGGCTTCGACCATCATGTAGCGGCTTGAAGTCTGCCATTCGTCATTCTGCTCGAACAGCACAGCGCCGATCAGACGCATGATTGATGCCTCGTTGGGGAAGATGCCCACGACGTCAGCGCGCCGCTTCACTTCCTTGTTCAGACGCTCAATCGGGTTCGTACTGTGCAGCTTGGTTCGGTGCTGGCGCGGGAAGGCCATGTAGGCCAGCACATCGTGTTCGCTGGCATCCATCAGATCGGCGAGCTTGGGCCAACGGGGGCGGAGCTGATCGGCCACGCGCTGCCATGTTTCCCCAGCATGTTTGCGGTCGGGCTGCTCGAATGCCTGCCGGATCGCGGCGGCGACAACGGTGTGCTGGCCGCGCGAGACATGAGCGAGGGCATTGCGCATCCAGTGAACGCGGCAGCGCTGCCAGGTTGCTTCGAAGACGCGCGAGATTGCGCCTTTCAGGCCGGTATGGGCGTCGCTGATCACAAGCTTCACGCCATCGAGGCCCCGGGCCTTCAGGCTGCGAAGGAAGTCCATCCAGAAGGTCTCAGCCTCTGAGGGACCAACGCCTAAGCCAATGATTTCACGGCGCCCCTCCGTGTTGGCGGCAACGGCGATTATGGCCGCCACGCTGACGATCCGTCCGCCCTGGCGCTGCTTGAGGTAGGTGGCGTCGAGCCAGACGTAGGGCCAATCCCCGGTCAGCGGGCGGTTCAGGAACTCGCTGACCCGTTCATCGATATCCTTGCACAGCTTGGACACAGTGCTTTTCGAGATGCCACTCAGCCCCATGGCCTGAACCAACTCATCGACGCGCCGGGTCGAGACGCCGCCGATCCACGCCTCTTGGATCACGGCAACCAGCGCCTGCTCAGAGGTTTTGCGGGCTTCGAGAAAGCCGGGGAAATAGCTGCCCTGCCGCAGCTTCGGCACTTTCAGGTTCAGTGTTCCCAGTCGGGTGTCCAGAGAGCGGTCGCGGTAGCCGTTGCGCCAGGTCGTGCGCTGCTCGGCCCGCTCATGGCGGCCAGCACCGATCAGGCCATCGACATCGCTCTCCATCATCAGTTGCAGGACGGCCTCTGCGATCGAGCGCAGCAAGTCGCCCTGATCATGCTTTTGCAGAAGCTCGGTTAGGTCCATGTTGGTCTTGGTCATCGGGGTCTCCGTGTGGTCCGTGGTTGAAGTCGCCAAACTCCACCTCGACCATACACCTCGATGGCCACCTGAGATCACACCCTTGACGGCGCAGAAATTACACCACGTCCGTGGACGCTACCCTCGGGCTTACTCTGGCCCTTTGGACGACGTGGATAACCTCTCGTGCTGTGATGGCTTCAGCACGCATCACATTGGCCCTTGGCGATGCCGTCAGAAGGGAGGCACACCATCATCAGCGCCCTTATACCCCTGTTGCGTGCCATCTCGCCTATGTGCAGACGACGATTTCGGCGCAGATCGTTTGGCCCTTTGCGATATCTCGCTGCGCAAGGCAGGGGTCAACACCACAATCCGGCAGACACGGCAGCTTCACCAGACGCAGGCCACGCGCACCCAAGACAGACAGGCGCTCGCCGGGCGCCCTGCGTCACAGCAAGGTCTTGGCCTTGGCAAGCATCACGGCATGCGTGCGATTGGACGCGCCTAACTTGTTGAAAATGGCGCGCAAATACATCTTTATCGTCACTTCCGACGCGCCGAGTGTCCAGGCAATCTCTTTGTTGGTCTTGCCGTCCGAGACCAGCTTCAGGATGTTCACCTCTTTCGGGGTCAGCAGTTTTTGATTGTCGCCGCGCTGATCGAAGGACGTGGTGCCATCCGCCTCTGACAGCAAAGACATGGGCAGGAAAACCTGACCCGACAGCACCAGACGCAGCGCTGATGTCAGCGACCGAAGCGGAAGTGTCTTTGGCACATAGCCCCGAGCGCCAGCTTGCAAAGTTTGGAAAACAAACTCGCTTGAAACGCTGCCAGAAAACAGCACGATCTTCAAATCGGGATGTTTGGCCAAAATCTGTTGAATCGAACCGATCCCTGCCATGCCGGGCATGAACACATCAAGCAACAGCATATCAATGGGTTCTGCGCTCTGCAACGCAACCATCGTTGATGGCAGGTCACCGACGGAAGACACTGTAAATCCGCCATCGGCGGCAAGAGTTTCGGAAACTGCGTCACGAACCAAATTGTGGTCATCGGCGATGACGATCGTATACTGCTTTTGGTCTACCACGCCTGGCACCGCATGTTCATTAGTCTTCACCTGACCGACCGACCTGCCCCCACATCCTTGGAGCGCGGCACAGCACCATTAGAGCAAATCTTTCCCGCGCTATCGCGCTTTTTCAATCTATAGATCATTTCGCACTGGGCTCCATGGTAGGGCAAGGATTTTTAGATATCTTTCGATAACCTAGATGTCACATCCCGGAAGGTGATATGGCTGTTTCCTGAACAACTGTGGCTTCAGTTTGTGCCAGTCCTTCATCGCCTGCAAGGGTGTCTTGCTGCCAAGGGCTGATTGCGGCAGTTGCTGATTGTAGAGCAGAACATAGC
>JBILYK010000085.1:0-15358 GCA_044377735.1 Paracoccaceae bacterium | reverse complement strand
GCTGGATACGGTCGCGATGCCGGCCATGCCCGAGAAGGTCGATCACCACCATCTCCTGCGCGCCATGGATGCGCTCATGGACCATGTCGACCGGGTGGAAGGTGAACTTGCCAAGCACATCCGACCGTTGGTGGACCGCAACCTCACCGTCGTCTTCTACGATCTGACAACAGTGCGCATCCATGGCGAAGGCGAGGTTGAGGAGGACTTGCGCGCTTACGGAATGAACAAGGAGACCGGTGGCATCGCCCGCCAGTTCGTCATGGGCGTGGTGCAAACCGCCGAGGGCCTGCCCCTCATGCATACCGTCCATCCGGGCAATGTCGCAGAGACAAAGACCTTGCAGGCGATGCTCGCAACCGTGCTGCAACGCTTCCCCATCGAGCGCGTCATTCTGGTCGCTGATCGGGGGCTTCTCAGTCTCGACAATATCGGCGCCCTGACGGAACTTGCCAAGGAAGGCGGGCGTACCCTGGAGTTTATCCTCGCGGTCCCTGCGCGGCGCTATGGCGAACTGGTCGAGACCTTTCGCGGCCTCGCCTTCGACGCGGAAGGCTTTGCCGAGGCCTCCTTTGCCGGCCACCGCCTGATCGTCGCCCATAACCCTTCGCGTGCCGCCGAGCAGGGCGATGCCCGCCGCGCCCGCATCGCCGAACTCGAGGCCATGGCCGAGAAGATGGTCGGCAGGCTGGACGCCCAAGACGCCGGAGCGACCGCGCAGGGACGCCGTGCCTCCGACCGGGGGGCCTATAGCCGCTTCACCCGCGCCGTTGCCGAGGCCGAGATGACGCGCTTTGTCAAAGCCGACCTGACCGCTGATCGCTTCTCCTGGTCGGTGGATGAAGATGCCGTGGCCAAAGCGCAGCTCTTCGACGGAACGCTCGCGCTGATCACCAACACCACGGACATCAGTCCCGCTGAGGCCGTCGCGCGCTACAAGGGGCTCGCCGATATCGAGCGGGGCTTTCGAGTCCTCAAGTCCGACATCGAGATCGCCCCGGTTCACCACCGCCTGCCTGATCGCATTCGCGCCCATGCGCTGATCTGCTTTCTCGCCCTCACCCTCTACCGCGTCATGCGAATGCGCCTGAAGGCCAAGGGCCACGGCGCGAGCCCAAAGACTGCCCTGGAAATCCTCGCCAAGGTCCAAAGGTTCACCGCCTATATCGGCGAGAAGCCATTCACCGGAACCACTCGAACCAAGCCGGAGCAACTGTCCCTCTTCGAAGCCCTGGACGTCTCAAAGCCTGCTTGAACCGCCTGTTGTTGTGGCAATTCCAGAAATCGCCACAAGTGAATTCAATTACTTAGCCGATTTTCTGTTGAACTTGGGAGATTACCGACCCTTTCTAGAAGGTCTGCATGCAAGTCATTCAACGGGAATAGCTCGCCACCGACGGATACTGACTTGTTATCCAGATCGTCACCAACAATCTGCACCTCGCCAGATGGCGAAGGTAGTATGTCATCTGCCATGGCTGGCGTCAGCGCGACAAAAAGAAATGCAAGCCCAAGATGTCCATAAAGCTTGTTCATATCCACTCCTTCATCGCACCGCCTATTTGCCTCGTTGTCATAATCTAAAGCGTCTTGCACAGCATGCTAGCAACTTACAGAGCCTGACAGCGACTATTCGGGCGCTTTGAGCCCAGGACTCACCGATCTTTATATGTCTCTTGGGCTTCATCCGCGACCATCGATCATCGGTATCTGCCGCAGTCCAAGAAAGACATGCTCCAGTCTTTGTCGAGGACTAACAGACCGATTGCATCACCAGTCATAGTGATGCGGGCAGGAAACGGTAGTATAGCTTCTAATCACAGTTCACGAAAACTTTACCATCAAAGTCTGGGATCACACACCTGAGCTGGAGACTTTCTTCGCTTATTCTCAATTTCCCTACGCCACTGAGCAACCAAATTTGCAAAATGATTCCCTGGTTCGTTTCGTCCTTTAGCCATTGCCTCGCATGTCTCTATCGCAAAAATCTCAGCTTCAGGGTCTGTTTCTAGTTGTTGCTCGAAGCTACTCAGGACTGCAGTCGTACCAACAAATTGGTCATCGTCGTACTTTCCGTACCATGAATTCGTTCGGCTACCGAATACCGGAAGGATTAGTGTAATCCCCCTTCCTTCCTGTAAAAAACGCATACCAGGTCTTAGCTGCAGAGGATTGTTCAGCCACCATAAGTCGTTCTTATTGAGCGATTCATCGGCTTGATTAGGATTTTCTTGATTATTGGTCATGCTTATTCTTCCTGCTTTGACGGCATCTGGGGGCGAGGTAAATTGACCTTACTCGTTTCTTTCTCTTCAATAAGAGCAATAAAAAAGCGATTGTCGGTTTCAGTCTACGAAAGACATAAGCTGCAGAGCCGTGCTGACATAGCATGAGCTCCGTGGCCCCGATGTCTTCTTTAACTCATTACGCGATCAATGAACTGATAGATGCGCACCATCGCCAATGTATCGAGCTTGCAGTAGTCAAGCAGAGCTTGGCGTAATTTCTGTTTCTTTGCATGGTCCGTGATAACGATCATCTCTCCCCACGCCTCCATTGCGGCGCCTCCATCTTTGACTTCCATATCTTGATAGGAAAGTTCTGGGATCAATACAGGAAGCACCTTTTTGATGGAAGTCGATCCATCAAACCCGATGTCAACGTATCCAGTTTTGAAGATATCCATAAGGTCGAAAGTCCTATCAACAAGGTCGATCAGAAAGCTTTTTGCATGTGGGAACTGCTTCCCCATGTTCTTGTTCTGAGCGTTCTCAAAAGCTTTATTCCAAGCTAAGATAGAACCGGTGGGATGAATTGCGTCACGCAGAGCTTCTATGAGCTTATCGGGCTGCATAGGGCCATCTGCAAGGTAGTCTGAATGGTCAAGCCGACCATCTTCATGGAGCACATGAAGGGAAAACTGGAAGGGGAGCTGCTCTTGAGGCCTATACCCGTCGATAAGGGGAACAGCTGAGAGAAACGTCTCGTAGTCCAAAAAATGTAGCGGATACTTCAGCTGAGCGACGAAGGTTTGGATTTCCAGCCTATCTACGCATGGGTTGCCTTCATTGTGCGCTTTAACAACCATAGCCTGCTGGGCAGAGACCTCATTTGGACTGATTAAGGCAAGGTCGAACCGCCCTTCGTCAACCAACCTATCCAGCTTCTCGCCGAAGAGCCGTGGAAGCGAATACACCGAAGGCTTAGGGATCGATGGATTGAAATAGTCAAAGGTATCGCAATGATGTGCCCTGCTTAGATGAAGGCAGCTGCAGGACGTTTCGTCGATTGTGTCACGCTTGAGGAAGGCCAAGGCGGCGTCGATCTCGACCTCCGTTTCATTAAGCAGCGCTGAAACGCGGACTGTTTCATCGGAAAAGACGAACAGCCCATTTGGATCAACATCGCCGCTGCGAACATAGTCTTTGTTTAGATGAACAATGAATACTTTACCGACGCGTTTTCCGACGCGCTGAGCACTGACAACCTGAAAAGCTGCGTCCTTCAGGTGGCTGTGCGACCTATCGTCTTTGACACTCGTGGAGGACTTAACTTCAAAGATGTCAATGCTTCCATCCGGGTTGGATTTGACCATATCGCAGCGGGCGTAAAGGCCATCATTAGTCAAGAATTCCTGTTGAAAACTATAGGACCCTGCGTCCGAGTAGCGTGACACAGCCTGCTTGACGTACGACTCAACTTCGTAACCTTCCGCAGCAAGTTTTATCAAGAAGCTTGAAAAGCTCCCCTTGGGATAAACTTCGGGTCGGTTATGCTTGAGCCACAATGACTTGGGACAGTTGAGAAATTGGATAAAATCGGTCTTTGTGAGCATACAGGCCCCCGAAATCTCTCTGCAGTAGCAATTGTTTGTTCGTGATATTGTGGTTCACAATGAGCTTCAACCCGAAACCGCAGGACAATCAGCTCAGGTTAATCTGGGCCTCTGCAGTTGGGTGTTTCTGGCTTCGAGCATCACATATGCATGAATGAGGATCCATATCAATCCCGTCTCAACGTGCAGTAGGGCTTTGCAGTAGCAGAGACTCGATGTATCACTTAGTGTATGGAGTGGCGAGCTTTTGGCGAGCGCAAGTCTCGTCTAAACTCGAAAATTTTAAGTACATGATATATATTGATAAAAATCACAGGCCCCGTAGCTCAACGGATAGAGCGTCCCCCTCCTAAGGGGAAGGTTGCAGGTTCAAGTCCTGCCGGGGTCGCCAGCCCAGAACCGGGAGGCGAAGATGGTGCGGTCCTCCGCTGTGCAAGAGTTTCTGAACGCCGCCGAAACCAGCCTGAAACGAGTGACAGGCCCGGGAGTAGACGTAGCGCAGCATGTTGTGAGGCGTTGGAAAGACCCGCGCCCGAGCCACGCGCAGCCAGCGCGGCTGCCAGTCTGCGACTGGATCGTTCCTGCGCTGACATTGCAAGATGGCCCTTTGGCGCGCTGCTTTGCCCGGATTGAAGGGCAGCTGTCGTGGGGGCGGCGCATGACCGCAGACCCGGCGAATCTGGCGTTTTGGGATGGCCATGCCAATGCAGTGATCTTGGGTCCGGGTGGGTTGGAAGAACGCAGCGATTTGTGGGTAGGTGTCACCGTCATGGCACCCGGCGTACTCTATCCCGATCACGACCACGCGCCCGCCGAGGTTTATCTGCCACTGTCAGCCGGAGAGTGGTGGAACGCCGAAATGCCATGGATCGACCCAGGTCCTGGCGGATTCATATACAACCCTCCCGGCATCTTGCATGCGATGCGGACGGGTCCTGCCCCGTTTCTAGCCTTATGGTTTCTACCGCTCTAGACCGTGTCTGACGTACATTATGGCATAATTGGCAGGGCGAAAGTCGTTTTGGCACTCGGTTGCGGTGAAAGCATCAAGCAAGGTTGCGACCTTTCACCATGAGGTTTCTACTGTGCGGTCATCGGGTTTTCGGAACAGGGCCTTGAGCTTGGCAAAGACCATTTCGATGGGGTTCAGGTCCGGGTTACAGGGTGGCAAGAGCAGCCGGTGCGCCCGCACTGCCGCTCCGCTTGCGGGCGGATCTTTATGACTGCCAAGAATGTCGGCGATGACCACATCCCCGGGCACCAGTGTTGGAGCAAGGCAGCTTTCGACTCAGCTATAAAGGCATCCCCGTTGATCGGCCCGTCCGGCAAGGAAGGTCAGGCGGCCTGCATGTCAGGCGGGGCCAGTTCCGCCGTGAGGGTGCGCGTTGTCAGGTCATGCTTTTCGGCCAGCCACTCCACGGCATTGCCTGCCAGCACTGGGCAGCGGCGCCCGCCGATCTTTCCGCAAGCCCGCACGCGGACGCTGCCGCTGGCCAATCCGCACTGCAGCCGCGACCGAAACCCCAAACCGCCGCGCCGACCATCCTCCAAAGCTCTCGCAACCCGCGACCTGATATCCATAGACATTGGCAACATCATGCTCCTCCCAATCATCTGGTGGAACGTGGCCCATGAAACCGTGCCATCGGGACGCCACATTCTGGGTCAAGCTGGGGCAGACAGGATTTAGAGCGACGAGCGCCAGAATGCCTGCGAGGAGGGTCAGGATAGCGCGGCCAAGAGATCCATCGCGGTGATCTGGTCGAACTGAACATGGCGTTGCATCAGCGCCTCTGCCTTGTCTGCATCGCGCGCCTCGATCAGCCGGGCGATCTCGCGGTGTTCGTGGGCCGATTGTGCGATCGCCCCTGCATAGCGATAGCGTGCCCGGTAATAGGCGAGAAGCTTTCGTGCGTTGGTCTTGATCATCTCTGTCAGGAACGGGTTGCCCGCCGCAAGCGCCACGGTTTCGTGGAACCTGAGGTTCAGCTGGTAATAGCCGTCCGGATCGGAATCGCCTTTTTCGGCCGCGTGAGCCTCGCAGGCCTGAACGGCAGCCTCCAACTTTGCGGCCCATCCTGAAGACAGCCGTCGTGCCGCCAGACCCGCCGCCTGCCCTTCAAGTTTGGCATGCACTTCGAGAATGGCGAGAAATTCCTCCAGCGTGGGCCGAAACAGCGTGGCCCCCTTGCGGGGATGGCGGCGGATCAGACCAACTGCTTCAAGCTGCAAGAGCGCCTCACGCACCGGGGTGCGCGACACCGAAAACTCGGCGACCAGTGCGGCATCGTCGATCAGGTCGCCCGGCTTCAGCCGTCCGATGTCGATCCACTGCAAGATCGTTTCGATCAATGTCTCTGTTTGTCCACCCATACCGCTGAAAAAGCGCGAAACGCCGGGTCAGTAAAGCGGAAATCACCTGCGGCACCCCAATTGTACGCGACCGCGTCCCGCAGCCCTCAAGCCACACCGTCCAACTGCGCTTGGCGACTGCGTACCTGGGCGGGGCTTCATGCGACCACCTGTCGCAAAAAAACCATACTAAATGCTAAATGCACGACCAATTGTGACCAAATGTGAGCTTTTTCAAACTCGACACTAGAAATTGTGTCCATTCCCTAATATTGATCGTTCCAATCGGCCTGCAAAAGACGGGCCTATAACAATATGCCGAGCATATTAGTTCGGCCTTGAGGCGGAGTGTTATTATGTTTGCAGCGATTGATTTCGCTGTCCGCGATCTTGCGGGCAGTTCCCAACTTGGCAGCGTGGCTGGTGAGGGTCAGGGCAATTTCATTCAGGTGGGTTCGGGCGACAGCATCTCGCTGCACCTCTCACGGGCCTCGATCATCGGATATGAAAAGCAAGGCAATGACCTTGTGATCCAGCTTGCGGATGGGCGCAGCGTCGTGCTTTCGGGTTACTTCGACGAAGCCGCCGCAGGGCAGAACAAGCTGTACCTGTCTGACAACGGCACCATCACCGAGGTTCTGATCTCCAACACTGGAGAAGGGGCGCTCTTTGCAGAGTACGGCCCCGTGCAGGGCTGGGACAAGTGGAGCCCGCTGGATGATCTGCGCTTTGCAGACGCAGATGGTATCGCGAATGCGGTGGCGGCCTCAGATGAGCCGGCCGGCATGGCGGCTTTGGTTCCCGGCCTGATGGGTGGCGCGGGTGGCCTTGGCGCCACCGCTGCCTTGGTCGGTGGCGCGGCCGTGATCGGCAGTGGCGGCGGCGGCGGCGGTGATGATGGCGACGACACCGGTGGTGGTGGCGATGATGATGGAGACGGCACTGGCAGCGATGGTGACGACGACGACGATGATGGCAGTGACGACACTGGTGGCGACGATGACGACGACGACACTGGCGGTGATGGCGACGATGACGACACTGGTGGCGACGATGACGATGACGACACTGGCGGTGATGACGACGATGATGATGACAACGCGCGCCGACCGCCCACCGTTGACGCCCAAGACGCCAATCCACTGACCACCAACACCACGAACCCTTCGATCACGGTGACCGGCACGGGCGAGCCCGGCGATAGGGTGAAGGTAACCATCGGCGGCATGGTCGAAGAAACGACGATTCGTCCGAACGGCACTTGGTCGGTGACCTACCCCTCGGACGATCTGCCCGGCGACGGCACGCACACCGCGATGGTGGTCGTGACCCAACCCAATGGCGTGACGCACAACCTGACCGGTCCGGGCTTTGTCATCGACATGACGCCACCTGCCGTGCAGACGACCTTTGGAACCACGACGCAGGATGACGTTGAAAACCTTGCAGAATATGCCAATGGCGTCAGCCTTGGCGGCACGGGTGAAGTGGGCGCAACCATCAAGGTGGTGATCAACGGCCATTCTCAAACCACCACGGTTGGCCAGAATGGCCAATGGTCGGTGACCTTTGACAAATCCCAGATCGCGGCTGGACAGTATTACGAGTTGCCCGCTGTCATTACGGCCACCGATGCGCTTGGCAATAAGACGGTGCTGAACCAGACCATTGCGATCGACACTGTGGCAGCGCTGGCCGTCAACCAAGTAGCTGGTAACGATATTCTCAACGCGCTTGAAAATGACCGCGCCATCACCGTGACCGGCACCGCCGAAAAAGGCTCAACCGAAGTCATGGTGACGTGGAATGGGACCACCCTGCCCGCCACAGTCAACCCAACGACTGGCAACTGGACGGTGAACTTCGCCGCTGGGCTCTTTGGCGACATCCAGTCCACCCAGACGCAGATCACCGTGACGGCCAAGGATGCCGCGGGCAACAGTGCTTCGGCCAACCGCAACGTCAGGGTCGACACGCTGGCCGAAGTGGATGTGACTGCCGGGCAAATCGGTGGCGATGACCGAATGACCCTGTCGGAAAGCCGCAGCTTCAACCTGACCGGCACCGCTGATCCGGGCGCGACGGTGAAGGTTACCTTTGAAGGCAAGACCGTGACCGTCACCGCCAATGGCGACGGCAACTGGTCCGCCCCCTTCGCCTTTGCCAGCTTTGGCCTCGACACCCGCACTGGCACGGTGCAGGTGCAGGCGACGGACACCGCTGGCAACACGGCGACGACAAGCCATACGATCCAGATCGACACCGAGGTGCAGAACTTCCGCCTCACCGCGGTCGATGACCTGAGCAGCCTTGCGGCCGGCGCCGATGCCGTCAACGCAATGGAGGCGCTTAACGGCGTCACCATCACCGGCACGGTTGAACCTGGGTCCACCGTCACCGTGAAATGGGGCAACACGACCCTGCCCGCCAGCGCCGTGACAGTCAGCGCAGACGGGGTATGGACGGCCACGGTTCCGGCCTCAGCCATTCCGGCCGGCCAGACCTCGGTTCAGGTGACGGCGACTGCCCGCGACCAGTATGACAACCTGTCCAGCACCCTGACCCAGAACGTCGCGATTGACCGCATCGTCACCCCGCTGACCCGTGGGGGTGGCCAGATTGGCGGCGATGGCTATATCAACGCCGCGGAGGCCGCTGCAGGCGTGACCCTCACTGGCACGGTGGAACCGAATTCGACCGTCTGGGTCCGCGTCAACAACGGCACGGCAATTGAGACGACCGCAACCGCAAATGGCAGCTGGAGTATCACAGTTCCGAAAAACCGCTTGCCAGTCGGCGACGACATCCCGGTCACCGTGCAAGTGTCGGCCCGGGACTGGGTTGGCAACGTGCGCCATCTTGACGCCGAAACCGTCCGGGTCGACACAGTCGCCCCGGCAGACCCGGTGCGCATCGGCGATGCGGGAATCGGCAACCAGCTGCTCGGCATCGCTACCGCCGTCTCGGCCAATGATTACACCTATCACACGGTCAACGCGGCAGGCACTGCAACCGAACTGACACCGTCATCCGAATCCAGAGGCACCGTGGATGTCGATGGCCAGACCGTGAACGCCAACTGGGCCATGTTTGGCTCGGCCATCCCCGATGGCACCTACCTTGTCATCAACAACGAGGATGCGGCAGGCAACCAGTCCAGCACGCTTTACCTGCGCAACACCACCGGCGAAGTCGTGGTGGACCTGTCGCGCAGCGGGCTGCAGACCTTTGACTTCGGGACGATCGACCTGTCGGCAGCAGATGCCAACCTGACGATTACGCCCGCTCAGGTTCTGGCGCTGACCGGGGCGGACAAGCAACTGACCGTGGTGGGCGGGGCTGATGACATCGTCAACATCTCTGGTGTCACCAGCGTCGCGAATGCCTCTGGCGGCTTCAAGCTTTACGCGTTGGGTGCCAACGGGCCTTCGGTGCTGATCGACGAGGACATCCAAGTCAACACAACCGGCGTCTGATCGCCAGCGGAGACAGGCATCATGCCCATGGACCGCATCATCGGGTCCGGCGCAGGGACCAGACCCCCTGCCCGGACACTGGCCGCGCTTGCCCTGTCGGCCGCCCTTTTGGGGGGCTGCGTCGGGTTCGGCGGCGGCGAGGGCGGCTTTGCAAGTCGTGCCAATCAGACCCCTGCGGGACTGGCTCAGGGCGGGGCGGCGACAAGGGCCGACGGCGGTTCGGCCCTGATTTCCGATCTGCTAGCCCGCCGGTCTGTCCTGCCGTCCAGCGGGGCCTATGCCCGTGTGGCCGATGCGGTGCTCAAGGCCGATTCCGGCACTGCGGCGGCCGAGTTGCGCATCGCGCGGCTGCGATCCGAAGCGCGGGCCAAGAACTGGTTGCCCAAACTTGGCCCCACGGTCAGCTTGACCTCGTTAAACGGGTTGGCGGCGGGCCTTTTGCTGGAACAGGCGCTGTTTGACCATGGCCGACGCAAGGCCGAACGCGCCTATGCTGCCGCCGATGTCGAGGTGGCCGCTGTCACGCTGTCGACGGATATCAATCAGCGCATCTATGAGGGTCTGTCGCATTACATCAGGGTTGAACGCGCCCGTGCCCAAGGGGCGCTGTCAACCAAAGCCTATGGCCGCATGGAGGGCTTTGCCGAAGTGATGCGTCAACGCGTCAGCGGTGGCATGTCCGACAACACCGAGCAACAAGTCATCGCCCAGCACCTTGCCGAAATGCAGGCCACTGCCGCCAGCGACCGCGAAGCCGAAATCTCGGCCATGGCCGAGTTGAATGCGATGTCCGCACCCGTGCTTGACGGGCTGCGCGGGATTGACCGGCTTGGCGTGAGGGGCAACCGCAGTGAGCCGCTCTCGGTCGTCAAGGCCCGTGGAGAGGGCGAACGCAGCATCGCCGAAAGTCGCATCGCCCGGGCGGGGCTCATGCCCGGGCTTGCCGCCAATGCGGACCTGACCGGTGATGGATTGACCCCCAGCCTGCGGCTTGGCGGTTCTGGGCTTTTGGGGATGGGCACGCGCGCAGAGTTTGCCGCGCTCAACGCTACTGCAGATGTGGTCGCCCGCCGCAGCGCCGAGGCTGCCGAGACCGCCGAACGGCGCATCGTCTCGCTGGAGCGCCAGATCGCCCAATTGGAAAGCCGCTTGGCGCAGGGCGCCACAGTGGTGGCCCAGACAGAAAGCAATCTTTCGCTCTTTGTCGAGCAATACAAACTCGGCCGCCGCAACCTGCTGGAGCTTGTCGGTCAATATGACAGCTTTGCGAGGCTAGAGCGTGATCAGGCCGCGCTGCAGTATGAAATCGCCTTGCTTGAGATTGAAATTGCCCGTGACCGCGGACTTCTTGTGGATGGGGCACGGATGTGACGGACAAGGTTGTTGCATTCGAGATGAACGCCACCAGCCGCGGGCCCGCCCTGCGGCCCGCCGTACCCGACCGCCCCAGGGCACCGCGCCACAGCCATCGCACGCTTGCCCGCGCGCAATTGGCTTCGGTTTATGCCGGGTTGATCGGTTTTGATCTCGCTGTTGCAGATCTGGTCGAGGCACTGCAGCCCGACCCAAGCACCGGCGCGCTTGGCTTGGCTGACCTCTCCGCAGCACTCTGGGCTTGTGGGTTGACGGCCACGGTTGAGCGGTTCGGGACGCTGAGGGAACACCACCTGCCTGCCCTGGCTGAAATGACCTCGGGCCAGATCGTACTGGTTTTATTGTGCGACGCCTCTTTCGTGCATGTCTACGACACCACCTGCCCCGACATGCGTGCCGAAGTCCCGGCGCCAGACTTTGCACAGGTCTTCACCGGGCGCATCCTGCGCGCCAAGACCACGCTTGCCGAGCTGGAAAAGCGCCACGAGGTCAGCGCACGCAAACGCCACTGGTTCTGGTCAGAACTGCAGAACTATCGCCGCCAAATGCTTGAAGTCGCCGCCGCAAGCCTTGTGGCCAACCTTCTGGCCGTCTCGGTCTCGCTCTTTTCCATGCAGGTCTATGACCGCGTGATCCCTTATCAATCCCAAGCCACGCTTTGGGTTCTCGCCCTTGGTGCGCTTTTGGCAATCGGGCTGGAAGCCGCGTTGAAACTCGCCCGCTCTGGCCTGATGGACATCACGGGCAAACGCGTCGAGTTGACGGTACAAAGCCGGCTGATGAGCAGGCTTTTGGGCATGAAAACTGGGCCCGGGCAGAAATCGCCCAGCCAAGTCTTCACAGCCATGCGCGAATTCTCATCGGTGCGCGAGTTTTTCACGGCCTCCACCATCGGAACGCTGGCTGACCTGCCTTTCCTGCTGATCTTCTTGGCCCTCGTCGCCTCAATCGGGGGCAATCTGGTTTGGGTGCTTGTGATCGGCGGCATCTTGATGGTGCTGCCGGGCTTTCTTTTGCAAAAGAAGATGATGGCACTGACCGCCGCCAGCCAAGGTGCCAGCCAGAAATCTTCGCGCCTGCTTTATGAGGCGATCTTCGAGGCCGAAACCGTTACCACTCAGCGCGGCGAAGACCGCATCAAGCGCATCTGGAACGAACTCACCGCCCTGTCTGCCGCGAACTCCGCCGACCAGCGCAAGATCACTGCCATTCTGGGCTATTGGGCCGCAGCCGTGCAGCAGGCAACCTATGTCGTGGCGGTGATCTTCGGGGCCTTCCTTGTCTTTGTCGGCGACTTCACCGTCGGCACCATCATCGCAATCGGCATTCTCACCGGGCGCACCCTTGGCCCGCTGGCCGGGCTGTCTTCCACGCTTGCGAAATGGACCAATGTCAAATCCGCGCTCGAAGGGCTCGACGCGATTGCCAATGCCCGCCAGCATGAAGAGGAAGGCCGCCACTACCTGCGACGCAGCCGCCTTTTGGGGGCCTATGAGCTGCGCAATCTGGAATTCCGCTATGACGAGCAGTCCGCCCCCATCGTCGAGATCAATGCCCTCGCCATTCCGCAGGGCCAACACGTGGCGGTTCTTGGCGCCAATGGGTCGGGCAAGTCCACCCTTTTGCGGGTTCTGGCCGGGCTTTATGAACCCGGCAAGGGTCGCATCCTTTTGGACGGTGTCGACATTGACCAGGTTCACCCGCGCGATCTGCGCCGTGGCGTTGGCTATCTTGGCCAGGACGTGCGCCTGTTTGCGGGCACGTTGCGCGACAACCTGAACCTCACGCAGCTTGAACGCGATGACACTCGGCTGTTTGACGCGCTGGATTTCGCAGGCCTTGGTCCTTTCGTGCGCAATCACCCGCGCGGGCTGGATCTGGAAATCAAGGAAATGGGCGAAGGCCTTTCGGTCGGCCAGCGCCAATCCATCGGCTGGGCACGCATTTGGTTGCAAGACCCGGCGGTGGCGCTTTTGGACGAACCCACCTCGGCGCTGGACCAAACGCTTGAAAACACCCTTGTGTCCCGTCTTGGCACTTGGTTGCAGGGCCGCACCGCCATCATCGCCACCCACCGGGTGCCGATCCTGCAACTGACCAGCCGCACGCTGATCATGCAAAACGGCAAACTCGCCGTCGACGGCCCCCGCGATCAGGTTCTGGCCCATCTGGCCAAGGTTCAGGCGGGGGGCAAGGGATGACCGCACTGAACTATGAAGACGAACTTGTCGGGCGCAGCCGGGGCCCCAGCGCGGTGATTTGGGCCATTGCGGCGACCCTTGTCATTTTCATCATCTGGGCCGCCTTTGCTTGGGTGGACGAAATCGTCCGCGCTCCAGGGCAGGTTGTCTCCTCGTCGCGCCCGCAGATCATCCAAAACCTTGAAGGCGGCATTCTGGCCGAACTGAATGTTGCCGAAGGTGATATCGTGGAAGAAGGCCAGATTCTGGCCCGCCTTTATGGCACCCAGTATCAGGCCACCGTGGACGAGCTTGATGATGAAATCGCCGCCCTTGATATCCGCCGCCTGCGGCTTGAGGCCGAAATGCAGGGTGAGGCAGATTTTGCCATCCCTCTTGAGATCGAAGAACGCGTGCCCGCCATCGCCTCGTCCGAGCGTTCACTTCTTTCTGCCCGCCTGACGGAATATCAGGCCCGCGTATCGGGGGCAGAGGCTGTGGCCGAACAAACCGCCAAGGAACTTGATCTTGTGCAAAAGATGTATGACCGCGAGATTGCCCCGCTGATCGAGGTCACCCGCGCCAAAAAGGCCGATTCCGACGCCAAGAACAAACTGAGCGAGGCGATCACCACCTCTGAGAAGGAACGCGCGACCGACTACTCCAAGACCCAAGGCGAGCTGGCCTCGTTGCGCCAACAGCGCAAGCTGTCGCAAGATCAGCTGTCGCGCACCACCCTGCTTGCTCCCCTGCGCGGCGTTGTCAACAAGCTGTCGGTCACCACCATTGGCGGCGTTGTGCGCTCGGGCGAGGAAATTCTGCAGATCATCCCCTTGGACGAAGAGCTTTTCGTCGAAGCCAAGGTCAAACCCCGCGACATCGCCGCCGTCCGAATGGGTCAGACCGCCACAGTCAAGCTCTCGGCCTATGACTATACGATCTTCGGCAGCCTCAAGGGCACGGTCACTTTTGTCTCTGCCGACACTTTCAAGGACGAACAGGCCCGTAACCCCGACGCCGAGGCGCATTACAAGGTGACGCTGGCTGTCGACCGCGGCCAGTTCAGTGAACGCCAGAAATCGCTGGAAATCCGTCCGGGCATGCAAGCCGAGGTGGAATTGCAGACCGGCGGCAAGACGATCCTGACCTACCTGACCAAACCACTGTACAAGGCGAATGAGGCCCTAAGGGAGCGGTAGGGCGGGGCGAACTCAACGGGTCATGGGCGCAGCCCAGCAACCACGTGCCAGTGTTCGCGACGTTTGGTTTGTGAGGGGGGCGGAGATTGGCAGCGCTTAGGTGTAAAGCCCGCTATGCGGACTTTGCAGACCTCCAGCCTTCTGTCAGTCTTCGACTATCTCATTGGATTCGGATACGCCCCATGGCCGAGCTTGTTCTTTACGGTCACCCTGATTCCGGCCATGCCTGCAAGGTGGCGCTCGCCCTGTCGATAGCTGGCCTGCCGCACCGGACAATCTGGATCGACATCTGGGCAGCCCCCGCAACGAGACCCGCCGATTTCCTTGCCGCCAGTCCCTTTGCGGAGGTGCCGTTGCTGCTGATCGACGGGGAGCCCTACATCCAGTCGGGGGCGATCCTTTTAGAGATTGCCGGTCGCTTCGGTTGTCTGGGCGGCGAAAGCCTCGAAGGTCTGCGCAGAGGGCGAGAATTACTGATGTGGGAGGCAAATCGCATTGGCATGTGTCTGCCGCAGTTGAAAGAGGCACGGCGCGTCAGCGGGAAGGGCTTCCCACCGGGCGCATTGGAGTGGTTGCGGATGCGCTATCATGCAGATTGTCAGCGCTTTGCCGTTCTTCTCGGAGACGAACCATTCTTCCACGGCACTGCGCCCGGGATCGGAGACTGTGCCATTTGGGGTTACACCCAATGGCTTTCCGAGGCAGGTGTCGATGCTACTCCTTACATGCGATCATGGCTTGATCGGATGCGAACCCATGTCGCCATGAAATCACCGGTCGAGTTCTTTCCGAACCGTCACTGACCGCTTTGGGCTTATTCTGTTGAAAAACTCTAAGTGTCAGCTCCGATGATCTGACCTGCTCACTGGGCGCGCTTTCTGTCGATCACGTTGGGCGGGGGATTGGTGGTGTCGGGAGGAGCTTTGCGAGCTTCCTGAGGTT
>JBILYK010000084.1:0-15420 GCA_044377735.1 Paracoccaceae bacterium | reverse complement strand
AAGACCAGACGCCTCCTCAATGTCCTGCCAAAAGCCACCCGTGCGCAGCACGAGATCGCGTATCACCTCGACGGGATTGCTGGATGCCGAAAGTTTCGAGAGCACGGCTGGAATATCAGGACGTCGCAAAACACCACCCTCCAAATCTGACCTAAGATTGCATCCCAGATGCACTGCTAACCGCCAGACATCAAGCCGGTCCTCATGGTATTATGATTGTGGTCATGTTGCCGAGAAAGCGGCAGCGCAGAAACCCTAAGCACTGTCTAAAGTATGAGCTTGTGCTTTTTATGACGTGTCAGCCGCCCGTTGCCTTCGCACAATCCATCACGTGACGAGACGCTCCGCAGATTTGGCCTTTTGGGGTCAGGACCACCGGGCACAAAGCAAGCGCCCAAACCAGGTTCATACCAGCAAAACCCTTGCAGCATCTTCCAAGGTGCGTTTTCCACGTCGATCACAGCCCTTTGATGATTTGGACAAAGGCGGAGCCGAGAAGCCGGCGCTTCCTATGGTTTGCGCCGACCGATCCAAGTGGTCAGCAATGCCTCAGCCCCGCGCGGGCCCAGATAAGCAAGCGTCGCCACAAACCCTGTCGAGACGGGCTGCGACAGGCCGATGTAGCGCGCAGCCGCCTCCCCGATCAGCGCCATGCCAACGGCTACGGGGATTTCCCACAGGAGTTCTTTCCCGAAGAAGCGGCGGTTGCCGAGTTTCACCTCACCCGAATGCCACATCAGCCGCCCGGTGAAGGCGCCGATCAGCGTGGTCACGGCGCCTCCGAAGGCTGAGTTGATCATGTCGATGAATCCACCGTCATTCATACTACGCACCATCACCGCCTCAATGCCGGGCAGGAGTTCCGCGATGGCAGGTGCCGGAATGCCGAGGGACGCACCAACCGCAAAGGCCGCGTTCATGTCCCAGCCGATCACAGCGCCGGGGACGATGCGCAACTGACCCCCAAGGCGGCCGACCAGGTCCCAGACCAGCCAACCCTCGAAAGTTATTGGCTGGTTCAGTCGTGTAGGGCAGTCAGGGCAGACGGATCCGCAGGCAGCGCAGTAGCCGTCGCCCCCGCCGAACTCCCACTCGGCACGGGCGATGAGGCGTTTTTTTCCGCGTCCAGCAGCAAGCCTTTCGCGACATAAAGGCTTTGGAAGGCCTCGAAGATCGGCCAGATGTCCAAAAGCGCGTCGATCGCATCAGGGCTTATCGGCAATGGCTCTCCCTCCGCGTCCCCAATCCCTTCCCATTCAAGAATGGCAGAGCGCGCGAGCGCCTTGGCCATCGCCAGTGCGGCCTCCTCCGTCCTCGCCTCTTTCGGCAGGTCGGCAATCGCTGGATCGCTGCGTGCAGCCACCATCAGCGCCGTGGTGAGCGGGCGGAGTTTTACGCGCACGCCGGGGACAAGGTCGCACCAAATAGGTGCGTTGGTGAGATCGAGGGTTAGCATGTTGGGTTCTCTCAGTAGGAGGCGACAGTGTTGACGAGGACGGCCGTACACATCCGGGTGGGGCTCGCAGCCTTGGCGGCCTGCCATTCGAAGGTCGCCTGAATGCCCTGTGGCCCCGGGATTTCGATCCGGGGGCGCGGCAGGTAGACGGCATGGGCCGTGAAGGTGAAGCTGGCACTTGCCCAAAGGCTCCAGGCGAAGACCAACTCACAAGGCGTGCCATCCAGGGCTTGGGTGATGAGGGCCGTGTCGGCAAATCGCACCTCCATCCGCCCGGTTAGGGACGCCATTCCGGGATCGGCACCCTCGATCTTGCCGTCCGCGCGAATTGTCTCGATCCGGTCAAGACCATTGGAATAGGTGACCTCCGCTGAGATGACATTGCCGAGCGGCGTCCCATTGCGGGTAATGGATCCGTTGAAGTGCCCGAAGCGCTGCAAGCCAAGCGCGGTGGTCGTACCTGCAGCCGTGGCGGCTGAGGCACTTTCCCCTTGCGCGATGAGCCGCGCGGTTGCGGTTAGAAGACCTGACCGTGACATTTGCCAGCTTAGCTGATCGCAAACGCAGCCCGTGTACATCGCATAGCGCGGCACTTCGGGCATGCCCGTCTCGATCGCCATGCTTGGAAGCGACCAGTTCCCCGACTGGAACGTGTGGGTCTTCGGTGTCGTGCCGGTGGTCGTGGGGCCTCCGAAGGCCGCCTTCAGCCAGAGGCCAAAGTTCTCAACATCGATCGGCACCACGACATCGCCATCCGCCGTGACCGCATCCTTGATCGGGGCCAGCGGGTCGCGCCCCTGGCCCAAGAGCTCCGAGGCAATCAAGGGCTGCTCGGAACCAAGCGTGGTGCTGGCAAAGGGCACCGTGCGGAAGCCTGTGGCGGGCGCAGTGCCATAAACAGTCTCGAACGCCAGCGCCATGTGCGCCCGCGCCCCATGGGCTCGTGCCATTTTGGTATCCTTTTCAGCGGATTTTGGTTAGAGGAGCAGCAATTGCATTTGACGCAGAGGCAATTCATGCTGGGACAAGCGCTCAGCTATGGGAGCAGCTCTTTCCAAGCGAGCAGGCCCGCATCATTCAGCTGTTGGTACGGCGCGTTACGGTTATGGCTGATGGCCTTGTCATCGACCTGCGCACAGATGGCATCGCCGGTGTCATGCGGGACCTTATGACGCCACGCCAGCTAAAGGCGGCACAATAATGAGCGAGCCCAACACCATTCAGGTCTTCGTACCGCTCAAGATCCGTAAGAAAAACGGGCGGCCGAAGATCATGCCGCCCGCCGATTACCTACCCAGCGAAGATCAAGTCCAAGACCCGCACATTCTGCGCGCCATCGGCCGCGCTTGGGCCTGGCGGCGGCGCATGGAAGCCGGTGAGTTTGGGACTGTTCGCGATCTGGCAATCGCCGTGAACCTTGCAGAGCGTCATGTCAGCAGGCAGCTGCGCCTGGCCTATCTGGCGCCGGATGTGCTGAAGCGGCTGGTGTTTGGGCGAGAGGTGTCTGCCGTGACCGTGATGCAGCTGTCTGAGTGTGCGGCATTGCCGTGGTCGGATCAGGCCAGTGTGGTGTTTGGGGTGGCGAATTAACGCAATCGGCCCTTAGCGGACGGTCATCTGACAGTGCCATATTCCAACAAGCCGCCGTTCGTCTCTTGCCAGCCGCGCCCCCCTGAGTGCGCATTCCGCCTTTGCTACAGCCAGCCGCTTAAGGGTGTCGCGTCCACGCTTAAGTTTCAATCGCAAAGCATAAAGTTGTCGACGACTGCATCGGCATCGGCTTCCAGCGCGGCACCCATATCCGCGCCAACTGCATATGTCCGGGGACCGTGGATACACCGAGCTTGCAACAACGCATCGAGGCCAAGGGCGACGACTTTGACGCGATCCGCTCTGCATTCGTGGCGCGGCAGCCCATGGGGCGACTGGGCACTGCCCAGGAGATCGGTGCCCTCGCACGGTTCCTTTGCAGCCCATCCGCGTCGTTCATTACCGGGCAGGCCATTGCCATCGACGGAGGCTGGACAATCTAGCCGCTATTGTGCCGCCCATTTCGGCGGAACCTGAAAGCCGGGATTGGTCCACCCCGGGCTTAAGAAGCAACGGACCAAAACGGAGGGTGCTGTCAGAAGAATGCGAACCAGTCTCCGTTACCCCCACCCCACCGTAGGGTCAGGCAGCGAGAAGGCCGCGCCACTCAGCGAGAGCGGCAGCGCGGGTCTGTTTGAAGTGATCGCGGTTCTGGAGGTGGCGCTCCGTTGGAAAGTGGTTGTGGACAGAGGCATGGACAGACGCGAACTTCTGCAACGTTCGCATATGCCGGAACCGTAACATGGCCCGCTCTCGTCGGCGGAAGGGTAAGTGCGAGTTCTCCGCCCGATTGTTCAAATAGTGCCCCATCTCGCGGTCATCGCCACAGCCTAGGTCCTTCAAGGCTGCGCCGTAAGAACGAAAGCGGTCCGTCACATTGTTTTCTGGTCTGCCATGACGTTTCATCGACTTCTTGAGTGATTTCAGTGCAGCCTTTCGATCCCGCCTCTTGGTTGACCAAGCCCATCGATGGCGCTTCTGGTCACCGCATGATGTCCATTAACCCGCCTTTAACTAGCCAACTCGCACCGCTGGTTAGGTGGGCATCCAGATCCCGCCCGCTTCGCTTGAGCGGACGCAGGCATTCACGAAGCGCATTCCGGCAAGTCCATCCTGCGCATCAGGCAGCAAACCTGCGCCCTGTGTCGGAGTGGACACTTTGCGCTGCTCTAGCAGCGCTGCCGTATCGGCGTATAGGGTCGCGAAGGCCTCGAGATAGCCTTCGGGGTGGCCTGCCGGAACGCGCGCCGGGGTGGTGGTCACGCCGTCGGCGCGGCGCAAGAGGCGCGTGGCCTCGCCGGCAGGGGTGAACTCCAGTGTTTCGGGGTTCTCTTGATCCCAGGCCAGACCACCTTTTTCCCCTGCGATCCGGAAGCGCAAGGCGTTCTTGGTGCCCGGTGTGATCTGACTGGCCCAGATCATCCCTTTGGCACCAGATGCAAATCGCAGCATCACTGCGGCATTGTCATCGAGCCTGCGGCCCGGCTCAAAGGCCGTGAGGTCCGCCAAGACCGCCTGCAGATCCAGCCCAGTGACAAAGATCGCCAGATTGGCGGCATGGGTTCCGATATCGCCGATGCATCCGCCCTCACCCGATAAAAGTGGGTCCGTACGCCAGACCGCCTGCTTTTGTCCGGTTTGCTCCACGGGCCCGACCAGCCAGTCCTGCAGATATTCTACTTGCACATGGCGCACGGCCCCGATCGCCCCCCGCGCGATCATTGCCCGCGCTTCGCGGACCATCGGATAGCCCGTGTAGGTCTGTGTGAGCACAAAGGGTACCCCCGTGTTCGTGACCAGTGCGGCCAATTCCTGCGCTTCGGCCAGCGTCGCAGTCATCGGCTTGTCACAGATGACGGCGATGCCTGCGCGTAGAAACGCCGTGGCCACTGAGGCGTGCAGGTGGTTCGGTGTGACGATCGCAACGGCATCGATTCCGTCAGGACGCGCAGCCTCGGCCCGCGCCATCTCGGCAAAACTGGCATAGCTGCGCTCGGGAGCAATGCCCACCTCCGCCGCCGATGCCATCGCGCGCGCTGGATTTGATGACAGCGCCCCCGCGACAAGGTCCCACCGCCCATCCAGACGCGCGGCCATGCGGTGAACCGCCCCGATAAAGGCCCCCTGCCCTCCGCCCACCATGCCCAGTTTTAGCGTCATGCCTTAATTCCCAACATCTGGCGCAACACCTCCGAGTTGGCTTGACCACTGGCGAAATCGTCAAAGGCTTGCCCCGTCACCTCGATCAGATGGCGGGTAATGAAAGGCGCACCTTCAGCTGCACCCTGAGCAGGTGATTTGAGAAAACATTCCCATTCCATCACTGCCCAGCCGCGATAGCCGTGCTGTGTCAACCGCGTAAAAATGGCGGAAAAATCCACCTGCCCGTCCCCAAGGCTGCGAAAGCGCCCCGCCCGTTCGGCCCAAGGCGAATAGCCAGAATAGACGCCTTGCCGCCCATCGGGACGGAACTCGGCATCCTTCACATGGAAGGCCGAAATCCGATCATAGTAGAGATCGATGAAGGCCAGATAATCCATCGCCTGCAGCAGGAAATGCGACGGATCATAGTTGATGCGCGCGCGCGGGTGTTCGTTGACGGCGGACAAAAACCGTTCCCAGCTTGCACCATCGAACACGTCCTCGCCAGGATGCAGTTCAAAGCCAATATCCACGCCCGCCTCGTCATAGGCGTTCAGAATAGGACTCCAGCGGCGGGCAAGTTCAGCAAAGGCCGTTTCGACCAGCCCCGCGGGGCGCTGCGGCCAAGGATAAAGATACGGGAAGGCCAGCGACCCGGTAAAGCTGACCGTCCCCCCAAGACCGAGCCTGCGTGCGGCGCTGGCGGCCTTGGTCACCTGATCGACCGCCCAAGCTTGACGTGCGTCAGCATGGCCGCGCAGGGCTTTCGGAGCAAACGCGTCAAAGGCCGCATCATAGGCGGGGTTCACCGCCACAAGCTGGCCCTGCAGATGGGTGGACAACTCGGTGATGACCACGCCCGCGTCTGCGCAGATGCCAGTCACCTCATCGGCGTAGGTCTGGCTTTCCGCGCAAAGCTCTAGATCGAACAGCCGCTTGTCCCAAGACGGGATTTGCACCCCCTTGTAGCCCAGCCCTGCGGCCCAAGCGACGATCGAGGGCAGAGTGTCAAACGGTGCGGCATCGCCTGCGAATTGCGCAAGGAAAATGCCTGGCCCCTTGATCGCGGCCCCCATCACGCGACCCATTCCGACAGCATGGCAAGCGGGCGGATTTCGACAGGACGGGCCAGCAGCCGGTCCAGTTGCGAAAACAGCGGCTGCAGATGCGGCATTGCCAGATGCGCGTCCAGCGCGGCGCGGTCGATCCAGTTTTCGTAAAAGACAAACACACAAGGATCGGCGGCATCAGCATGGAAGTCGTAATTGATGCAGCCCGGCTCGGCCCGCGTCGGGGCTACTTGTGCGGCCAGCAGGGCGGCGAGTTCTTCGCGCGTGTCAGGGCGGGCAACGACGGTACCAAGGATCGTGTACATTTTTAGCCTCGCTTTTGGCTGAGGGCGACGGCGAAGATAATGATCGCGCCCTTGGCGATAAGTTGCTGGCTGAACTCCAGCCCCATCAGGATCAGTCCGTTGTTGATCATGCCGATCATGAGCGCGCCGACAATCGTCCCGATCACTGTGCCTTTGCCGCCAAAGAGGCTGGTGCCCCCAAGAACGGCAGCGGCGATGACCGAAAGCTCATCGCCTTCGCCAAGCTGAAAACGGCCTGATTGCAGGCGTCCGGCATAAAGCATCCCGGCAAGGGCGGCGGCACAAGAGGACAGGACGAGTACCTTGAACTTGATCGACGCCGTGTTGATGCCAGAATAGCGCGCCGCCGTCTCACCACCGCCTGTGGCCAGAACCCGACGGCCAAAACCTGACCTGCGCAGCGCGACATGGCCAATGCCTGCAATCAGGGCCATCCAGAACATCAGGACCGGAATAGGGCCAACCGAGCCGCCGCCAAAGATCCAAGAGTAAGATGGCGACAAGATCGGCACCGCTGCAGTGTCGGAAATCCACATGGCCACACCCTTGGCAATGCCCATCATTGCCAGCGTGGTCAGGAAAGATGGAATCCCGATCCTTGTGGTCAGCCAGCCATTGAACACCCCCACGGCCAGCCCTGTGGCCAGCCCAGCGAGCACACCGCCCAAAGGCCCCGCAACAGATATCGCCATGGCGACCGTCACAGTCGTAAGACCGGCGACAGCGCCGACCGACAGGTCGATCTCGCCGGCCGACAGCACAAAGGTCATGGCCACCGCCATCACCGCGATCATCGCTGTTTGGCGCACGATGTTCAGTAGGTTGTTGGGGTTCAAGAAGCCTTTGTCGTTCAGCGTCACCGCAAAGATGATGAAGATCACGATGAAACCGATATAGATGATATTCTGCCGCCAGTTGGCGAAGAAGCCCCCGGCGGGGGCGGTTGCTGCCTTAGCCATGGCTGGGCTCCTTAATGCTTAGGGCTTTCTGAATTTCGATCTGCAGGCGGCGCTCGGCGGCTTGCAGCGCGTGTTCGGGGTCACTCTCGGACGGATCGTTCAGATCGGCGCGGTCGAGCATTTGATGCGCACGACCATCGGCCATCACAAGGATGCGGTCACAGGCTGTTAGCAACTCCGACAGCTCCGAGGAGATGACGATCACACCCTTACCTGCCTGCGCCAAATCGCGCACCAGACGGATGATTTCCGCCTTAGAACCAATGTCGATACCGGCCGTAGGTTCATCCAGGATCAGAATCTCTGGTTCGGTTGCCAGCCACTTGCCGATCACCACCTTTTGCTGGTTGCCCCCCGACAGGGTCGAGACCGCATGATCTTGGCTGGCCGTCTTGATCGATAGGCGCTGGATCATTTTGTCTGCCACCGCCCGGACGCGTGAGCGATCCACGATCCCGCGTGGCGAGATGCGACCGATCACAGCCATCGCCATGTTGTCCGCAAGGCTATGGGCGGGGATAATGCCTTGTGTCGCCCGCGCCTCCGGCACCAGCGCCACACCATGGGCGATCGCATCGGCGGGGCGGCGGATGGCGACCTTTTCGCCCTTGATGCGCATGTCACCCGTCACCGCAGGTTCGATCCCCGCGATGACCCGCGCCAAAGCGGATCGGCCAGACCCGAGGAGCCCCGCAAGACCCAAAACCTCACCCCGGTGGAGGGTGAAGCTCACCTCATCGGGCTTGTGCAGACCGGTCAGGCCCACAAGTTCCAGCAACACCTCACCCAGCACGATATCGCCACGCACCACATCAGCGAGGCCTTTCGACCGTTTGCCGACGATGTGTTCGATCATGACATCGATTGGCAAATCTGCCATCGGCGCCGTGATGACATGCTGCCCATCCCGCAAGATCGTGGCGCGGTCGGCGATGCGGGCAATTTCATCCATGCGGTGGCTGACATAGATGATGGCCACGCCCGCAGCCTTGAGTTTGCGCAAGAAGATGAACAATCGCTCGACATCTGACACCGACAGCGCTGTCGAGGGCTCGTCGAGGATCAGAACACGTGCATCCTGACTGATTGCCTTAGCAATCTCGGTCAATTGCTTTTGTCCGGCCCCAAGATCGCCCACCAGCGCAGTCGGATCGACCTGCACCTGCAGCATGTCAAAGATCGCCTGTGCGCGGCGGACAGAGTCCGCGTCGTCGATCATGCCACGTGCATCCCGCGCCTCACGCGTTAGAAAAACATTCTGCGCCACAGTCAGTGTCGGGATGAGCGACATTTCCTGAAAATTCATGGCGATGCCCGCAGCTCGGGCCGCCTCGGGCGTTGGGGTAGCCAGCTTCTGACCAGCGACCTCTATTTCGCCCGCATCGGGCACATGCACGCCGTTCAGAACCTTAAGGATGGTGGATTTCCCCGCTCCGTTGCCCCCCAAGAGGGCATGGACTTCTCCGGCGTATACCTCGAAGTCCACGCCATCCAGCGCCCGCACACCGCCGAAGGATTTTGAAATCCCCGTCATGCGTACCGCGACAGAAGGCTGCATCGGAGCGGGGGCAGTCATTCCACCCGCTCCCATTTGCCGGTTTCACCCGACCGCAGCAGGGCATCGGCCACCAGTTCGGTCAGCAACCCATCCTCGAAATTCGGACTGGGTTGTTTGCCTGTTGCAATGGCGTTGAAGAGGTCGAAGCATTCCACGATCTTGGTCTCCGAATAGCCGATGCCCAAGCCAGGGATGGGCCAAAGTCCACCGCCGTAGGGATGCGCAGGACCCGTGTAAACGGTGCGGAAGCCGCGCGCATCGGCAGGATCTTCGGCGAACATCACTTGCAACTCGTCACGACGTTCATAGTTGAAGGCAATCGAGCCCTTCGTGCCATGAATTTCCAGCGTGATAAAGTTATTGCGGCCCCAAGCGTTGCGGGTCGCCTCAAGGCTGCCGATCGCGCCGTTGCCAAAGCGCAGCATCGACACCACCTCGTCATCCACATCAACGGGCGCGCGTTCCGCATCGGCGGATTTCTCGGATGCGCCCAATTTGTCGACGCCGCCCTGCTGGATCGGGCGCGTGGTCACGTAGGTCTTGGTCATCGCGATCACCTCGGCAATTGGGCCGACAAGGTAATGGGCAAGGTCTACGACATGGGTACCAATATCACCCACCGTGCCGGAGCCTGCGATTTTCTTTTGGAAGCGCCAAGACAGCGGACCATTTTCATCCGCCGACCAGTCTTGCAGATAGGTGCCACGGAAGTTCAGGATGCGGCCAATCCGACCTTCATCGATGTATTTCTTGGCCAGCGCCACGGCGGGCGTGCGGCGGTAGTTGAAGGCGACCATGTGGATGATCCCCGCAGCCTTTGCGGCCTCAGCCATCGCGCGGGCCTCTTCCACCGTGCGCGCCAGCGGTTTTTCGCAGATGATGTGCTTGCCCGCCTTGGCCGCCGCGATGGCGATTTCGGCATGGACGTTGTTGGGGGTGCAGATGTCGACCACGTCGATATCAGGCCGCGTCACAACCGAACGCCAGTCGCTGGAGGCTTCATCAAAGCCAAAGCGGCGGCGGGCTTCTTCGGCGGCCCCGTCGGTGATGTCCACAACCACCTTGCGGTGCGGGATGGCCGGGGCAGGCCAGAAGAACATCGGCATCGAGGCATAGGCCATGGCATGCGCCTTGCCCATGAACCCGCCGCCGATCATGGCGACGTTCATCACTTTGGTCATTGTCGATCTCCGGAATGGGGGGATGGGCCTTTGCATACGCGGAGCAATCACCACCGCGAGGGCTAGGTTTGCGCGCGGGGTGCCAAGAGCTCCCCGCGCGGCATCACTTATTGCATCGAGGCTTTCACGTTTTCGGTGGCCTCAGTGGAATAGACCTGCTTCCACGCCTCCAAGAGGTTGTCTTGGCTGACTGGCAGCGCGGGCAGCGCGACAAAGTCTGGCGCGTCCTTGTCCAGCAGGGCATAACCCGCCAGCTTCGCCTCGACCACGCCGGCATCATAGGGGCGCTGCGCCCCCAGACCCTTGATGAAACCACCCTGAGCCATGCTGATCGCGACGTTTTCGCCAAGGTCTACGGTGGTGATGATCAGATCATCCCGCCCGTTCGAACGCGCGGCGGCCATCACGCCTTCGGCCGGAACGTCCCAGACCGCCCAGATGCCCTTGATGTTCGCATTCGCGGTCAACATCGCGCCCGCTGCCTTTTCGGCATCGCCCGAGAAGTCCGGCCCACCGATCCCCTGTTCATCAACGATCTTGATGTTGGGGTAGTCGCTGGCGATCGTGGCCTTGAAGGCATCATAGCGCTGCTTGGTCACGAAGAAGTCGGCGGCGTGGAACACCAGACCGATTTCGCCGCCGTCAGGGCCAAGGGCCTTGGCCATCAGATGGGCGGCAGCAACGCCGTTGCCATAGTTATCAGCCGAGACGACCGAGACATAATCGGTGCCCGGCACGAAACCTGCGGGCACGTTGTCCATGAACACCAGCTTGGCGCCTGCCTCTGCTGCCGCGCGATAGGCGGCTGCGGTTGCAGTCGGGTCGGTCGGGATCGACACGATGATGTCCGGCGACTGGGCCATGATGGTTTCCAGATCGCTGACCTGCTTTTCGGGCTTAAAGCCCGCATCGGTCACGGCGATCACTTCGATCCCCATGGCGTCGAATTGGGTTTGCAACCCATTGATCTGTGCCTGGCTCCAGTCATTGCCGCCGTAATGCATGACAATGGCCGCAGTGGCACCCATCTCTTTGATCTTCGCCAGTTCCTCGTCAGTCAGGACGACATCCGAGGCGGGCGAGGGATCTTCGCCGCTGGGTCCTTTGGACAGGACGGTTTCCTGCAGTTTTGCAAGAGCCGCGTCAGGATCGGCAAAGGCCGGCATTGCTGCACCCATCACAAGTGCAAGCGCGGTGGCAGAGCCCAAAAGGCTACGTCTGGTCAACATGTCTTCTTCCTCCCAGAGAAGTGGCGGGGATGATCCCCATTAGGTGGGTTGGCGGTCTAGCCCGCAATAGCCCGGTTCAGGTAATTCATGCTTAGGCGCGCCCCCTCGGCGGGGTCGGGCCAGGCGTCAAGCTCGGTGCAGACCCAACCAGTGAAACCAACATCCCTCATCGCCTGAAGGATTGGACCGGTCGGGACATCCCCCCGGTCAATTGGGGTGAAGGCGAAAGGCTGGCGCTGGAACCCTTTCAGGTGGACATAGGAAATCCGCGCCGCATGTTCGCGGATCAGCTTTGCCGGATCACCACCCGCAGCGGCAAGATGGGCAGTGTCGGGGCAAAAATTGATCGAGGTCAGATCGAAGATCTTGGCCACTTCGGCCGGACCTTCGACGATTGTAGACAGGTGCGGGTGATAATGTGCCTGCAGCCCCCGCGCTTCGGCCAGCGCCTTCACTCGGTCAAGCGCCGCGCCCAGCTTGTGGTAATCAGGCTCTCGCGTCCCATCAAAGCGTTTCGCACCCCCCCCCACCACCAAATGCGGGGCGCCCAATTCGGCCGCACGGTCGGCCGCACGGGTCACGCGGGCCAGTTCCTCGGGCAGGATATCGTCGAAGATAAAGTTTCCACCCGCATAGCTGGCGACCAATTCCAACCCGTTGTCAGCCAACATCTTCCGCATCTCGGCAGCACTGCGGTCCAACAGGTTTCCATCGAACATCTCGACCCCGGCATAACCCGCGGCGGCGATATCAGCACAGGCGCGGTCCATATCGCCAAAGGTGCGATAGGCCAGTTGTGTGACCGAAGTGACGCCAACCGCATCTCCGCCGAGGCCACCCCAGCAATTGGCGTGATAGGCCAGTTTCCACGTTGTCATTGGTATCCCTCCCTTCCGAGCAGGTGCCGCGGTTTGTCCCCGCACCGCCCGAATTCCTGCCGGCCTCCTCTGACCGTGACGACTCCGTTAAGCTCCAATTTAACACTCGTCAATATTTTTAATGCTGATCTTTCCATACTTTTGCATTTTATCAGCAAAAGTTTTTCCTTGAACAGCAGAAGTCGTGGCTTTATCCCTTCCTAAACCCTGCAAGGAAACGCCTTTGCCCCCGAATGACACTGCCTTCAGCGAATCGGCCCGCCAGCGGGGCAAGGGGCGTCCGCGCACAGTGGAAACTGCTGCGCCGTCGCTGGTCGAACTGCTGAACCTCGTCCGCACAGGCGCAGCCAGCACGCGGCAGGAACTTGAACGGCACAGCGAGTTTGGCCGCGCGGTGGTCGCCGACCGCCTGACGATGCTGGGCGATCTTGGGCTCGTGGATGAAAGCGAACTGGGGACTGCCACCGGGGGCCGTGCGCCGCGACTTGTGCGGTTCGCCGCCCGCCGCGCCGCAATCCTCGTCGCGACGCTGGACCAAACGGCAATCGGGGTTGGCGTGGCTGACCTGTCGGGCAATCTGCTGACCGAACACCACGAAGCCGCGGACCTCACCGCGCCGCCCGATCAATTGACCGACCGCCTGAGCGCGCTCTTCCGCTGGTCGATGGACCGCCATACTGCGCCGGGGGGGCTTTGGGGCATCTCACTCTCCGTCCCTGGTGCCGTTCAGGGTACGGCGGAAAGCGACTTTCTCACCGTCACCCCACCCGTCCTTCCCGCATGGGAAGGGTTCCCACTGGTCGAGACACTGACCCGCAACTTTGGCGTTCCGGTCTGGATGCGCTCCAGCGTCGAAACCATGACGATGGGCGAATTACACGCCGGCGCCGGAACCGGCTTGCGAACCATGCTCTTTATCAAGGTTGGCCGCCGCATTGGGGCTGGCATCGTCTGTGACGGCCAGCTTTATCGCGGAGCACAGGGCGCGGCGGGCCTGATCGGGTCGCTGCCTGTGACGGCAAGCGGTCGCAATGGGACCCTGGACGCATTGGCAGGATCAGACATGATTCAGCTCGAAGGGTTGGCCGCGGCACAGGACGGCCGCAGTCCCGTCCTTGCCGATATCTTGCGCCGTGGTGGCGAAATCTCGGCAATCGAAGTGTCGCAATCCGCCCAGATGGGCGACGCGACCTGTGTGGCGATCCTGTCCAATTCCGGCCACCTGATCGGACAGGTGGTCGCCACGCTTGCCAATGCGTTGAACCCGGAACTGATCGTGCTGTCAGGGGCGATCGTGCAGACCAACGACATCCTTCTGGCCGCGCTGCGCGAAGCGGTCTACGGCGCGTCTCACCCGTTCGTGACCCGCGATCTGCGCATAATCCGCTCTCAGATGGGCAGCTCTGCCGGATTGGTGGGCGCGGCACGGGTGGCCTCCGAGGCGCTCTTTGCCCCGACCTTCTTGAAGGAATGGGTAATGCAGGGCAGCCCGCGGGCCCACCCTGCCCTTACAGCCCTGCACGCTCGTCTTGCGGTGGATGTCCCGCCACGGAACGCCCCGCCCCTGCCCCCGGCGGCGCGGAATGGAAAGGAGCCCTACTGATGACGATCTCTGGCCTCGGCCCCCATGGCGAACGCGCGGCGCCGCCAGAGCGCGTCAGCCTTTTGCCCGACGACCGCGCTGCGGCCAAGATGGCCGGGTGGCGCGTGGCTATCGTGCTGCACACGCTGGAAAGCGACTGGGCCAAGCAGCAGCTGGCGGGGATCGTCGGCATCCTGGGCGATTGTGGAGCGGCGGCCGTCGACGTCGTCGACTGCGGCTTCTCGCCCGAACGGCAGGGCGCCGAACTGGACCGCCTGATAACCGAACGCCCTGATGCGATCATCTCGCTTCCGGTGGCCAACGAACAGGTCGCCGCTGCCCATGCCCGCGTCTCTGCGGCAGGGATAAAGCTGGTCCTTCTCGACAACGCGCCCACGGGCCTGCTGCCTGGAACCCACTATACCGCGCTGGTGTCAGCCGACAATTTTGGCCTTGGAAAGATCGCCGCGGCGGGTCTTTCATCCCAACTTGCCCCCGGGGCCGAAGTGGGTGTTTTGGGATTCGCCGCCGATTTCTTCGCCACGAATGAGCGCGAGATCGCCTTCACCAAATGGCTGCAAGCAAACCGCCCTGACATCACGACGCGCATCCAGCGCTTTGCACGGATCGAGGACGCAGCCGCCGCCGCAGACGCCCTCTTGTCAGACCATCCCGCACTGGCGGGGCTGTTCGTGGTGTGGGACACGCCCGCCATTTCCGTCGCCGCCCGCCTGGCGGAACGCGGTACCAACCTGCCAATGGCCACAGTCGATCTGGGCGAGGTGGCGGCGATCAGCCTTGCGCGGGGGGGCTCGATCTGCTGCATCGCAGCCCAGCAGCCCTTTTTGCAAGGTATTGCTGCCGCACAGACTGTCATACTTTGCCTGCTTGGCCGCCCCGTTCCAGCCTGGATCGCCTTGCCCGGAATTGGTGTCACGCGCGAAAACGTGGTTGAAAGCTTTCAAACCATCTGGCGCCAACCAGCCCCCCGTGAGGTGCTTCGCCTGCGCGGCTTGTCCAGAGGTCAATAGCGTAGGGCGGCACCCCTTCAGAAGAATACGAGCAAGGCTCTGGTATCCCAGCACAGTTGGGGCGATCGCAAAAGGCCGCGCTGTTAGGCGGCTTTGAGTGGCTAATTTGGCTTTGAAAAGGTGATTGCGGGGGCAGGATGTGTTGAAGCTCCTACAATCAACATTGCAGCACAAAGTTCATCAACACTTCAAGAAACGGGCACTGACTAGCATTGAAACTCGAGTGGCAAATGGGGCTATCCAGATACTACTTACGGCTCTACGTAGTTCTACGAATACCTTTTTTTGTCGAACGAAGCTTAATGCTGTGGGTGCTGTCAGACAAATGCGAACCAGTCTCCGTCTCTCCAGCCCAGCTAGGTTTCAGGCTGTCAGAAGGTTGCCACATTCTGCGGGAATGGCTCTGCGGTACCGTTCAAACTGGCCATAGATCTATCGG
>JBILYK010000083.1:0-15481 GCA_044377735.1 Paracoccaceae bacterium | reverse complement strand
TTTTTGTTCATCGGGCTGCTTTATGCGCTGCACTCTGGCTATATCCTTTGGCGGATGTCACGGCGGGCCGCACCCGCGGTGGCGGGGGCCTATCGTGGGATGTCGCCGACGGCGTCCTCGGTGGCGGCGACGGCAGTTCTGGAGCGTGGTCAAGAGGGTGCGGATCGCTTGTGAAGCGGTTGCAAGCCGCGCCTTGGCCTGTCAGGCTGGGTCAGGGGAGTGCTGGCAATGTCTGACCCGATGGAAGTACTGGAGTTCTGGCTGGGCGAGGTTGGCCCGGATGGTTGGTATGCTGGGGGCGAGGCGCTGGATGACGAATGTCGGGCACGGTTCTTGGACCTTTGGATGGCCGCCAGTGAAGATGGGCTTGAGCATTGGGTCGAGGGCACCGTCGGCACCTTGGCCTATCTGGTCATTTGCGATCAACTGGCGCGCAACATCCACCGTGGCACTGGGTTGGCCTTTGCCACCGACTCCCGCGCTTTGGCCGCAGCGCGGCGGGCGGTCGAGGCGGGATGGGACATGGGCGCGCCCGAGCCAGAACGGCAATTCTTTTACATGCCCTTTGAACATTCAGAAAATATGGCCGATCAGGATATTGCCGTTCAGCTCTTGACCGAGCGCTTGGCATCTGACCCCGAGATGAGCCTGCATGCGCGCGCTCATCGGTCGATTGTTGGCCGCTTTGGCCGGTTTCCGTTTCGCAATCAGGCCCTTGGGCGCGACACAACGCCCGAAGAGGCGGCGTTTCTTTCGACGGGGGGGTACAGTGCTGAAGTGGCGCGGTTGCGCGCCAGCCATGCGCCTGGCGCATAGAGGGCGGGCGGCAGAATTGTTGCTTGGGTAAACGAGATAGTTTAAGGGCAAACTACTTTTTCCAAGGGAGGGAAGGATGGCAGGCCAAAGCTTTGACGTCGTGGTGATCGGGGCCGGACCGGGCGGCTATGTTGCGGCCATCAGGGCGTCGCAACTGGGCCAGAAGGTGGCAATCGTCGAGCGTGAGAACTTGGGTGGCATCTGCCTGAACTGGGGCTGCATCCCGACCAAGGCGCTGTTGCGCTCGGCCGAGGTGTTTCATCTTATGCACCGTGCCAAGGAATTTGGCCTGTCGGTTCAAGGCGTGTCCTATGATCTTGGGGCCGTTGTCGCCCGGTCGCGCGGGGTGGCCAAGCAGTTGTCGGGTGGCGTTGGCCATTTGATGAAGAAGAACAAGGTCGCGGTGTTCATGGGGGCTGCAACCTTGCCCAAGGCCGGGTTGGTGTCGGTGAAAACCGATAAAGGCATAGAAGAGTTGACCGCAAAGTCGATCATCCTTGCGACCGGCGCACGGGCGAGGGAACTGCCCGGGCTGGAGGCGGATGGCGATCTGGTTTGGACCTATCGCCACGCCCTGCAACCAAAGCGGATGCCGAAGAAGCTTTTGGTCATCGGGTCCGGGGCAATTGGCATTGAGTTTGCCAGCTTCTTCAACACCTTGGGTGCCGATGTGACGGTTTGCGAGGTAATGGATCGTGTGCTTCCGGTGGAAGATGCCGAGATCAGCGCCTTTGCCAAGAAGGCTTTTGTCAAACAGGGCATGAAGATCTTGGAAAAGACCACGGTCAAGAAGCTGGATCGCAGGCCGGGGGTTGGTGTGACGGCGCATCTGGAAGATGCGAACGGCATCGTAACCGCTCAATTCGACACTGTTATTTCTGCTGTCGGCATTGTTGGAAATGTCGAGGGGCTGGGAATTGAGGCTTTGGGCGTCAAGATTGACCGCACCCATGTTGTGACCGATGAATACTGCCGCACTGGGGTTCCAGGTCTTTATGCCATCGGCGACATCGCCGGTGCACCATGGTTGGCCCACAAGGCCAGCCATGAGGGTGTGATGGTAGCAGAGTTGATCGCAGGGGGGCACCCTCACCCGATCAAGCCCGGCTCGATTGCAGGCTGCACCTATTGCCATCCGCACGTCGCGTCAGTGGGTATGACCGAGGCAAAGGCCAAAGAGGCGGGATTTGATGTCAAGGTTGGTCGGTTCCCCTTTATCGGCAATGGCAAAGCGATTGCGATGGGCGAGGCCGAGGGCATGGTTAAAACCGTGTTTGACGCCAAGACGGGCGAGCTTTTGGGAGCCCATATGATTGGGGCCGAGGTGACCGAGATGATCCAAGGCTATGTGATCGGTCGCAGTCTTGAGACCACCGAGGAAGACTTGATGAACACGGTTTTTCCCCATCCCACGATGTCAGAGATGATGCACGAGGCGGTTCTTGACGCCTATGGTCGGGCTTTGCATATCTGAGTTTTAGGGGGCTTGTCCCAGCCCCCTCACGATGTTCGCGACCAGATGAAAGCCGGCACATGCGCGCAGCCTTGACGATTTTTGCGATCTGGGTTGCCGGGCTTGGCGCTGCGGGACAGTTTGGCAAGATGTCGGTGGCCTATCCGGTGCTGGAAGAGGTCTACTCTGGCCACGCAGGCATCGGCATTGGTGTGATGCTGTCTATCGTCGGCACGGTTGGTCTGATCTTTGGCACCACGTCAGGCCTTTTGGTGGCGCGCATCGGGCCAAAGCGGGCGATGCTCGCGGCTTTGGCCCTGGGCGCTGTCGTCAGTGCGGTTCAAACCGCGCTTCCACCTTATGCTGTGATGCTGGCAAGTCGTGTGCTAGAGGGGTTTTCGCATCTGGCCATCGTGGTGGTCGGCCCGACGGCCATCGCTGGCCTTGCTGGGTCGCGCGGGCAGGGGGCGGCGATGACGCTATGGTCTTCGTTCTTTGGCGTTGCCTATGCCGTCTTGTTCTGGATTGGCCCGCAGATGATGTCTTTACAGGGGCCAGCGTTTCTTTTCGCCACCCATGCGGTTTGGATGGCAGCATCGGCGGTGATCCTTTGGGTGTTGCTTCCGGACGATCCAAAGGTTGACCCTGTCAAGAACCGCGCCTCGATCTGGAATGAGCATTTGGCGATCTATGCCTCGCCCTTCCATGCGGCACCTGCCATGGGCTTTGCTTGCTATGCTGTGACATATGTCGCGGTATTGACGCTTTTGCCCGCACAAATGGGCGATATGGGGGGATTCATCGGGGTGGCAATGCCGCTGGTCTCCATCGCAGTGTCATTGACATTGGGGGTCTGGCTGTTGGGCCGGATGCAGGCTGTGCATCTTGTGCAAGCCGGATTTTCGGCATCAATCGCGGCGGCCTTCGGGCTTTTTGCGTTTTGGGGTGACCCAACGGCTGTGCCCTTTGCTTTGGCTGTCGCGGCCAGCCTTGGCATTGTGCAAGGCGCAAGTTTCGCCGCTCTGGCCGAGTTGAACCCGGCGGTTGAGGACCGGGCCAAGGGGGCGGGGGCGATCGCGCAACTGGGCAATCTGGGCACCACGACGGGCACACCGCTTTTGGTTTGGGCCATGCAAAAGGCCGGCGGTGCCGGCCTGTGCCTGTTCTTGTTTGGGTTCTCCGCCTTGGGAATCGCCATTCACGTTTGGCAAGCGCGGCGTCGGCGGATTATCGGGTAACCGGCCCGCCCGCTGCGATCCAATCTGAAAAACCACCGATGTTATGGGCCTCATAGCCCAGCTTTTGCAACGCCTGCACGGCCATGCCCGCCCGCCCGCCGACGGCACAGAACACTGCCACAGGCTTTGACGGATCAAGCCGATGATCACGATCCGGCGCGCCGGGATTGGCCTTTATCGGAACCAGCGACACGGGAATGTGCACACCGCCGCGCGCAGTGCCAGATGCGGCAAGCTCTGCCGCCTCGCGCACATCAAGAATGGTCATTTCACCCTTTGCGGCCCGGGCAACGGCCTCTGCAGCGTTCAAGGGCTTGGGAGCTGTGCCACCGAGAAAGTTGAACATGGATTTGCCTTTCGATTAGGAATTACTGCTTAAATATTCATGAATTAGAATTTGTAAAGTATTTTCCACTATGAATTCATCATGCAATTGCACCGTTCACTTAATGTTCACAGTTTAGGATTGGAAACAGGGCAAAATCCTCCTAAGTGTCGCAAGGCAATTAAGCGTGTCGCGCCGGCGTTGACACGTTGGGGGTTTGAGATGGCGGAACAGAAGTTTATCGAGGTGCGCGGTGCGCGCGAGCACAACCTCAAGAGCGTGAATGTGGACATTCCGCGTGACCAGCTGGTGGTGATCACCGGGCTGTCGGGTTCGGGCAAATCGAGCCTTGCCTTTGACACCATCTATGCCGAGGGCCAGCGCCGCTATGTCGAAAGCCTTTCGGCCTATGCTAGGCAATTTCTGGACATGATGGGAAAACCAGACGTAGACCATATTTCGGGTCTTTCTCCGGCGATCTCGATTGAACAAAAGACCACCTCGAAGAACCCGCGCTCGACCGTGGGCACGGTGACAGAGATTTACGATTATCTGCGCCTGCTGTTCGCCCGCGTTGGCACGCCCTACAGCCCGGCCACCGGTCTGCCGATTACAGCGATGCAAGTGCAAGATATGGTGGATGCGGTGATGGCGATGGAGGAGGGCACGCGGGCCTATCTTCTGGCGCCCATCGTTCGGGATCGCAAGGGCGAGTACAAGAAAGAGTTTCTTGATCTGCGCAAACAGGGCTTTCAGCGAGTCAAGGTGAACGGCCAGTTCTACGAGCTGGAAGAGCCGCCGGTTCTGGACAAGAAATTCCGTCACAACATCGACGTGGTCGTTGACCGGATCGTGGTGCGAGAGGGGTTGGAGACACGTCTGGCCGACAGTTTCCGCACAGCTCTGAACCTTGCCGATGGCATTGCGGTCATTGAAACCGCGCCCAACGAAGGCGAGGGGGTTCGCACCACCTATTCAGAGAAATTCGCCTGCCCGGTCAGTGGTTTCACGATTGCCGAGATTGAGCCGCGCCTGTTCTCGTTCAACGCACCCTTCGGCGCTTGCCCGGTCTGCGACGGCTTGGGGATGGAGCTGTTCTTTGACGATCGGCTGGTCGTGCCGGATCAGGGTCTGACCCTGATGCAAGGGGCCATCGCGCCTTGGGCCAAGTCGAAAAGCCCCTATTTCACCCAGACCATCGACGCCATATCCAAGCACTGTGGCTTTGATAAAAAAGCCAAATGGAAGGACCTGCCCGAGAAGGTAAAGGATCTGTTCCTGCATGGGTCCAAGGGCGAGGAGATCGCGTTCCGCTATGACGAGGGGGGCCGGATCTATCAGGTGTCGCGCGTCTTTGAAGGCGTGATCCCAAATATGGAACGGCGCTACCGCGAAACCGACAGCGCTTGGAGCCGCGAGGAGATGGAGCGGTTCCAGAACAATCGGCCCTGTGGGGCCTGTTCGGGGTATCGCCTGCGTCCCGAAGCGCTGGCGGTGAAGATTGCCGACTTGCATGTCGGTCAGGTGGTCAAGATGTCGATTCAGGAAGCGTTTGACTGGATTGCGACGGTGCCCGACAGCTTGTCTTCGCAAAAGAACGAAATCGCCCGTGCGATCTTGAAGGAAATCCGCGAACGGCTTGGGTTCTTGGTGAATGTCGGGCTGAATTACCTGACGCTCAGCCGCAACGCCGGCACGCTGTCTGGAGGGGAAAGCCAGCGGATCCGGCTTGCCAGCCAGATCGGCAGCGGGTTGACGGGGGTGCTTTATGTTCTTGATGAACCCTCCATCGGTTTGCACCAACGCGACAATGACCGCTTGTTGACCACCCTGAAAAACCTGCGCGATCAGGGCAATACGGTGTTGGTCGTCGAACATGATGAGGACGCGATTCGCGAAGCGGATTATGTCTTTGACATGGGGCCGGGGGCTGGCGTGCATGGCGGCATGGTCGTATCGCACGGCACGCCGGAAGAGGTGGCCAAGGATCCGGCCAGCCTGACGGGGCAATACCTGTCGGGCAGCCGCGAGATTGCGGTGCCAAAGGTTCGGCGCAAGGGCAATGGCAAGAAGTTGACAGTGGTTGGGGCCACCGGAAACAATCTGAAAAACGTCACGGCTGAGTTTCCTTTGGGCAGATTTGTCTGCGTGACCGGGGTTTCGGGCGGTGGGAAATCGACCCTGACGATTGAAACCCTGTTCAAGACCGCCGCGACCAAACTGAACGGCGCCCATGAAACGCCGTCACCTTGCGAGACGATCAAGGGGTTTGAACACCTTGATAAGGTCATCGACATTGACCAACGCGCGATCGGGCGCACGCCGCGGTCAAACCCTGCGACCTATACCGGGGCCTTCACCCCGATTCGGGATTGGTTTTCGGGCCTGCCCGAAGCCAAGGCGCGGGGCTATCAGGCTGGGCGGTTCTCCTTTAACGTCAAGGGCGGGCGCTGCGAGGCTTGTCAGGGCGATGGGGTCATCAAGATTGAAATGCACTTCTTGCCCGATGTTTATGTCACCTGCGAGACCTGCAAAGGTCAGCGTTACAATCGAGAAACATTGGAAATAAAGTTCAAAAACAAAAGTATAGCAGATGTTCTTGATATGACGTGCGAAGACGCCCGCGAGTTCTTTCAGGCCGTGCCGAGCATCCGTGAGAAGATGGATGCGCTTTGCGAGGTCGGGCTTGGCTATATCAAGGTTGGCCAGCAGGCCACAACGCTGTCTGGCGGTGAGGCGCAGCGGGTGAAGCTTTCAAAAGAACTGTCACGCCGGGCCACGGGGCGGACGCTCTATATCTTGGACGAACCGACGACGGGCCTGCATTTCGAGGATGTTCGCAAACTTCTTGAGGTGCTGCACAGCCTTGTTGACCAAGGCAATACGGTGGTGGTGATCGAGCACAATCTCGATGTCATCAAGACCGCTGACTGGATCATAGATATTGGCCCTGAAGGCGGCGATGGCGGTGGAGAGATCGTCGCCACCGGCACACCCGAGGATGTGGCCAAGGCAGAGACCAGTCATACGGGGCGCTATCTGAAAGATATGCTGCGCCCGCGCAGACAGGCGGCGGAATAGGGGCGGCCACGCGCCGCCCCCGACTTCTTGTTACAAAATCGCAACTTCTTCATCGGGCAGGTGGTGATGCCCAAAATGGAATAGGCCGGGCATGAGCCCATCAGGCCCGTGGCCAAAGGCACAATGCCGATCAGCTTGGCATAGTGCCAAAAGCCTTCGCCTTGGCCCATGAAGAACCAGAGCAACAGCCCAAGCCCCACAATGATCCGCACGGCGCGGTCGATGGTTCCTTCATTTGTCTTAAACATGACAATCTCCTGATCTGTCAGGCCGAATTTGCTTCGGTCATGTGGCATGGCTAGCTGATTCCAGATGGTCGGTCTGTGATCTGTGTCACACGGTGGCCAAGGGAAGAACAGTCAAAGCCGCGAAATCCAGGCTTCCTGTCAATCAATCTCAGGAACACCGTTCGCGGGATCATTACACCCCGCGCCGCGTCCCCGGCGCAAAAGCAGGGTCGCACCTTTCGGGATGTCCGTGGGAGAAAACGGCCGCCAAATGCTGGCGTTCAGGTGGTGAGCGGCGGCCAATCGTGTCGAGTCAACTCATCTGATTGTGATAGAGCCGGGGACCAGGTCAGAAAGACGACGTTCAGGCAGGCCCAGAATTTCAAGCGCGTCGCTTTCGCTCTGGGCCATTCTGGCGACCCCACTGGGCATCGAGAGGATCGCGCGAACCACAACGGCGCTGATCCGCCGAGCAAGTGGCGTGGGCGCGATAAAGACCACCAGACGTTCCGATCCGCCGTGCCCAAGGTAATCAGGCAATCGCGCCATCGCCTTCAGGATTTTGACATAGTCGGTCTCGTGGCTGGTGACCTCTGTCAAATCGATCAACAGTGGTTGGGTCGGGCGTGCGGCTGGATGGCGTGCATAAACCTCAGCTGCGCTTAGACAAACGTCCATAAGCACTCTGCCGTTCAAACGGATGAGAACGACACCTCGGTCAGGGATGATCTGAAAGTTTGTCAGCATGGTAACTAATGATATACTTATAACTTGGTATTTTGCAATAAGACTCTAAATATAATTTTTCCGCATAACGCTCCATATAAATGCCAAATGCGCAATAAGTGAAAAAGCGCGCCGGAAATATCCGGCGCGCGAAGGGGTGGACTTAACCTGCCTCTATCTGGTCTTGGGTTAGTCCATGGCCTTGAAGTTCAGGCTCGCACCTTCCTTGATGCCCGAGAACCACCGCGCGGTGACGGTCTTTGTCTTGGTGTAGAAGCGGAAAGCATCGGGGCCATACTGGTTCAAATCGCCAAAGGCTGACCTTTTCCAGCCACCGAACGAATAATATGACAGCGGAACCGGGATCGGGAAATTGATGCCCACCATGCCCACATTTACACGCGATGCAAAGTCGCGCGCGGTGTCGCCATCGGCCGTGAAGATTGCCGTGCCATTGCCATACTCGTTGTCGATTACCAGCTTCAGCGCATCTTCATAGGTGGCCTTGCGGACTGTCGACAGCACCGGACCGAAGATCTCTTGCTTATAGATGTCCATGTCGGACGTGACGTTGTCAAACAACGACGGGCCCACAAAGAAACCGTTTTCATAACCCTGGATCTTGATGCCGCGGCCATCGATGACCAGTTTCGCGCCCTGATCCACGCCCGATCCGATCAGCCCGTTGATCCGGTCACGCGCCTGCGCAGTGATGACGGGGCCAAAGTCCACATCTTCGCCAGCCGTATAGGGACCAACCTTCAGCTTTTCGATGCGCGGAATCAGCTTTTCAATCAGCTTGTCAGCGGTCTTTTCACCCACCGGCACTGCGACCGAAATCGCCATGCACCGTTCGCCTGCCGCGCCAAAGCCCGCACCCACCAGCGCATCGGCAGCCTTATCAAGGTCGGCGTCGGGCATGATGATCATGTGGTTCTTGGCACCGCCAAAGCACTGCGCCCGCTTGCCGTTCGAGGCGGCACGACCGTAGATGTACTGCGCGATCGGGGTCGAGCCGACAAAGCCAACGCCTTGAATGGTCTCATTGTCCAAGATGCCGTCGACAATTTCCTTGTCGCCGTTCACCACCTGCAAAACGCCATCCGGCAGGCCGGCCTCCTTCAAAAGTTCTGCCAAGAACAGCGAGGTCGAGGGCACACGCTCGGACGGTTTCAGGATCATGGCGTTGCCGCAGGCTAGGGCCGGACCCATTTTCCACAAGGGAATCATGGCGGGGAAGTTGAAAGGCGTGATGCCTGCCACAACACCCAAAGCCTGCCGCATGGCATAGATGTCAATGCCGGGGCCGGCATTGTCGGTCATCTCGCCTTTCAGGAAAGCCGGGGCACCCATGCACATCTCAATCACCTCAAGCCCGCGCTGAACGTCGCCGCGTGCATCGGGAAGGGTCTTTCCGTGTTCACGGCTGACAAGTTCGGCAAGCTTTTCCATGTGCTGATTGATCAGCGCGCCAAAGGCCATCATCACCCGCGCGCGGCGCTGGGGGTTGGTTGCGGCCCAACCGATCTGTGCCTTGGCGGCATCCGCAATGGCGCTGTTCAACTCGGCCACGGTGGCCAGCGCCACGCGGGCCTGAACTTCTCCCGTGGCGGGGTTCATGATGTCGGCAAAGCGGCCCGATGTGCCTGCAACCAGCGTGCCGTTGATCCAGTGACCAATCTCTTTCATGGGATATCCTCCTGATGATTTGCGTCACAATAGCCTTGCGAAAATGCTGTGGAAAGCGGCAAGGTGGCAAATATGTTTTGCAATATTGCAGGATGGGGCGAATGGATTGGGATGATCTCCGCATCTTTTTGGCGGTCGCGCGCCGTGAAAGCCTGTCGGCAGCGGGCAAGGCATTGCGGATTGATCCTGCCACGGTGGGCCGACGCATTGCGCGGCTTGAAGACAGTCTTGGCACACGATTGTTTGTAAAAAGCCCACAAGGCTATGCCCTGACCGAGACCGGCGCACGGCTGGTTCCGCGTGCCGAAGCGGCCGAGGCTGCGCTGCGCGGGCTGGACGAGACGGCGCAGACACCCGAAGGTCTGACAGGTCAAATCCGGCTGGGCGCGCCAGATGGTTGCGCAAATTACCTTTTGCCGCAGGTTCTGGCGCTGATGTGCGACCGACATCCCGGACTGGAGGTGCAATTGGTCGCCTTGCCGCGGGTGTTCAACCTGTCCAAACGCGAAGCCGATATGGCGATTGGCGTATCGCGCCCCGATGCCGGGCGGCTGGTGGTACAAAAGCTGACCGATTACCGTCTGCACCTTGCGGCCAGCCGCAGCTATCTGGCCACCCATCCCCCGATTGCCACACGCTCTGATCTGAAGGCGCATCGGCTGGTGGGCTATATCCCTGACATGATCTTTGACAAAGAGTTGGACTATCTAGCCGAGCTTGGCCTTGCCGCGCCGCCTTTGGCGTCAAACTCGGTGTCGGTGCAGTTGAACTTCTTGCGCGCCGGGGCGGGGGTTGGGGTGGTGCACGACTTTGCCTTGCCCGCCGCGCCCGATTTGCAGCGAATCTTGCCCGATGACATCAGCCTGACCCGATCTTTCTGGCTGATCCGCCACGCCGATGACGCCCGCGTGCCAAGGCTGACCCGCTTTGCCGAAGATCTGGCGCGGCTGTGCCGGGCCGAGATGGCGCGGCTTGAAGCGGCTTGAACACGGCAAAATGTCATTGCCTCTTGGGCGACGCGGGGTGCGGGGCGCATGAAAACCTTGACAGAATCCGGCGATGGCGCAACGGTGTGACGGACAACTAGGGAGGTACCCATGCTTGTCAGCCACATCCTGAAATCGAAAGGGTCTGAAGGGGTTGTTACGACGCCACCGGGAGTTTCGGTGGCGCAGGCGGCCGAAATCCTGTCGTCCCGCAAAATTGGCGCTTTGGTCATTTCCAAAGATGGCAAGACGCTGGGTGGCATCGTATCCGAGCGCGACATCGTGCGCGAAATTGGTCGGCGTGGGTCGACCTGCCTGAATGACACCGTAAACAGCATCATGACGGCGCGGGTTGTCACCTGTGCTTTGGGCGATCAGACCGATGCGGTGCTGCAGAAAATGACCGATGGGCGCTTTCGCCATATTCCGGTGGTGGAGGGCAATCAGCTGGTTGGGTTGATTTCCATCGGCGACGTGGTCAAGGCGCGTCTGTCGGAACTTGCGATGGAAAAAGACGCGCTGGAAGGCATGATCAAGGGCTTCTGACCGCAGGGGGGCCGCGATTAAGGGCTTGCGCGGGCGAGCGCAATATTGTTGCGTGTGCCCGCAAGGCTTTGGAGACGTCATGCGCATCGGTCTATACCCCGGAACATTCGATCCGATCACCCTTGGCCACACCGACATCATCCAGCGGGCGCTGGCGCTGGTGGATCGTCTGGTCATTGGGGTGGCCATCAACCGCGACAAAGGGCCGATGTTCAGCCTTGAAGAGCGCGTGGCCATGGTGCAGGCGGAATGCGCACCGATCACCGCCAAGGTCGGCGGCGAGATCGTGGTGCATCCGTTCGAGAATCTCTTGATCGATTGCGCGCGGGATGTGGGCGCGGGTGTCATCATTCGCGGTCTGCGTGCGGTGGCGGATTTCGAATATGAATTCCAGATGGTCGGCATGAACCGCGCGATGGATTCCAGCATCGAGACGGTATTTTTGATGGCCGATGCCCGTCGTCAGGCGATTGCGTCCAAGCTGGTCAAGGAAATCGCGCGTCTTGGTGGCGATGTGTCAAAGTTCGTCCCGCCAGCGGTTGAGGCGGCGCTGAAAGCGCGGCTCAAGCGTGGCTAGCTTGACCAATCCCGTGGCCTCTGGCATTCGCCTGAGCCAGACAAGGGATTTGATCACATGAACCTCTTCGCCGAAATCCGCACGCTCGTCGTTGACACTCTGGCCCAGATGGCAGCAGAGGGCAGCTTGCCTGCTGGCCTGGATCTTTCTTCCGTGGCGGTCGAGCCGCCGCGCGATCCGGCCCATGGGGACATGGCCACCAATGCGGCGATGGTGCTGGCAAAACCTGCCGGGATGCAGCCCCGCGCGATTGCCGATGCGCTGGCGGCACGCTTGACGAAAGACGCTCGCATCATCTCGGCCGAGGTTGCCGGACCTGGGTTTTTGAACCTGCGGCTCGCCACCTCCTTGTGGCAGCGTGTTGTGAAGGACGCGCTGCAAACGGGCGCAAACTTTGGCAAATCTGCTCTGGGGCAGGGGCAGCGGGTGAACGTGGAATTCGTCTCAGCCAACCCCACAGGCCCCATGCATGTGGGCCATGTGCGTGGCGCGGTGGTGGGCGATGCCTTGTCAAACCTTCTGGCCTTTGCTGGCTGGAATGTGACGCGCGAGTATTACATCAACGACGGCGGTGCGCAGGTCGATGTGCTGGCGCGGTCGGCCTATGAGCGCTACCGCGAGGCCAACGGGCTGGAGCCAGAGATTCGCGAAGGGCTTTATCCCGGCGATTACCTGATTCCCGTTGGCGAGGCGCTGAAGGCGAAATATGGCACCAGTCTGTTGGATCAGCCCGAAGAGGTCTGGCTGCAGGATGTGCGCAGCTTTGCCACTGATCTGATGATAGAAGAGATCCAGTCCGATCTGCGCGTTTTGGGCGTGGAGATGGACGTTTTTTCATCGGAAAAGGCGCTGTACGGCACCGGTGAGATCGAGGCAGCGATTGAGACGCTGCGCGGCATGGGCCTGATTTATGAGGGCACGCTAGAGCCCCCGAAGGGCAAAGAGCCCGACGACTGGGAACCGCGCGTGCAGACCTTGTTCCGCTCCACCGCGCATGGCGATGATGTGGACCGGCCTGTGAAAAAGTCGGACGGGTCTTGGACCTATTTTGCACCCGATATTGCCTATCATTACAATAAGGTGCGGCGCGGGTTTGATGCCTTGATCGACATTTTCGGTGCCGATCATGGTGGCTATGTCAAGCGGATGAAGGCGGCGGTTTCGGCCCTGTCGGATGGCAAAGTTCCCTTGGATATCAAGCTTATCCAACTTGTAAAGCTGTACAAGAATGGCGAGCCCTTCAAGATGTCGAAACGCGCAGGTACCTTTGTGACCCTACGCGACGTGGTCGAAGAGGCCGGCGCTGATGTCACCCGTTTCATCATGCTGACGCGCAAGAATGATGTCGCCTTGGACTTTGACTTTGCCAAGGTGCTGGAGCAGTCGAAAGACAATCCGGTGTTCTACGTGCAATACGCCAATGCCCGCATCAACTCGGTCATGCGCAAGGCGCGAGAGGCTGGGATCGCCTGTGACGACGCGACTTTGGCCGCGCTGGACCTGTCGGGCATGACCCACGAGGCCGAGATTGCGCTGGCCAAGAAGATCGCCGAATGGCCGCGCCTGGTTGAGATCGCCGCACGCGGAAACGAGCCGCATCGCGTGGCGTTTTATCTTTATGAATTGGCTTCCGAACTCCATGCATTGTGGAATCGTGGCAACGACGATCCATCCCTGCGATTCTTCCAAACGGGCAATGCGGCAACATCTGCGGCAAAAATCGCATTGGCGCGGGCGGCGGGCGTTGTGATCGGCTGTGGTTTGGGTATTTTGGGTGTCACCCCGGTCGAGGAGATGCGCTAGACATCTTGGCGGGGTGCGAGCAGGCAACGAATTAGTCCCGGCGGCACGTATCGCGGGGCAGGCGAGGCAAAGGCATGGCGGAACTGGATTATGATCACTTTGACGGCGGCTACCCGGCTGTCGGGTCTGGGCATCGGTTCGGGCGGTATGCCCATCTGGGCGGCGCGGTGCTGTCTGTGGCCTTGGTGATCAGCGGCGCGGTCTGGGCCTATCAGCTTGCGGTGCGCGATGTGGCTGGGGTTCCGGTGATCCGCGCCGTGGTTGATCCGATGCGGCTGGCGCCCTCAAATCCGGGTGGATCTCAGACCTTGCATCAAGGGCTGTCAGTCAATGCTGTGGCGGCCGCGGGCACTGCCTTGCCGCTGCCGGAATCCTTGACACTGGCGCCGCGCCCGATGGAACTTGCTGACGAAGATCAAGCGGGTCTTGAGCCGCTGGAACCTGTGGGGGGGGCCGATGTTGTGGCCATGGCCCCCGTGCTTGCGCCGGTTGAACCTTTGTCAACCCAGATCGAAACGGACGCCACCGAGGCGTTTCCCGCTACGCAGGAAGACGCCGTTGCCGCCGCTTTGGCCGAGGCGTTGGGGTTGGAAAGCCCGGATTCGTTGGTGTCTGATGCTGCCGTGGACGTGCCGACCGAGATGGCGGCAGTTGTTGTTTCTGGGGCTGAGATTGACCCTGCAACGCTGGTGCCGGGGGCTTTGCTCGTGCAGCTTGGCGCTTTCGACAATCAGGATGAGGCGCGGCAGGAATGGCTGCGGTTGACTGGCAATTTCACCGACCTGATGGGTGGCAAATCCTTGGTCATTCAACCGGCGCAAAGCGGGGGTAAGACCTTTTTCCGCCTACGTGCACATGGGTTTGTGACGGATGATGACACCCGGCGCTTTTGCACCGCAATGGTGGTGGAAAAAGCAACCTGCATCCCGGTTGTCCAAAGATGAGCATCGCTGGCCGCTTGGCCGCGATTTTCGGCTGCGAGGGCGGCGTTTTGTCGTCTGATGAACGGGCCTTTTTCCGCGATTGCGACCCGTTCGGATTTATTCTGTTTGCCCGCAACATCGAAAACCCCGAGCAGCTTTTCAGGTTGACCAGCGATCTGCGCTGTGTGGTCGGGCGGGACGCCCCGATCCTGATCGATCAGGAAGGCGGGCGCGTGCAACGGATGCGGGCGCCTTATTGGCGCGAGTGGACGCCTCCCCTTGATGCTGCAAGGGCTGCAGGCGTGGATGCCGCGCATGTTTTGGGCCTGCGCGCCCGGATTATCGCTGAGGAACTCCGCGCGGTGGGGATAGATGCCAATTGCGCGCCGGTGGCCGATATTGCCGGGCCCGAAACCCATCCGTTCCTGCGCAATCGCTGCTATGGCGAGACACCTGTACAGGTGTGCGAGCGTGCGCGCAGCGTCGCAGATGCCCATCTTGCGGCCGGTGTTTTGCCGGTGGTCAAGCATCTGCCAGGGCATGGCCGGGCCACAGCCGACACTCACCATAATCTGCCAACCGTTGCCGTGGACGTAGCCGAGTTGGCGGCCCATGACTTTGCGCCGTTTCGCGCGCTGGCCGATCTGCCCATGGCCATGACCGCCCATATTGTCTTTTCTGCCTATGATCCGGACCATCCTGCCACCCAATCGCCTGAAATGATCCGGGTGATCCGGGAGGAAATTGGCTTTCAGGGCCTGTTGATGACCGACGATCTGAATATGCAAGCCTTGGCGGGGACTTTGGGCGAGCGGACGCGGGCCTCAATGGCGGCGGGCTGTGATATCGCGCTGCATTGCAAGGGCGATATGGCCGAGATGCTGCTGGTCGCCGAAGATGCCGGGAATTTGACGACGACGGCGCGTGCGCGCGCTGATGCCGCTTTGGCACTGCGCCTGAACCGCCGCCCAGTTGACATTGCCGCGCTGGAAGCTGACCTTGTCCGCATGGGACAAGGTGCGCTGCATGGCTGAATCCGGGAGAGATGACTGGGGTGCGACCGAGCGCCTTGCCCCCGCTGATCGGCTGGA
>JBILYK010000082.1:0-15690 GCA_044377735.1 Paracoccaceae bacterium | reverse complement strand
GCCCGTCATCACCGACACCACGCCCAGCGACCGGATCAACTTTACGTCCAACTTGATGCCAACCAAAAACAGCAGCACCGCAATGCCAAGTTCTGACAAGAGGTCGATCTGCACATCCGACCGCACAACATCCAGCGCTGACGGCCCAGCAATCAGCCCAACCGCGATGAAACTGACGATCAGGGGCTGGCGCGCCAGCGTGCCGATCAGACCAATCCCGGCGGCCATGACTAAAAGTAGGGCCACTTCGGCAAAAGGGGTCAGGTCCGGCATCACGTCTTCCCTTCTGCAGCAAGACCGTTCGATCCATCGCTGGGCTGTCTCGATGCTGTCTGATGCAGCCGCAGGAATTCGTTCAGATCGGCATTGGCAATGCGCCAGCCCTTGCCGATATTGATGGCGCGCAACTGGCCAAGTTTGATCCAATGGCGCACGGTCGCCTCGGCCACCTTCAGGCGGTCCGCGACGTCCTTGACGGTTTGATACTGGTCCTGCGGCATGGCTTTTACTTCTCATCGGGCTTTGTGAGGAATAGCGAAGGATTGTCGCTTTTGATTGATCTGCATCAATCCACGAGACGATCCTGGGTGGTTTACTTGCCTTAGCGCCAAGGACAGGAGGGCAGACGATGACAAGGATCATGTTCGCGACCGATTTCTCGGAACGGACCGATCGGGCGCTCGGACGTGCGGTCATCCTCGCCCGGGCGTATGGTGCCCTTCCGGAGATTGTGCATGTGGTCGATCACGATCGGCCGCGCCGGATGGCCGATCACGAGGTAAACGATGCCCGCCAACTTCTCGGGAAACTTGCCCGCAGCCTGAAGGATCTGGATGATGTATCCTGCAGCACGCAGATCATGCAGGACAATCCTTTTGCCGGAACCGTCAAGGCGGTGGCAAGGCTAAGCCTGAGCTTCTGGCCATCTGGGCGCATCGCAGGAAGAGCCTGCAAGATGCCTTTACCGGCACCACGCCGACTCTCTCAATGCTGAAAGCCGCCCTGGCCGACGAGCCCGAGCGTGCAGCGCATTTTTTCTATGGCGTGCGCAACGGTCAGGATCATGCCTTCAAGACGGACCTACGCCAGTTTGCCGACACGCATTCCGGTCTGGCGCTGCACATCCTCTATGCCGATCCGACACCGCAGGACGTTCAGGGGCCAGACTACGATCCGCCGGGGTTCATCACTCTCGACCTGCTAAAGCAGATACTGCCGCATGGCCGTCACGCCTTCGACATCTGCGGTCCCGACCCGATGATGAAGGTGCTGATCCCGGCTTTGTTGGCTTGGGGCGTTGCAGATGCCGACATTCACCGCGAGTCTTTCGGGCTCCAGGCGGCTGCGCCCAAACCGGCGGCCTTACCTGTCGCCAGTCCCGCATTGCCCATCGGGTTTCGCCGTTCCGGCCGGACCCTGGATTGGGCTGGGCGGGACTCAAACCTGATCGATTTCGCGGAGCGCAATTCCATTGCCGTTGATTCTGGCTGTCGCGGCGGCAGTTGCGGCACCTGCGAGACGCGGTTGATCTCGGGTCGTGTTCAGTACGCGGCCAAGCCCGTGTTCGACATCACCCCCGGCCATTGCCTGCTGTGCACAGCTGTCCCCGCCACAGCCTTGGAGTTGGACGCATGACGCTGCGCGGAAGCCTCTTCAGCCGTGAGGTTGTACCGTTCTACCTCTCCTTGCTGGCTCTTCTGGTCGCCACGCTTGCGGTTGACGCAGCACTGCATCTGCTGGACCTCGTCTGGGTCGGCAAGTGGTTGGGGATACCCGGTGTGCTGCTGATCTGCGGCTCATTCGGCTATTCGCTGCGCAAGCGAAAGCTGATCAGCCGAGGCCATCCAGCCACCCTTCTGCACCTGCATGAACGCATGGCTTGGGCCGGGTCGCTACTGATCCTCGTCCACGCGGGCATCCATTTCAATTCGGTGCTGGCCTGGCTTGCCATCGGGGCCATGCTGCTGAACGTGGCCAGCGGGTTGACCGGCAAGTTCCTGCTGCGTCGGGCTGGGGCGCGGCTGGCCGCGACGACACAGCGCCTTCGCAGCGAGGGGCTGGCGGCCGAGGCGCTGGAAGACCGGCTGTACTGGGACAGCCTGACCTATGACACGGTCAAGCAGTGGCGTTTGCTACACTATCCGATCACGCTTGCTTTCGCCGTTTTGGGCACCGCGCATATCGTGAGTTCCCTCATCTTCTGGTGGTGGTCATGAAACGCTGGATCCTTGGCATCATTGCCACCACTCTGGTGGGCATCGTTGCCCTCGCTTTTGTCTACCCCTATCCGATGCTGTCCCCGGGGGCGCTGATCCCGGCCCATACGAACCTCGCCACTGATTGCTTTGCCTGCCATGCGCCCATGAAAGGCGCCGTCGAAGCGCGCTGCACTTCGTGCCATACGGTGGCCGACATCGGCCTGCGCACCGTCGCGGGCAGGCCCGTTGTGCAAAGCACGCCAATGCCGCCGTTTCATCAGGCTTTGGCGGATACCAACTGCATGGGCTGCCACACCGATCATCCGCTTGCCAGCCTTACCCCACCTCATAGCCATAGCTTCGCCCATGCCATGCTGACCCCGGCGGCAGGGGCGGTGTGCTCTACCTGCCATACGGCGCCTGCGACCATCGTCCACGCAGGGGTGACGGCGCAGTGCAGCACCTGTCACACTCAGACCAACTGGGCCGCCGCGACCATCGACCATACCCGGTTCTTCGCGCTGACCGGGCCACATGATGTTGCCTGCACCCGTTGCCACACCACGGCGAACGATTTCAGAAAGTACACCTGCTATAACTGCCACGAGCACCAGGAAGCTGACCTGATCCGCGAACATCTGGAGGAAGGCATCCGCAACATCGACAACTGCGTGGCCTGCCACCGCGACGCCCATGCCGAAGAGGGAGAGGGCGATGATGACTGACGGTAAAATTCGGTTGGAACCGAAAATCTGAACCGCCCCGGATTTTCTGGAGACCTTCAACCTGACCAAGGATGAGAGTTATGGAAAAGAATAAAACATCAAATCGTTACTCGCCTGAGATGCGGGCGCGTGCCGCTCGTCTGGTGTTAAAGCTTCACGGCACCTAGGCGCGGTCACGGGCAACATGCGGCCATTGGGCGTTGCGGCGCACCAGTCGCGGCTTGCAGCGAAAGGTCAGGCGGTCACACTGGATCTGTTGCGCCGGATTATCCGCATGATGGGGGGCAAGTGATGACGCAGGCGGCGGCGAAAGCGGCCGGGCATCCCGCAATGCCAAACGCTGAATAACACTCAGAAATGCCAGGTCGATCACTCCAATACCCCTGCTACCAGCGGCCACGGGGAACGTGGGTCAGTTCTCAATAAATACCATGCCCCTGCCCGGGTTGCTTCTGGATGGAAATCAGCAAGCCAACCCATAACCAGCCGACCCCGCCAACGTCGCACCAACAACTGAACGCCCAACGGCATAAGCAACCAAGACTGACAAGGTGCCAATGATCAAAGGCATCGGCACGCTGCCCTGCACATAGGGCAGCACCGATGCGGTGAAGAGTGTGGCAATTGCAGACGGGCCCGTGGCCGCCAGAAAACGAGACAGCGGGCCATCTTGCGGCATGGCAGACAGATCCGCGCGGGTCGGGAAAAAGCGAAAAGCCCAAGTGAAGGATCCAACGATCAGCGCAAGGGTCAAGATCTCAGCCCGCATCGCGCCGCCCAAGGCCCAGAACGCCAGCCACCGCACCCGCCACCATGCCCGCCAAGATGCCCGCCGTGCCGGACCACGCAAGGCTGACAATCACTGTGGCCACAGCTGCCACCACGATGACGGGGATCTGCGCCCTTGATAGAATTGACAGCAAGAGCGCCAGGAACAAAGCCGGCAACATGAACCCCAAAGCAGCCTCAAGGACCGGCCAGCCCGCCAAGGCCCCGGCTCCGGCATAAGCCCCCAGAGCCGTGCCCGACAGCCAACTGGCGTATGCCGCAAGACCAAGCCCGAACATGAAAGGTTCAGAAAACCGCCGCCCACGCGCCAATTGGCCGAGCGCCGCGCCGAATACCTCGTCGGTCAGCCCGAAAGCCCAAGCCCAAGCATATCGTCGCGTGGCCGCAGGTCCGGCACGCTTCAACAAGGCCGGACCATAAAGCACATGGCGCAGGTTCATGGCGACAAGTGTGAAGGCCGCCACGAGCAAGGGAGCGGCACTGGTGATCAACGCCAGGGCCAGAAACTGCGCGGCACCGGCATAGATGATCAGTGAGAGGGCAAATGCCTCAAGCGGCGAAAGCCCCTGTCCGGTGGCGGCAACACCAAACGCAAAGGCTATAGGGAAATAGCCCAGCACAATCGGCAATCCGGCGATCAGGCCTTGGGTGAAGCTGGTATCTGTGTCCTGCATGGTCGCGTGAAACTGTCCGATCCTTGCCGCCGTGACAAGCCCTCCTCGCGCGGGAAAAGGGGGCCTTGCCCCCGGGATATTTGCGCCGCATTGAAGTCCTTCAACGTGGTCCAAATATCCAATTCGACAGCCACCAGAGGAACCAAGCAACGTCACAAGGACACCGTCGACGAGAAGCGCGCAGCGCGCCCGAGGAGCGCCGGATTACTCCGCCGCCTCCATGTAGCTTTCAACGGGCGGACAAATGCAGGTTAGGTTGCGATCACCCCAGACATTGTCGACGCGGCCCACGGGCGGCCAGTATTTGTCGATCCGAAAGGCACCGGGTGGAAAACAGCCCTGCTCGCGGCTGTATTTGCGATCCCAATCGGCGACAAGGTCGTTCACCGTATGGGGCGCGTGACGCAGGGGGCTGTCCTCGGCCGAGATCTCGCCCCTCTCTACCGCATCGATCTCGGCGCGGATGGCCAGAAGCGCGGTGATAAACCGGTCAATCTCGGCCTTGGTTTCCGACTCCGTAGGTTCCACCATCAGCGTGCCCGCCACCGGCCATGACATCGTCGGCGCATGGAACCCGTTGTCGATCAACCGTTTGGCGATGTCATCCACTGTCACGCCGAATTCGGCAAAGGGGCGGGTGTCGAGGATGCATTCATGGGCGACACGACCCTTGTTGCCCATGAACAAGATCGGATACTGCCCCTTCAACCGGCTGGCGATGTAATTCGCGTTCAGGATTGCGACCCGCGTCGCTTGCGTCAGTCCCTCGCCACCCATCATCAGGCAATATGCCCAGCTGATAAGCAAGATCGAAGCCGATCCGTAAGGCGCCGCCGAAACGGGGCCCTCTTCGCCACCTGTTTCTGGATGGCCCGGCAGAAAAGGCGCGAGATGCGCCCGCACGCCAATCGGTCCCATCCCCGGCCCGCCACCGCCATGGGGAATGGCAAAAGTCTTGTGCAGGTTGAGGTGACTCACGTCACCACCAATTTCACCCGGTTTCACAAGGCCGACCAGCGCGTTCATATTGGCGCCATCGATATAGACTTGCCCCCCGTGGTTGTGGGTGATCTGGCAAACCTCTTTCACCGTTTCCTCAAACACCCCGTGGGTGGAAGGATAGGTGATCATGCAGGCTGCCAGCTGGTGGCCTGCCGCCACCGCCTTTTCGCGAAAGTCCTCCAAATCGACGTCGCCATTCGGCATGGACTTGACCACCACTACCTCCATCCCGGCCATCTGCGCGCTGGCCGGATTGGTGCCATGGGCAGACACAGGAATGAGACACACCTTACGGTCATGATCGCCCCGCGCCCGGTGAAAAGCGAGGATTGTCAAAAGCCCCGCATATTCCCCCTGCGCACCAGAATTTGGCTGCATGGAAAAGGCGTCATAGCCGGTGATCTCGCACAGCTTCGCCGTCAGGTCTTCAATCGCCTCACGATAGCCCAGCGCCTGATCGGCGGGCACAAACGGGTGCAGCGCCCCAAACTCGGGCCAGGTGATCGGCATCATCTCGGCGGCGGCATTGAGCTTCATTGTGCAAGAACCCAAAGGAATCATCGCCCGGTCCAGTGCCAGATCGCGGTCTGACAAGCGGCGCATATAGCGCATCATCTCGGATTCTGCCCGGTTCATGTGGAACACAGGATGGGTCAGATAATCCGACGTCCGCAGCAGCTCTTCGGGAAACCCGAGTTTGGCGCTGGCTGGTGGTGCGTCCGAAATGCCAAAGGCACAAAGCACGCGGCGCAGCACATCCTCGTTGCAGGTCTCGTCCAGCGAAATCCCGATATGATGGCTGCCAACCTTGCGAAAGTTCAGTCCTTCCAGCCGACCGGCGGCGAGGATTCCGGCCTGCCCCACGCCGACCTCCACGGTAATGGTGTCAAAAAACGCCTTCGGCGGCAGGGTCGCGCCAGCATCGCACAAGGCTTTCGCCAGACGCACAGTCAGAGAATGGACCCGTTCTGCAATCGCGCGCAGCCCGATAGGGCCATGGAAGACGGCATAAAAACTCGCCATCACCGCAAGCAGTGCCTGCGCCGTGCAGACATTCGAAGTGGCCTTTTCGCGCCGGATATGCTGCTCGCGCGTTTGTAATGCCAGACGGTAGGCTTTGTTGCCCCGCACATCGATGGAGACCCCCACAATCCGCCCAGGCATGTTGCGCTTGTGTTCATCCTTGCAGGCGAAGAACGCAGCATGTGGGCCGCCATAGCCCATTGGCACGCCAAAGCGCTGAGAGGACCCGATGGCAATATCGGCCCCCATCGCACCGGGTTCCTTGAGCATCGTCAGCGCCAGAAGATCGGTCGCCACCACCGCCACCGCCTTTGCCGCATGTAGCGCAGCAATCTCAGCGGTCAGGTCGCGCACATGGCCCCAAGTGCCGGGATACTGGAAGATCGCACCGAAGACGGTCTCGGGCTTCAGATCCTCCGGCGCACCCACGATCACCTCAATCCCCAAAGGCAAGGCTCGGGTCTGGATCACAGCGATGGTCTGTGGATGGCAGTTTTCATCGACGAAGAATGCACGTGCCTTCGACTTCGCCACCCGCTCGGCCATGGTCATGGCTTCCGCCGCGGCCGTCGCCTCGTCCAAGAGACTGGCATTGGCAATCTCAAGGCCCGTGAGGTCTGCCACCATGGTCTGATAATTCAGCAAAGCCTCCAGCCGCCCTTGGGCAATCTCGGGCTGATAGGGGGTATAGGCGGTGTACCAAGCCGGATTTTCCAAGATGTTCCGTTGGATCGCAGGCGGCGTCACCGTGCCGTAATAGCCCTGCCCAATGAGGCTGGTCAGCACCTTGTTGCGCCCCGCCACCCGGCGCATCCGGGCCAGCAGATCATGCTCGGACAAGGGTGCCCAGCCCAGCGGGATTGACTGACGAATGGAGGCTGGGATCGTCTCGTCGATCAAGGCCTCCAGCGAAGGCACCCCCACGACGGCCAACATCTCGACCATCTCAGAGGGTGATGGGCCGATATGGCGGCGGTTGGCGAAATCATAAGGATCATAAGCGGTTGGCGTAAAGGTCATAGCCCTGTCCTTTGAAACTTGAGAGGCGCCGGGCGATCACCGCCCGGCAAAATTCTTCGAAGAATTTTGACAATTTTCTTCGAAGAAAATTGATCGGAGTTTCTGCAAAACTCCGTTTAGGACCGTCAGGCGATCAGATCGTTGTATTCGTCTTCGTCCATGAACTGATCGAGCACCGACAGATCGTCCAAACGCATCTTGAAAAACCAGCCCGCGCCCAGCGGGTCTTCGTTGACCAAGGCCGGGCTATCGGTCAGCTTTGCGTTCACCGCGACGATCTCGCCATCGACCGGAGCCAGAATGTCTGACGCCGCCTTGACGCTTTCGATGACGGAAACCTCGTCACCCTCGGCCACCATGGTTTCGGGTTCTGGAAGCTCGACAAAAACCACATCGCCTAGCGCCGTGGCAGCATGTTCCGTGATCCCAACGACCACAAGATCGCCCTCGACGCGCAGCCATTCATGTTCTTTAGTGTATTTCATCGGTCTCATCCCTTAGCGTTTGTAAGTTGTGGGTTGGAAGGGCATCGCGGCCACCGTCACTGGCAACCGCTTGCCGCGCACCTCGCCGTCCAGCTTGGTGCCGATTTCTAAGTACTGGCTCGGCACATAGCCCATGGCGATCGGGGCCTCCACGCTGGGGCCAAAACCGCCCGAGGTCACCGCGCCCAAAAGCCTGTCACCGACATAAAGCGCGGTCTCTTCGCGCATCGGCGCGCGACCTTCTGGCCGCAGACCCACGCGCAGGCGCGACGGTCCTTCGGCGAGTTCACTGAGAATGCGCGAGGCCCCCGGAAAACCACCCTCACGCAGGCCGCCTGCGCGGCGCACTTTCTGGATCGCCCAAGCGAGCCCCGCCTCGACCGGGCTGGTTGTGGTGTCGATGTCATGGCCATAAAGGCAAAGCCCTGCCTCCAAACGAAGCGAGTCCCGCGCACCAAGCCCTATGGGCATGACTTCGGGCATATCCAAAAGCTTGACGGCAAAGGCTTCTGCCTGCCCCATCGGCAAGGATATCTCAAAACCATCCTCGCCGGTGTATCCTGATCGGCTGACCCAGATATCGCCAAACACACCAACGTCCATAAAGCGCATCGCCGCCACCTCAGGCAACAGCCGCCCAAGTGCTGCCTCAGCTTGCGGCCCTTGCAGCGCCAAAAGTGCGCGGTCCATCACTGGGATCACCTCGCAAACGCCCGACAGATGCGCGGTCATATGGGCAATATCGGCCTCTTTGCAGGCCGCGTTGACCACGACAAAAATATGGTCACCCCGGTTGGCAAACATCAGGTCATCCAAAATACCGCCCTGCGCGTTGGTAAATAGCCCATAGCGCTGCCGCCCCGGCTTTACGCCCAGAACATCCACCGGCATCAACGCCTCGAACGCCCGCGCCGTGTCCTCGTACGCCCCCTTTGGGCGCAAAATCACCTGCCCCATATGGCTGACATCAAACAACCCCGCCGCCGTACGGGTGTGCAGATGCTCTTTCATCACCCCCATTGGGTATTGCACGGGCATGGAATAGCCCGCGAAAGGCACCATCTTGCCACCCAGCGCGACATGCAGGGCATTCAAACCCAGTAACCGCAAATCCTCGGCCAAAGCCGCCCCACTTTCCGCCGGAAAACGCATGCCGGCACCGTTCAGGCAGTTCCCCTGCCCTCGGTGCCCCCTCTGTCCTTGCGGTTTCCCGCGCCTGAGATCGTTATCCCTTCGGCGGGCGCACTACGCGCCACTCTCCAGAGTCCAATTGCCAGAACGGTCCTTGCGCCTGAGAGTTTACCGGGGCGGTTGCTCCTTCGGCACCGGGCTTTCCCCGGATTCTCCCGAACTGACCCCTTAAGGTAGCCACAGGCGGCAAAGCCTGTCCAGTGAAAAGAATACGACAGTATGCAATCATTTTGCGACAGGCGAAAAACCCACGACTTGAAGCCAGCCCGTGCCGAGCATAGGGTCCGCCACCAGACCAACAGGGGACATGGGGCGATGAGCACAGCGGTCGACAACGCGATCAAGGCGGCCAAGGCCGCGCTGAAGGCGGGCGATCCGGTGGCGGCTTCGCGCGCGATCCTGCCCGAGTTGAAGCGGTTTGCCGGCAATGCCCGCCTGCTCACCCAACTGGCCGAGGTGCAGTCCGCCCGCACCGGCCTGCGCGCCCGCCCCTTCGGCCCGGCCCATTTGCAGCGCCTGTTGCGGCTGCGCGCGCAGACCGGCCCCGGCCCAACCGCCGAAGAGGCACAGGTCGCACTTTTGCTCGATCCGTTCAGCGCCTTGGCCAACGGATTTCTGGGCAGCCTCATGTTGGAACTGGGTCAGCCAGAGGCCGCCCTTGCGCCCTTGCGGATCGCGCTCAAGCGCGACCCGAAAAGCCCCGAAGCTGGCACCAACCTCTCCATCGCCCTGCGCCTGTCGGGCCAATCGGCCGAGGCCGTCACCCTTGCGCGCGCCACGCTTGCCCATCATCCGGCCCTGACCCCGGCCAAAGCCGCCCTCGCGCTGGCGCTGGTCGAAGACGGGCTGCCGTTGCAAGCGGTCGCGCTGTTGGAAGCGATGGCCGCTGAGAACCCCAAGGCTGCCGACATCCGCTTCGAACTCGGCCGCGCTCTCTTCGCCGCCCAACGCTTTGACGAAGCCCGCCTCGCCTTTGCCGCCGCCGTCACCTTGGACCCACGCCATGAACGCGCCCTGAACGAGCTTGGCAGCGCCGAACTGACCGCCGGCGCGTTCGACCGCGCCCGCGCCACCTTTGAGGCCGCCATTGCGGCCCATCCCGACAGCGCGGCCGGATATTACAACCTTGCCCGCGCCATTGATGTCGCCCCCGACGACCCATTGATTGAAAAGATGCAGGCGCTTGACGCCCGCATGCAAAGACCCACCGACCGGATCCTGCTCAACTTTGGTCTGGCCAAAGCGCACGAGGACGCAGGCGAAGTCGACCAAAGCTTTGCCGCGCTGAAACGCGCCAATGACCTGCGCCGGGCGGCCTACCCGTACGACCAGGCGCAGGAAACCGCCTTCTTCGCAGCCCTCAGGGCGCGCCACTGGTCGCCAAAGGCCCATCTGCCCGCGGCCACCCCGGTGCGGCGACCGATCTTCATTCTGGGCATGATGCGATCAGGCACCACGCTGATGGAGCAGATCATCTCCGCCCATCCGCTCGTCTATGGCGCGGGCGAGCTGGATTACCTTGGCAAATCCGTCATGGCCGAAATGGCAAATGGCACCGCCCCTTTGGACATCGCCGCCATGACCCGCATCCGAGAGGCCTACCTGACCCGGATAGACGCGCTTCCCGGCACGACCCCTTGGGTGACCGACAAGATGCCTGCCAATTTCGCCCTTGTCGGTGTCATCAAACGCGCCCTGCCCGAAGCCCAGATCATCCATATGCGGCGCGATCCGATTGCCGTGTGCTGGTCGATCTACAAGAAAAACTTCACCGGCAACCGGCTGCGTTTCACCAATGACCTTGGCGACATTGCCGCCTATTACGATGCCTATCTTGACTATATGGCCTTCGCCGAAACGCAGGCCCCCGGCGCGATTTGCCATGTCGATTACGCCGAACTCACCCGCACGCCCGAGCCGGTGATCCGGCGCGTTTTGGACTTCTGCGGCCTGCCCTTTGACCCGGCATGCCTCGCGCCTGAAAAGAACGACCGCCAGATTCAGACCGCCAGCTACAAACAGGCGCGCGCGGGGATTTACCAAGGCTCAACCGGCAAATGGCGCGGGTTTGAACCCTATCTCAAACCTTTGATCGATCACTTCGGCGCGGGCTGAAGCGCTGCGCGGTCAATGCTGCGCAGCCCCACCCAGATGCCCAACAAGCCAAACACCACCCCACCGGCCGCCTGACCAATCAGCACCCCCTCAGCCCCCCAAATCCCGCCAAACCAAAGCGCAAAGGGCACCGTGCCAATGGTATGGCGGCCCCAGTTGATCGTGGTCGAGGCCAAAGGCGCACCCAGATTGTTGCAGGCCGCATTGGCCACAAAGATCGCACCGTTGAAAAAGAACAAAAGGCACAGCGGGCCACAGAAGAGATAGAGCAAGTCCCGCGTCAAACCCTCGGCATGGAACAGATCCGCGATTGGCGCGCGCAAGACAAAGAGGATCGTCGCCGAGACCACGACAACAAGAGCGGTAAAGGTCAGCGCATCCAGAAAGGCACGCCGCACCCGGTCCATCCGGCCTGCCCCGTAATTCTGCCCAATGATCGGCCCTACAGCGCCTGACATAGCAAAGATCACCCCCAATGCGACCGGCGTCAGCCGCCCCGAAATGGCCATGCCCGCAACGGCGGCCTCGCCGTAACCGGCCACCATGCGGGTGACGATCGCCTGCCCGGTCGGGGTGGAAAGCTGGGTCAGGATTGCAGGCCCCGCAATGCCAAAGAGCGCGCCAGTATCGGCCTTAAGCCCAGCCAGCGTCGGCCGATCAAACCCGCCGTAATGGCGGATGATCGGCAACAGCGCCATGGCCGCAATCACTATGCGGCTGATGACCGAGGCAATCGCCGCCCCCGTCAACCCCAGCTCCAGCGTGAAGATCAAGATCGGATCGATCACCGCATTGACCAAAGCCCCCACAATCGTGGCCATCATCGCCCGGCGCGCATCGCCATGGCTGCGCAGGATCGCCCCACCGATCATCCCCACCATCAAAAAAGGCTGCGCCGGGGTGACAATCGCCAGAAAATGCACCGCCCACTCCGCCGTGCGCCCGGTGGCCCCCAAAAGGGCCACGATCTGCGGCAAAAACACCCAAACAACTGCCGAAAACACTACCCCGATGATGATACCCAGGATCAGCCCATTGGTCGCCTTTTGCCGCGCCAAGGCCAGATCGCGCATCCCCACCGCCCGTGCAACAAGCGCCGAGACGGCAATCGAAAGACCGATGCCAAAGGCGGTGGTGAAAAACAAGATCGCCCCGGCATAGCCCACGGCGGCGGTGATCTCTTCATCCTTCAGCCAAGAGATGAACACCATGTTCATCAGATCGACCGCGAAAATCGCCATCAACCCGACCGAGGCGGTCAGCGACATGACCGTGATGTGCCGGAACAGATTTCCTTCGACGAATTTCGCCTGAGGTCTCGCTTGTGTGCCTTCGCCCGCCATGATTCACCCCGCAATACGCCTTGGTCTTGCGCCTTTCGAAATACTCTGCAGGGGGCCCGGGGGACGCAAAGTCCCCCGGACGGCTCAGCCCATCACAGGTTTGGTCGCTGCGCCAAAAGCGGCATCACATCGGCCATCTCTGGGCCATTCTCGCGGCCCGTCAACGCCCTGCGCAGGGGCATGAACAGCCCCTTGCCTTTGCGACCCGTGGCCTCTTTCACCGACGAGGTCCAGTCGCCCCAGGTGGCTTGGGTCCAGGGCTGGGCCGGCAACATGGCCAAAGCCGCGGCCACGAACTCGCGGTCCTCATCGGCGACAAGCGGGGTGGCCCCATCGCGGAACAGGGCCCACCACTCGGCCAGATCGGCCAGCACGGTGATATTGCCCTTGGCCACCGACCAGAAAAGCTCCGCCTTGTCCCCCGGCACACCAAGCGCGGCAATGCGCGCCTTAACGGCCTCAAAGGGCAGGCTTTGCACGTGCTGGCGGGTCAAGGGGAACAGATCCTCGGCATCAAACTTGGTCGGTGCGGCACCAAAGCTGCCGACATCAAAGCCATCAACAAGATCTTGCATCGACCCGGCCAACTCAACCGGCTTGGAGGACCCCAGCCGTGCCATCAGCGACAACAGCGCCATCGGCTCCACCCCACGTGCGCGCAGATCGCGCAGTGAAAGCGTGCCCAGCCGCTTTGACAATTCCTCACCCCCCGGCCCAGTGAGCAAGCTGTGATGCGCAAAGCTCGGCGGCGTGCCACCCAAGGCCTTCATGATCTGGATCTGTGTGGCGGTGTTGGTCACATGATCCGCCCCGCGCACAATATGCGTGACACCCATGTCCACATCATCAACCGAGGAGGCAAAGGTGTACAAAACCTGCCCATCAGCCTTGATAAGCACAGGATCGCTGACCGAGCCGGCATCAATCGAGATATCTCCGATGATCCCATCATTCCATTCGATGCGCTCAATATCCAACCGAAAGCGCCAATAGCCCTGCCGCCCCTCGGCGCGGTAGGCTGCCTTTTGCTCTTCGGTCAGATGCAAGGACGCACGGTCATAGACCGGCGGTTTGCCCATGTTCAAAAGCTTCTTGCGCTTGAGGTCCAGCTCAACGGGCGTCTCAAAGCATTCGTAGAACCGCCCCGCAGCCTTTAACTGCTTAGCCGCCTCAGCATAGCGCGCCATGCGCTTGGATTGTTGTTCAATCCGGTCATACTTGATACCCAGCCAAGCCAGATCTTCGATCAGCCCGTCGATGTACTCCTGCTTGCTGCGCTCTTGGTCGGTATCATCCAGCCGCAAAATGAACGTGCCGCCGGTTTTCTGGGCGGTCAGATAGTTCATCAGCGCAGTGCGCAGGTTGCCGACGTGGATATAGCCGGTGGGCGAGGGGGCAAAGCGGGTGATGGTCATGAGGCGGCTCCTTCAACCGCCCTTCCCTGTCACAAGGCAACGCCATTGTCCAGTTTGGCCCAGCACCGTTGGGCCTTCCCCTACCCCCGCCCCGCCGCTATCTATTGCGCATGACCTTGCCCGCCCCAAACAGCATCGCCCCGCCCCTTGAGTTGATCGAGGCCCTTGCACGCGATGCGGTGCTGGCCTTGCCCGAACCACATCGCACGCCAGCCTTGCAAGTGGGATTGCAGGTGGTGGATTTCGCCCCTGACGACATGCTCGAATCCATGGGCATCGACAGCCCCTATGATCTGACTGGGCTTTACGAAGGCACACCGTTGACCGAAAAATCGGTCTCGGATCAACCGCAACAGCCCGATACCGTTTGGCTTTTTCGCCGCGCCATTTTGGAAGAATGGGTCGAACGCGGCGACATCGGTCTGGCGGATCTGGTCACCCATGTGGTGGTGCATGAATTTGCCCATCACTTCGGCTGGTCCGACGCCGACATTGCCACGATTGACCCATGGTGGGAGTGAACCTGCCGAAGAGAATATCTAAAGCGTCAACAATCCGATGTCCTTCGCCAGCCTGCGAGGCCTGCAGCCCAGAGACCAGGCGTCTCTGCTTTGTTCCGCAAACTCTCAGCTCGCCCTTTCGCCAGCTGGCCAAACCCAAAAAATGGGATCCAACATTGCGACCTTGTGCGAAAAAGCGCAAGAGAATCTTCTTACTTGGCCGCAGCACCCCGCTGCCGCTATCATGGCCGCGCCTCATCCGGCATGTGACCAAGGACCTGCTCATGACGTCTGCCCGCGCGCTGTTATCGATTGCTCTTGTCGCCCTTGCCCCCTTTACCGCCCATGGCGGCCCTCTGACGGACAAAGCAGCCGAGGTAGAGACCCTGCTCAGCGCAGGCGACGACAAGGGTGCGATTGCGGCCGCACGCGATCTTTTCGGCGCGGCTTGGGATGCCACCACGGGCCTTGCAATTGGTGAGACCGTACTTCTGGCCGAACCAGCCTCGGGATACGGCATCTATAACCCGCGCCCCACCGACAGCTACAAACTGGGCGAGCCGGTCTTGATCTATGCCGAACCTATGGGCTTTGGCTATGGCAGCCCCGGTGAAGGCTTGTATTCCATCGGCTTCTTTGTCGATCTCAAGGTGATGACCGAAATGGGCGAGATCTTGGGGGATCTCCAGAACCTCACCGAGTTAAACCTTACCTCACGCTATCCCAACCGCGAGTTTCAAGCCAATCTGACCTATAACCTCGAAGGTATCACACCGGGCCGCTACATTCTACAGACCACGCTGCGCGATAAGAACTCTGCCAAAAGTGGCACGTTTGAAAATATCGTTGAATTCACAGATCAGAAATTTGAAAGAACGACGATTAAGACAACAATCAAAACAGAAGCAGAAACAACAACTGAGACCAATGAATGAATGGCTGATCGGCCGATCATGACCATCAACCTGAACCCCGCCTTGGCCGAACCCACCCAGGTCGCGTGGGTCGTGGCGGGCGAAAAGCTGCGGTGAGCCGGGCAGCAGACGTTGACCGCCTTTTGCCGCAGGTCACCCTGTCGCCCGTTTGACCTTAGCTGTCACATCCCGGAAGGTGATATGGCTGTTTTCTGAACAGCTTTGGCTTCAGTTTGTGCCAGTCCTTCATCGCCTGCAAGGGCGTCTTGCTGCCCAAGGCTGATTGTGGGAGTTGC
>JBILYK010000068.1:0-19218 GCA_044377735.1 Paracoccaceae bacterium | reverse complement strand
TCGCGCTGACACGCGCGGCCAATGCACCATGTCGGTGCCATAGCTACCGAGTGACCGCTTCCGAAAAACTAGTGGAGGATCGCCCCCTTTCTTCGAGGACCGATTTCCGCCCGTTTCGACCTCGGGTCAGTAGGCTGAGCCCGTCCTGAAGTTCGCACCAACACGCACAACCACGCCGCCTTCGGGTGTCGCTGTTCGCACCGAGAGCACACGAACCCGCTTCAACTGCAGCGAAGATTGATTGCGCACTGCTTTGGGTTCGCTTGGTCGCTCGTGGGCTTGGCGGAGCGCCATGTCAGCAGGGAAGTGCGGCTGTTGTTGGGCGGAATGTTTCTGACCTGATCGCCGCGTCAAGCGCCGCGTTGAAGAAGCGTCAATCGTGAGAAACTTCCCACGGTGCCACCCAATCGCCCTTTACCCGCAGGTCAATCCCCGCATCCTCTTCGATCAGTTTGCAAACTGTCATCTCGCCCGCCTGCATGCCGTAACGGACACCGGCTTCGCGGAAACGGGCATGGGTTGCATCGGTCATCTCGGACCGAACGCCTGTATCGTCCATCAGTTCCTTGATCAGAGCGAGATCCTTAAGGCAGAGCTTTATCGGAAAGGACGGATCGTAATGGCCGGCGAAGATTGACGGCACGTCGTGGGACAGGACGAAACTGTCTGCTGCGCCGCCCTTCATCACCTCCCACCAGACCGCCGGCTCAATACCTGCGATCTTGGCGCAGACCATTGCCTCACCTATGGCAGCAGCGTGGACCTTCCAAAGTTGGTTGTTGACCAGCTTTGCCACATATCCGTTGCCATATTGGCCTACCTTGCGCAGTTCACCCATCGCTTCGATCACTTGGCGAACCGCCTCGATATCGGCATCGGCCCCGCCCACAAACATTGGCATGTCACCGCGGATCGCCGCATCGACAGAGCCTGTCACCGGCGCATCGACTGGGCGGCCTCCTTTTGCCACGAAGTCCTTCACCAGTTCCCGCATGAACTTCGGCGACGAGGTCGTCATGTCGATCCAGATCTTTCCCGCGCAGTCACCATGGATCAACCCGTTCGGCCCCTTCAGCACGGCTTCACATTGCGGGGGGCCGAAGACCATCGAAATCACGCAATCCACCTGGTCGATGACAGCCTTCGGGCTGTCGGCCCAGATTGCCCCCATTGAAAGGTGATCTGCCGCGGCCTCTGGGCGGAGGTCATGGACCACCGTCTGAAATCCCGCACGAAGGATGTTTTTGGCAGCGTTTCCACCCATGGTGCCAAGACCGATAAAACCGACTCTCATGATGCTTCTCCCGTTTTTCCACGGAATAGTCCCATGGCCCGGCATCGGTAAAACAAAATTTACTTCTGAATAGCATCGGGTTATCCAATACTATGCACGACATTGACACCAAGCTTTTGCGCGCTTTCCTGACCGTCGCGGCGGAACGCAGCTTCTCCCGCGCCGCGGGGCGCCTCGGCTGTTCGCAGGCGACAATGTCGCAGCGTATTCTGCAGCTGGAATCGCTGCTGGGCGTGGCACTCTTCCGCCGCGATTATCATGACGTGACGCTGACCCCAGCCGGCCAGGATCTGCGGGCAGAAGCACAGATTGTCGTCGATGCCCATGACGCCCTAATCGCGCGGGTAACGCGGGGACGGGTCGCGGGTAGCGTCCGAATTGGCATCGCCGAAGACTATGTGATGCCAATGCTTCCGCAGCTCTTGCGCGTGCTACGGCAACGCCTTCCAGGTGTGGAGATTTCAGTGCTGACCGGTCTCAGCCGTGACCTGTGTCGGCAGGTAGATGCGCGCTCGCTCGACATGGCAGTCGTCACTCTGCCCGAGATCCTGCCGAAGGCAAAGGTTCTGACCAAGCCGCCCCTGCTCTGGGTCGCAGCGCCTGCCTTCGAGATGCCGGAGGACTGTGTCTTGCCTCTGGCATTGTTCCCCGAGGGCTGTGCCTTCCGCGCAGCCGCCTTGCCGCGATTGACGCAGCCGCATCGCCTAGCATTGGTTAGTGCATCGGGCCAGGTCATCCACGCGGCTGTCGTCGCCGGACTGGCCGCCACAGTCATGGCCGCGGGAACCGTCCCACAGGATCTGGCACCGCTGAGCGGCCTGCCGGACCTGCCACTGACCTGCATCCAGATCGTGACGCGGGCGCAGGGCCTCTCTCCTGCCGCCGAGGCGGTGCGGGCGCTGGTCGAAGGGCTGTGGTGAGGGCGAAGGCGTGTTCGGGCGCGCATGCGGAGTGTTAGCCTCAGGACGGAATTTGGACATTGATGACGACGACGCCTTCTGGACTGGCAATGTGCTGAAGGGCTGCTAACCTCCCCTTTCGCACGAAAGGCGACCACCGCCGAAAACTGCCGGCGCGACACGAGGGCTGAACTTTCGTCCGGCTTAAGCCGAAGTAAAATGTTGAATACCCGACTGAATCGTCCGTGTTGGCGCGCCCTTATCTAGACTATCGGTTCACACCGGTGGTCGATATAGAGGCACAGAACAATGAGGGGGCCGTGTTGGCAACGAAAGCAGCGCGTGACCATGCATGAACATTGACACTGGCTTTTGTATCATCGGTGCGGGGCTTTCGGGGCTTGCCTTGGCTACCAAATTGCAGGCTGAGGGTCGCGATGTGATGGTGCTTGAAGGTCGGAGCAGAGCCGGTGGGCGAGTGCTTTCGCAGGACGGCTATGACCTTGGCCCGTCCTGGGTCTGGCCGCACAACCGCCGCATGTTGGCACTACTTGACCGCCTTGGCCTGAACAGTTTTGCCCAATACGCGTCAGGGCGGTTGGTGCTCGAAGATGCCGCTGGAAGGGTTCGACGGGATCTTGAATTTGCGACGATGGGCGGTGCTTTACGCGTCGAGGGTGGGCTAGCACGCGTCACTGACGCCTTGGCGACTGGTCTTGGCGACCGCCTGCGTCTTTCCTGCCGGGTGCATCGGGTCCTTGAGGAACCGGGAGGTGTTTCGATCTTGACGGCAGAGGGTCACGTTCATGCGGCGCAGGTCATCTTTGCCATGCCACCGCGTCTGGTTGCAGGTTTGGGCGTTGCGGTTCCCGATGCGCCGACCTGGATGGCAGGTCATGCTAAGCTGGTGGCAACCTATCCAGTAGCCTTCTGGCGGGAGAACGGGCTCAACGGCGATGCTATTTCCCATCGTGGGCCCTTGGCGGAAATACATGACGCATCGCATGTTGATGCAAATGTGGGCGCGCTATTTGGTTTTGCCCAAGTAAGGGCTGCGCGTAACCCGGGCTTTCGCGATGCGGCCATCGCCCAATTGGTCAGACTCTTCGGACAGGATGGGGCGTCGCCAGATGATGTCTTCATCAAAGACTGGAGCATGGACCCCGCCACTGCCACGGAAGCCGACCTGACCCCACCTTCCGATCATCCGAACTACAGCGCTGTGCCACCAACACGCCGAGTGATATTTGCCGGTACAGAGATGTCGTCCGACAACGGCGGCTTTCTGGAAGGTGCTTTGGCGGCTGCCGAAGCGGCGCATTCCGCGCTGCCGCTTGGCGGGTACTGAGTGGTTCGCGTTTTCCGCACGTCACCCTAAGCGACCTCGGGACCCAGCCCCACCCGCCGGAAAACGCACCAACCCGCACAGCTACGCCGCCTTCGGGTGTCTCTGTTCGTACCGGGAGCAGTTAGATCCGGTTCAAATCTGGCGCAGTTCGGCTCTGTTAAAATTCTGAAGGTAAACAGATTTTTGAATCCGTCTCGATTTTGAGTAAGGGCGGATGGAAAGAGACGCAGGGGCTTTAGAGACCGATTTCGACCGAAACGCCATTCTCTGTAAGTCGGATTGCCTTGCTAAACCCCTTTGAAACAAAAAGAAAAAAGGCCCCGTCAGGGACCTCATCTCAGGTTCGCGATGTGCAAGTGGCGGATCGATAGGGATTCGAACCCTAGAGACGGTTCCCCGCCTACACACTTTCCAGGCGTGCGCCTTCGACCACTCGGCCACCGATCCGTTGGGGGGTGTTTAGCGGGAAGTTCGGGGGCACTCAAGGGGGGAGGAGGCTGAAATTCACGAAGGATGAACTCGGCGCAACGCCGTGATCAATGGCGTATCAGCACAGGATCAAGCTGACGCGGCGGTTCAGTTTGCCCTTCTTCTCGATCTTGCCGATCTCAACCTCGCCAATCTCGGCGCTGCGCGCGACGTGGGTGCCGCCACAAGGCTGCAGGTCGATCTGCGTCTCGGCGTCGCCAATCCGCACAAGGCGCACATGGCCCTGCCCCATCGGCGGACGCACTGACATGGTTTTCACAAGGCCCGGATTGGCCAAAAGCTCTTCATCGGTGATCCAGCTCTCGGTGACCACCAGATCGCGCGCGATCAGGGCAGCCAGGGCGGCGTTCAGCGCCGGCACGTCCGCTGGGGCTTCGGGCATGTCGAAATCAAGCCGTCCCTTGTCCGCCCCGATCTGCCCGCCCGTCACCGGCAAGGGAATAACCACCGAGAGCAAGTGCAAGGCGGTGTGCACGCGCATGTGGCGGTGGCGGCGTTCCCAGTCGATGCGCTGGTGCAGATCGGCCCCAATCGGGGGAAGCGGCCTCGCCTCGGCTGGTACAAGCGCAATGGCACCGCCCTCGATCTTCACAGCGGTGGCAATTGTCAACCGCCCGCCATCCCAATCGATCAGCCCGCTGTCACCCGGCTGGCCGCCGCTGGTGGCATAAAACACCGACCGATCCACCACGATGCCGCCTTCGGGCGTATGGCCAATCACCCGGGCCTGCGCCTCACGCAGATAGGCGTCGTCACGAAACAGGGGGTGGGTCATCATGATGGAGAGGCGTCCTTGGCGACAGGTTTTCGAGTGCGGGTTGCAGACTGGGCTGCGGCTTCTGCGGGGGTTTGGGCTGGCATGGGCAAGATGCCTTCGGAAGCAAATCGCGCGGCGATCTGGTGATTGACCTCAGAGCGCACCTGCAGTTGGAAGTTGACATCGCGCAAGATCAGCCGGATCTCAAAGTTCATCGTTTCGGCCCCAAACCCCACCAGCGCCACGATCGGTGGCGGCTGCAGGATGGCCAAGGGTTGCGCCTCGGCAATCTCGCGCAGCAATGCCTCGACCTTGCGGCTGTCCGCGCTCAGGGGAACGCTGATCGGCACGATCAGGCGGCCTGTCAGGTTAAAGCGCGTCCAGTTGGTGACGCGACCCGAAATCAAGTCTGAGTTCGGGACGATAACATCAGAACGGTCAAAGGTCTGGATCCGGGTCGAGCGCACCGAGATAGATTTCACGATGCCCTGTGTGGTGCCAACCTCAATCCAGTCCCCTTCGCTCACCGGCCGTTCGATCAACAAGATGATGCCCGAGACAAAGTTCGACACCACGGTCTGCAAACCAAAACCGATACCAACCGACAGCGCACCGGCAACAATCGCCAGACCCGCGAGGTTGATCCCGGCGGCATTGATCGCCGCCACCGCCGCCAAAAAGATGCCGATATAGCCGACGCCCGATAAGATGGCTTTCTGTCCGCCCTGATCCAGCGAGGTGCGCGGCAGGATCGAGTTTCTAAGGCCACCTTGAAAGAGCCGCGTCAGCAGATAGCCCAGCGCAAACACGGTGGCAAAGACCAGAAAGTTGGTCGGTGAAATTCGGGTGTCGCCCAGCGCAAAGCCTTCGCGAAACCGTGTCCAGAGTTCGGTCAGGTCCGATGGGCGCGCACCCCAGATCAGCGCAACAACCGGCAAGCTGAACAGGGCCAGCGCGAAATTTGCCAAAACCGGCACCAACGCCTCGGCGGGATCGCCGTCACTGCGGGTGATGCCACCATAAACGTCGCTGACCAGTTCTTGCAGCACCAGCAACAGCCCGACGACAAACAGGCTGAGCATTGCCGGATAGATCAGCGCCGCGGCGGCTGGGACATACCCGATCGCACCGAGGACGGGACCCGCCATCCCCACGAGCATGGCCCCGCGACCCAGAAATCCGATCAGCTGCATGCCATAGCTGCTGGCCTCACCCTCGCGGCGTTCGCGCAAGAGGTGCCGGTGCAACAGCTGGCCCATGCGAAACAGCAAAAGCCCCGAGACCGCCAAAAGTGGAAAGCTCACCACCGAAGTGGTGCCTTCGGAATAGGACTGTGCGTCCATTGCCGCAAAGCGCATGCCATCAAGCCCAAGCAGCACCGCCATCAGAAACGAGTTATAGCGTGCCTCCGCCCGCCGCTCCGACGGCAGGCCAAAAGGCCCCCCTGACAGGCCACGCGGAAAGACCTGTCCGGCAAGCCAAGCTGCCAGGATCACAAAAAGCGCCAGATCGCCCGCCGCATCGACCAGACGGGTGCCGACCTCGCCCTGCATCTCGGTGAGTGACAGTGCCAGAAGGACACAGATGATTCCCACCAAGGGAAATGCGATTTCCCCAAGCGAAGCAAGCAGCGCCAACATCTTGCGGCCGCGCAGTGAGGCGCGGTCCTGCAGGCGGCGGGACAGGCCCTGCACCCAAGACCGCCCATAGACCAAAAGACCCACCGCCAAGGCCAACAAAAGCAGAATGAAGGGCACGTTGTCACCAAAAGCGGTCCGCGCCTTGGTGTCGGCCCATTTCTCAGCTGTTTCCTCCCAGATCCGCACACCCGTATCTGTCAGGCCAATCACCGCTTCGGGCCAGTTGGCCGGATTGATTGGCGCGGGCCAGAGCCTGAGCAATTGATCAGCCTGACGCTCGCGCACCACCCGGTCAATCTCGGCAATCAAGCCGTCAGCGCGGCGATAGGCCTCTTCGGCTGCAAGGCCAGGGGCCTGCAGGGTGACAAGTTGTTCTGCCAGCACCGCACGGCGCTGAGCGATCTCCTCGACCTCGGGGACACCCTCACCCGGGGGCGGACCCAAGGCGGCAATCTGGGTGCGCAGCGTGGCGATGCGGGCGGCATTGGCGTTTTGCTCGCCCAAAAGGGCGCTGCGCCAATCCACCATCTGCCGACGGATCGCCTCCAAAGCCTCGGACCCGATGTTGCGGTTGGCCGCCGCTTTTTCAGCCCGTTCGGCCAACCGCTCCCAAGCGGCATAATCCAGCGAGACCGTCTCTTCGGCGCTGCTGGCCACCGGAGCAATAAGTCCGGGTCCCTGCCGCGGCAGCAAAGCACCGGTCTCGTCCACCTGACGCAGGCTGTCTTGGGCTAGGGTCAGGGGCGCACAGATCGGGCTGACCCAAACCAATGCGGCAAGGATCAGACCCAGACCAAGGCGAAAGCCCTGTCTCATGCGTCCAGAAAGACCGAAGGAATCGCCATCGGTGCCCGGTCTAGCCAACGCGGCACAGGGAGGCCTTTTTCCTTGAGGAAGGTCGGGTTGTAGAGCTTGGACTGATAGCGGTTGCCATAGTCGCACAGAATGGTGACGATCGTATGGCCCGGCCCCATTTCACGCGCCATGCGGATGGCACCGGCGATGTTGACGCCCGAGGATCCACCAAGACAGATACCCTCTTCTTCCACCATGGAAAACACCAACGGGAGCGCCTCGGCATCCGGGATGCGATAGCTGAAATCAGGGGTGAAGCCTTCAAGGTTTGCGGTGATCCGCCCCTGCCCGATGCCTTCCGTGATCGACGAGCCGGGCGCTTCCAACTGGCCCGTGGTGTAGAAGCTGTGAAGTGCCGCGCCCTCAGGATCAGCCAGACCGATCTTGACACCCTTATGCTGCAAAGCCATCGCCACACCCGCCAAAGTGCCGCCTGAGCCCACGGCGCAGATAAAGCCGTCAACCTTGCCGCCGGTTTGTTCCCAAACCTCGGGCCCGGTGGTTTCGATATGCGACTGGCGGTTGGCCACGTTGTCGAACTGATTGGCCCAAACCGCGCCATTGGGTTCGGTCTGCGCCAAGGCTTCGGCCAGACGGCCGGAATAGCGTACGTAGTTGTTGGGGTTCTTATAGGGCGCTGCTGGCACCTGCACGAGTTCCGCGCCCGCCAGTCGCAGCATGTCTTTCTTTTCCTGAGACTGGGTTTCGGGAATGACGATCACCGTCTTGAACCCCATGCTGGCGCCCACAAGCGCCAACCCAATGCCGGTGTTGCCCGCCGTGCCTTCGACAATCGTGCCGCCGGGGCGCAAAAGACCCTTGGCCACCGCATCGCGGATCATGAATAGCGCCGCGCGGTCCTTGACTGATTGGCCGGGATTCAGAAACTCGCATTTGCCAAGGATCGTGCAGCCGGTCATTTCCGACGCCCGCTTGAGCTTCAGAAGTGGCGTGTTGCCGATCGTATCGGCCAGATCGCTGTGAATGCGCATGGTCTTCCCCTGACTGTTGCGCGAACCTAGGCCCGAGCGGCGGCAAACTCAAGCCAGCGCAGCGGAAAAGGCGGCATATCCGCCAAGGGAAAAGGGACGGGAAAGCCGTTCTGGCTGGGGGGTGTTTGGCAGAACCCTGCCCCGATCAACCCCTCATCAGGGGGACGGTTTCACCAAGCGCAAAGCGACGCAGGACCTCTGGATAAAGCTGGTGTTCCTGCATCAAAACCCGTGCGGCAAGGCTGTCAGCCGTGTCGCCAGGCAAAACTGGAATGCGCGCTTGGCCAAGAATGGGGCCCGCATCCAGGTCTGCCGTCACCTCATGCACCGTGCAGCCGGCCTCGGCATCGCCCGCTTCCAGCGCACGCTGATGGGTGTGCAGGCCGGGATACTTCGGCAAGAGCGAAGGATGGATGTTCAACATCCGCCCCTCGAACTGGCGAATGAAATCGGGGGTGAGAATGCGCATGAAACCCGCCAGACACAGGATGTCGGGCTTGGCCGCAAGGATCGGCTGCAAAAGAGCCGCCTCAAACCCGGCACGATCGCGGCCAAAGGGGCGATGATCAACGGCGGCGGTCGGAATGCCAAGGGCGGCCGCTTTGGCCAAGCCGCCCGCTGCGGGATCGTTCGATGCCACCAGAACTGGCGCGCAGGGGCGCTGCCCAGACACCATGTCGCGCACCAGCGCCAGCATGTTCGAGCCACCCCCAGAAATCAGGATGGCGACGCGTTTCACAGAAGGTGGCCTTTGTAGATCACGCCCTCACCTTTGACGACGCGGCCAAGCTCGACCACGGTTTCCCCTTGCGCGCGGAACAGGTCGGCCAAGTTGGCTGCGCGGGCTGGATCGACAACCGCGATCATCCCAATGCCGCAGTTAAAGGTTTTCAGAAGCTCCGGCTCGGCCATATTGGCGGTCTTGGCCAGCCAGCGGAAGACCGGCGGCAAGGTCCATGCCGAGAGATCAATCTCGCAGCCCAATCCTTCCGGCACCACGCGCGGCGGGTTTTCGGTCAGCCCGCCGCCCGTAATGTGGGCCAAAGCATGCACGCCTCCGGCCCGAATGGCGGCCAAGGATTGTTTGACATACAGCCGGGTCGGGGCAAGCAGCGCCGCCCCCAGCGTGCCGTCCGAGAAGGGCGAGGCCGCATCCCAGCCAAGGCCAGACAACTCAACCACCTTGCGGACGAAGGAATAGCCGTTGGAATGCACGCCGTTCGAGGCAAGTCCCAAAAGCACATCCCCCTCAGCTACGCCTGCGGGCAGTTCGGTGCCGCGCTCCATCGCGCCCACGGCGAACCCAGCCAGGTCAAAGTCACCCTTGTGATACATGCCCGGCATTTCCGCCGTCTCGCCCCCGATAAGCGCACAGCCACTGGCCTCGCAGCCTGCTGCGATTCCGGTGATGATGCGGGTGGCCTCTTCGACATCCAGCTTGCCGGTGGCAAAGTAGTCGAGGAAGAAAAGCGGTTCCGCACCCTGGCAGACCAGATCATTGACGCACATCGCCACCAGATCGATGCCGATGGTGTCGACATTGCCCGTGTCGATGGCGATGCGCAGCTTGGTGCCCACCCCGTCTGTCGCAGCCACAAGGATCGGGTCCTTGTAGCCCGCCGCTTTCAGATCAAACAGCGCGCCAAAACCCCCAAGCCCGCCCATGTTACCAGTGCGATTGGTGCGCTTGGCCGCAGGTTTGATCCGATCAACCAGCGCGTTTCCGGCGTCAATATCGACGCCTGCGTCGGCATAGGTCAGGCCATTATGTCCGGTGGTCATGTCAATAGGTCCCGTGCTGGCGGCAATTGCCTGCCCCTTACGCCATCTGCTGCGGGCGCGCAACGCATGACGCCGCCCGCTTGCCACGCCCTGCTCTGTTCTGTTAATCAGGCATGTGGGGGGCTGTAGCTCAATGGTTAGAGCCGGGCGCTCATAACGCCTTGGTTGGGGGTTCGAGTCCCTCCGGCCCTACCACAGATAACCACCGTGCCGCAGGCAGATGCACATTCGAATCAATCTGTACTAACTGGTGATTGGTTGGGGGGTGATAACAATGTTGCCCCACGGGCAGGGTTGGTTCATCCTTGCGCGTGACTGCCGCCCAGTTGCCCTAGGCTGGCCCAGATTGCAGGCGGTTAAGCAGAACCCAAACCCCATTGCGCGCGTAAGATTTCACGAGGTTTGGAGCATATCGCGGTTGATCGGGTTCAGCCGACCAAGCGCGATATGCAACATTGCAAACGGCTTGCCTGTCTTGTATCGAATTCAATCTTTATCAGAGTGAATGCGCTCCGCTCTAGCTGGCACTTGGTCGCTTTGCATCTCGGAACACTGGAATGGCAACAATCAACGGTGGCATGGGCAATGATGTTTTGACCAGCCGCGCAGGCGCGGATCACTTTGCGTTCTCAAGTGCAACGCCGGGCACGGACACCATCACCGACTTTGCCGTCTTCAATGGCGGCGGGGCCGAGGGTAACCGTTTGGTGTTCGTTGCTTCTTGGTCGGCACCTTTGCCTTTCGCGGCGAAACCGCGTTCAGCGGTGGGTCGAACGACTTGGAAGCGCAGTTTGACAGTGCGACGGATCGGCTCTGGATCGACACCGATCGCGATGGCACGGCGACCTTCCAACTGGTGCGGCACGGCATGGCTCACGCCACGCACGTCGACCCATCCGACTTATTGTGCAGCTGATCTGAGCAGACCTGAGAAACAAACGCGCCGCCTGAAAGGGCGGCGCGCTTGCTTTCCGCGATCCGGCGGTCAGAACCGCCAGCGTCCAACCCGGCACAGCGCCTGCGCGTGGCCCGCACTGAGGCTCGAATCGCGGTCTCCCAGCAGCAGCAGGCCAGTGCGATCGGTCGCATCTTCGGGTGAGAGTGAGAATGCTACCGCCTCAGCCGCACGGCGCGGAGCTGGGTTAACGCGGTAAAGCGGCGTTGTGGCGGGCTGGCCCAGCGCGCGGATCACGAAATCACCCGCAGCGCACCAGCTTTCGGAGGCCGAAAGCCCTGGACGCGAGGCCACCAAGATCTGGGTCGCCGTGCCGGTGACTTGAGCATCGTTACGGGCCTGAAAAGCCATGGCCGGGCTTGCCAGAAGCGAAAGCAGAAGCACGAAGCGGACCATAGCAACCTCATAAGCGGGGATTGGCGTTATGTGCGGCTTGGCGCAGCCTATGGCAAGTCCACCCCGCAAGGGGTGGCAAGGACTGGCCGATGGGCCGCAAGCCGCGAGGTCAGGCCCGCGCCCCGAAAGAGCAAGCGCGCGATGCGGCATCGGCGGCTTGGTCTTGCGGAGCGAGGGTCAGGGTGAACCCCGAATCTACTGATCTAGGAAGCTGCGCAACTTGCGCGAGCGGCTGGGATGCTTCAGCTTCCGCAGCGCCTTGGCTTCGATCTGACGAATCCGCTCGCGGGTCACGCTGAACTGCTGGCCAACCTCTTCCAGCGTGTGATCGGTGTTCATGCCGATACCAAAACGCATGCGCAGCACGCGTTCTTCACGCGGGGTGAGCGAGGCCAGAACACGCGTGGTGGTTTCCTTCAGGTTTTCCTGAATGGCAGAATCCAGTGGCAGGATGGCGTTCTTGTCTTCGATGAAATCGCCAAGCTGGCTGTCTTCTTCGTCGCCAATCGGGGTTTCCAAGGAAATCGGCTCCTTGGCGATTTTCATCACCTTGCGGACCTTTTCCAAAGGCATCTGCAGCTTTTCGGCCAATTCTTCCGGCGTCGGCTCGCGGCCGATTTCGTGCAGCATCTGGCGGCCGGTGCGCACCAGCTTGTTGATCGTCTCGATCATGTGCACCGGGATCCGGATGGTGCGCGCCTGATCGGCGATCGAGCGGGTGATCGCCTGACGAATCCACCATGTCGCATAGGTCGAGAATTTATAGCCACGACGGTATTCGAACTTATCAACCGCCTTCATCAGGCCGATATTGCCTTCCTGAATAAGATCCAGGAATTGCAGACCGCGGTTGGTATATTTTTTCGCAATCGAGATCACCAGACGCAGGTTCGCTTCCACCATTTCCTTCTTGGCCTGACGCGCCTCTTTCTCGCCCTTTTGCACCTGATTGACGATGCGGCGGAATTCGGAAATGTCGACGCCGACATATTGACCGACCTGCGCCATTTCGGTGCGGAGTTCCTCCACCTTGTCGCGGGACTTCTCGATCAGCGCCTGCCAGCCCCGGCCTGCCTTGGCAGCCATCCGGTCAAGCCAGGTCGGGTCGAGTTCATAGCCTTGATATTCGTCGATGAATTCGCGGCGGTTGATGCGCGCCGCATCAGCCAGTTTCACCATGCCCGAATTGATCGCCATGATGCGCTTGTTGATGCCATAAAGCTGGTCGATCAGCGCTTCGATCCGGTTATTGTGCAGATGCAGCGCGTTGACCAGGGCGACGATTTCCGAGCGCAGCTTTTGATAGGCGGCCTCCTCGGCGGCGGTGAATCGCACGGTATCTGACAAGGTGGCCGACATGCGGGCGTCTTGCATCTCAGCCAGTTTGTCATAGTCGCGCGCGATCAGGTCCAGCGTTTCCAAAACCTTGGGCTTAAGCGCGGCCTCCATCGCAGCCAGCGACATCGACACGCCGTCCTCGTCGTCGTCTTCCTCGGCCTCGGCAAAGATCGGGTTGCCGTCGGCGTCCATTTCCGGCTCGGCAGCCCCCGCGGCGCGGCGTGGGGCGGCGCTGGCGTCCACATCAACGCCCTCAAGACCGGCGCCGACGATATCTTCCTCGCCATCCAAGGAGCGCCCAAAGGTTGCCTCAAGATCGATCACATCGCGCAAAAGGATGTCTTCAGACAAAAGTTCGTCACGCCAGATGATGATGGCCTGAAAGGTCAACGGGCTTTCACACAGGCCCGCGATCATGGTGTTGCGCCCGGCCTCGATGCGCTTGGCGATGGCGATCTCGCCCTCGCGGCTCAGCAATTCAACACTGCCCATTTCGCGAAGATACATGCGCACCGGGTCATCGGTGCGGTCCAGCGTTTCGGTGGTTGATCCGACAACGGCCACCTCGCGCGAGGTGGATGAGGTTTCCACCAGCTCGCCCACCACAGGCTCACCCTCTTCGACTTCTTCATCGTCGATGATGTTGATGCCCATCTCGGACAACATCGCCATAACGTCTTCGATCTGTTCGGACGACACCTGTTCGGGCGGCATCACAGAATTGAGCTGATCATAGGTGATATAGCCACGCTCTTTGGCGTCTGCGATCATCCGTTTGACGGCAGCTTGGCTCAGATCCAGGGAAACTTCGGCCTCTTCGCCTTCGGGTTTGCCGTCGTCGGTGTCTTTCGAGGCCATATCGTCTCCGTTCGTCAGTAAGGGCGAATCACTTGAGCATTTGCGAATCAATAACGCGAATCAGCGGAAAGCACAGGGGGGGTGCGGGCGATGGGTTAGCGTTTCTTTTCCCAGACCCGATCATCGATCAAGGCTTGAAGGTGATTTGACAGGGCGGCGCGGTCTTCGCCCATGTCATTGGCGTCGTCGCGCGCCGGGTGATCGGCGCGGTGGCGGGCCTCGGCGGCCTTGGAAAGCCGCCATGTCAGGCCTTCATCGGCAAGGCCGGTAAGGTCGAGAACCGCGTCCTCAATCTCGCGCCGGGCTGCGCGGTGGGCATCAAGTTTGGCCATTTCCTCGGCCAGACAAAGGGTTGCAAGATCAACATCCGCGCGGTTGCGAACGGGCGGCGCGATCTGCACATGGGGCCGGCGCATCAGCGCGTCAAGGGCCGCACCCGCCTCAGCACACAGGATATCGTGCAAGCTGCCCGCGTTTTCATCGGCATGGGCGAGCAACAGCGCGCGCAGGTGGTGGTGATCCTCGCCCGTCAGGTCCAGCCGTTCCAATGCGCTTTCAAAGCGGTGGATCAGCGCGGGGTGCAGAATAAGACTGGCGAGAATCACCGCCTCGCGCAGCACCTCCTCGACGGCAAGACCTTGGGCCAAAAGCGATTGGCGCGCCGAGGCAGTGGCGGGCAAGGGCGTGCCTTTGGGCAAAAAGCGCGACCCACGAAAGGCCGGAACCCGGGCACCGCCTTGGCCGAACAGCTCCAGCCGCAACCGCTTGATATCCTCGCCGTAATGGCCGCGGATCGAAGGGTCAGCGATACGCTTCAGGGCGGCACGCAGGGATTTGTCCAGCGTGGCTTTGCGTTCGGGGCTGTCAAAGGCCCGGCCTTCTGTCTCGCGCTGCCACAAAAGCCGCACCATCGGCTGCGCGCCCTCAATCACCGCCTGCATCGCCTGCGGACCTTGGGATTTGATAAGATCATCAGGGTCTTGCCCACCGGGCAAAACGGCAAAACGCAAACCCTTGCCCGCCTCCAGCAAGGGCAGTGCAAGGTCCACCACCCGCAGCGCGGCGCGGATGCCGGCGGCATCGCCATCCAGCGCGATGATCGGCTCATCATGGATGCGCCACATCAGGCGCAATTGGTCTTCGGTGACGGCGGTGCCCAAGGGGGCCACGGCAGCGGTGAACCCGGCCTCGGCCAGCGCAATCACATCCATATAACCTTCGGCCACCACCAAGGGTTTGCCCTTACCTGCCGCTTCGCGGGCGGGGGCGTGGTTGTAAAGGTTGCGTCCCTTGTCGAATATCTCGGTCTCGGGGCCATTCAGATATTTAGCCCGCGCGTTGGGGTCCATCGCGCGGCCACCCAAGGAAATTGCCCGGCCCCGGCCATCGCGGATGGGAAAGATGATGCGACCACGAAAGCGGTCATAAGGCGCGCCGCCATCATCCGGCTTGGCGCAGACGCCCGAGGCGACGATCAGATCAGGTGCGATGCCCTTTTGGGTGAGAGCAGCAAACAGCGCCTGCCGCTGATCGGGGGCAAAGCCGATATCCCAGCGGTCTTGTGCGGCCTCAGACAGCCCGCGCTTCGCAAGATAAGCCCGCGCCTCGGCGGCGGCAGAGGTTTTCAGCTGCAGGCGGAACCATTTGACCGCCTCATCCATCACCGCAATCAACTGGGTGCGCCGGTCGGCTACTTGGGCCGCGCGAGCATCGCGTTCGGGCATCGGCATACCCGCCTCGCGCGCCAAGACCTCCACCGCCTCCATGAAGCCAAGGTTTTCGGTTTCCTTGATGAAGGTCAGCGCATCGCCCTTGGCGTGGCAGCCAAAGCAATAGTAATAGCCCTTGCGGTCATCCACATGAAAAGACGCGGATTTTTCTTGATGGAACGGGCAAGGCGCCCACATGTCGCCCTTGCCCTGATTGGACTTGCGCATATCCCATGTGACCTTGCGCCCGACAACGGACGACAGGGACACGCGGGTGCGCAGTTCGTCAAGGAAACCGGGCGGCAGGGACATAGGGGCTTTCGTGGTGCATTGGGCGTGGTGCATTGGGCGGGGTGCGTTTGGCAGGCGGTGCGCGGGGGTTCCACACCCCCGCACCCCCGTGGGATATTTAGGCCACATTGAAGGCGAGAGTCACCCCAGAAGTTCGCGGGCAATCTGGTGGAAAATCGCGACGCCGGGGGCAATCAGCGCGTCGGGAAAGTCGTAATCGGGGTTGTGCAAAGCAGGGTGATCTTGGCCCGCGCCCAGAAACAGCATGGCCGAGCGCGTACCGGGCTGGCCGAAGCGGCCGAAATCTTCCGACGCGCGCATCGGCAGATCGCCGGGGTCATGTGCGATGCCCAGCGCGTCGAGCGCCGCGATGATGCGCGCGGTCGCCTCGGGGTGGTTTACAGATGCGGCAAAATTGTCATGGGTTTCGAAAGCGATGGTCAAGCCACGAGCGCGGGCCTCGGCCTCGGCCATAGCCATGGCTTGGGCGCGCAAGGCGGCCATAGCCGCATCTTCCAGCGCACGCAGGGTGATCCAAACTTCAGCAGCACCGGGAGCGATACCAAAGGCAGGCTCACCCAGACGCGCATGGGTAACGGTGACGAGGCGGTAGCCCGGGCCAAGGGGCGCGGGTGGGGCCAAGTTGGAAAAGGCAGCGATAAGGGCGGCAAGAGCCACACCGGGCGAGGTGCCGGCCTCGGGTTGGCTCGCGTGGGCGGTCTTGCCACCAAGGATGATCTTCAGCCCCTGACTGGCGCAGTTCACCACCCCGGGTTTGACAGCCGCATAGCCCAAGGCAATGCCGGGCAGGTTGTGGATGGCAAAAGCCCAATCGGGGATCAGCGCGGCGAAGGCCGGATCGGCCAGCACCGCCGCCGCGCCCGAGCCGTCTTCCTCGGCGGGTTGGAACATAAGGATCACCCTGCCCCGCGCCGGGCGCTGCCACGACAAAAGCCGAGCCAATCCGATGAGAAGCGCCATGTGCCCATCATGGCCACAAAGATGCCCGGTGCCAGCGCGGGTGGAGCGGTGGGGGCGATCGGAAATTTCGGTGATCGGCAGCCCGTCAAGTTCGGCGCGGAACATCACGCTAGGGCCGGGCAGACCACTGTCAAAGACAGCCGCCACGCCGTGGCCGCCAAGGCCCGTATGCACCTGATCGGGTGCGAAGGGCTGCAGCGCGGCCACCACCCGGGCGGCCGTTGCGGCCTCAAGGCGGCTGACCTCGGGGTGGCGGTGCAAGTCGCGTCGCCAGTCGGTCAACTCGGCGATCTCGCGGAGGGTGAGCATCAGCTGCGGGCAGCCACGGTGCGCAGGGCGGTTTCCACCTCATGCCACGCGGTGCGGGCCATCGAGCGGAAGGTGAGAACGAGGAAGCTCTCCTCGCTCTCGCGCAGCAAGATGGCAGACATATGCCCCAAAGGCGCGCGAACAGCGTGGCCGACCGGGAAGGCATGCAGCCGCAGGTCCAAGGGGACATGGCGCATCAGCACGTCATGGGCCTTGGCGCCCGTCAACCGCAGCGCCGACCAGCCGCCTGATTGGTCGGTGACCGCGGCAGATGCCCCGAAATCGGGGGCCTCAACACCGATCAGGAAGGCCTGTTCGCGGCCGGTCCAGACCAGCACCGCACCATCCTTGTGCGTCAGCGTATTGGGGGCGGGAAAGGTCAGGCCCAAGGGTTTCAGCGCCTTGTTTGCAGCCTTTTCCTGTCCCGGAAAGAGGGCGATTGAGGTGATCGAGCCAAGGTCCACGGGCGTCAGGGTGCAGCTGCCAAAGGTCAGGGCCGCGTGGTCAACGGCGGGCTTTGCGATGAGTTCAGGCACGAAGCTTCTCCCCCTCTTTGTCGTGGAACACCGGATCGCAAACCTCGGCCAAAAGGTCCAAGCCCCGCAGGTGATCGACGATGCGGATCTTTTCACCGTGCCGCGCGCGGCCATTCTTCAAGAAGCCCAGCGCAAGGCAGGCGCCCATCAGGTCGGAATGGGCAAAAGAGGTGATGTAGCCTTGGCTTTGTTCGCGCCCGACCGTGTCGCCTTGGGTAAAGAGATGCGCGCCAGAGCAAGGCGGGGTGCCAACGACGATCTTCAGGCCGACAAGCTGCTGACGCTCGGGCCCGACAAGGCCGGGGCGGGCCGCCATGGCCTTGCCGATGCAGTCTTTCTTCGGGCTAATCATCTTGTCCATGCCGATGTCAAAGGCCGTGATGCGGCCATGAATCTCGGCATGGGTGATAAAGCCCTTCTCGACGCGCAGGACGTTCAGCGCCTCCATCCCATAAGGACCACCACCCATGGTTTCGGCCTTGGCCACCAGATCGCGGAACAGGCTTTCGCCAAAGCGGGTGGGCACGGCGATTTCATAGCCCTCTTCGCCCGAGAACGAGATGCGGAAGAGCCGGGCCTTAACACCACCCACCGTTACCGGACCGCAGGCCATAAAGGGGAAATCCGCAACCGGCTGATCGAGAACCGCGTTCAGAAGCGCGCGGGATTTCGGCCCGGCCACAGCGAATTGCGCCCAAGATTCGGTAACCGAGATCAAGCGCAGGTCCCAGTCGATGCAGTGGGTTTGGTGCACGAAATCCAGATGCCGCATCACAGGGGCCGCGGCGGCCGTGGTCGTGGTCATCAGGAAATGGGTGTCCCCAAGCCGCGCCGTGGTGCCGTCATCCAGCACATAGCCATCTTCCCGCAGCATCAGCCCATAGCGCACCCGGCCAATCGGCAGGGTGCTGAAGGTGTTGGCATAGACCAAATCGAGAAAGCGCGCGGCGTCGCGACCTTGAATGTCAATCTTGCCCAAGGTGGAGACATCGGCCACGCCCACGGCGCTGCGCACCATCGCCACCTCGCGGTCGCACGACTCTTGCCAAGTCGTCTCACCAGGTTTGGGGAAGTAGCTGGGTCGATACCAAAGCCCTGCCTCGATCATCGGCGCGCCGCGGTCGCGGCTGGCCTGATCCGATGTCATGAAGCGTTGCGGCGCAAAGCCCGAACCTCGGCCTCCTGCCCCCATCGCCGCGATAGAGACAGGCGTATAGGGCGGGCGGAAGGTGGTGGTTCCAGTCTGCGGAATACCGCGTCCGGTGGCATCAGCCAGAACGGCCAAAGCCCCCACGTTCGAGTTTTTGCCCTGATCGGGCGCCATGCCTTGGGTGGTATAGCGCTTCATATGCTCGACCGAGGCATAGCCTTCGGCAGCGGATTGCCTGACGTCCTTGGTTGTCACGTCATTGGCGAAATCAAGCCAAGCGCGGCCTTTGCCATCAACGGCCCAAAGGGGTTCGATGGAGTAAGGCAGCCCCTCAGCTTTCGGCAGTACGGCTTTTCCAGCTTTCAGCCCCAAGTCGCCCAGCGCCGTCTTTGCGGCCTCATGCCCTGCAGCAAGGCAGCCATGGGTGGTGAAGGTGCCATTGGCCGACCCTGCGGCCGTGAGGCCGGGAACCGCGCCCTCAGCGGGCACGAAGGCGGCGATCTCGTCGCTCCAGCGCGGGCGGCCGTTCATGTGGCAAGTCAAGTGCAGCGTGGGGTTCCAGCCGCCCGACATCGCCAAAAGATCGGTTTCCAGCTTGAACTCACCCCCGGCATGATGCCCCTCGATCCGGGTCAGACC
>JBILYK010000027.1:0-36698 GCA_044377735.1 Paracoccaceae bacterium | reverse complement strand
ATGCGGGCACCCAGATAGACCGGGCAATCCTCAACGGCGCTGGCATTGGTGCGGCTGTCCAGAATGGCGGCGACTTGCACGCCTGCGGACATAAGCGCGCGGGCCATGGTGCGGGCACCGTCATTATTGGCAAACAGCGTCACGCGCTGACCGGGAACAACGCCATAGCGGTGCAGGTAGGTTTCCACCGCACTGGCCATCATGATGCCGGGTCGGTCGTTCTTGGCAAAGGCAATGGGCCGTTCCAGCGCACCCGAGGCCAGAACGGTCCGCCGCGCGGTAATCCGCCAGAAACACTCACGCGGCACATCTGGACGGGCGGGCTTGTGCAGGGCCACACGCTCCAGCGCGGCAAAGACGCCGTCATCATAGGCCCCGGTCACGGTGGTGCGGTGCATGATGCGCACATTGGGCAGAGCGGCCAATTCAGCCTCGACCTCTGCCACCCAATCCAAACCCGGCGCGCCGTCGATGGTCTCATTGTTTGACAGCAGACGGCCGCCCAGACGGATGTCTTCATTGGCCACAATCACATCGGCCCCTGCGCGTGCAGCGGTCAAAGCCGCCATCAGGCCCGTCGGGCCAGCGCCAATGACCAAAAGATCGCAGAATGCAAAAGCCTTTTCGTAATGCCCCTCATCATGGCGGCCCGACAGGCTGCCCAAACCCGCCGCGCGGCGGATTACGGGTTCATAAAGCCGCTCCCAAAAGGCGCGCGGCCACATGAAGGTCTTGTAGTAAAAGCCCGCCGACAGGAACGGGGACAGAAGGTCATTCACCGCCAAAAGGTCAAAGCGCAAGGACCCCATGCGGTTTTGGCTGCGGGTGGTAAGCCCCTCAAACAGTTCCTGCATCGTGGCGCGGACGTTCGGGGTCTGGTTCGCCGCGCCGATCACTTCGATCATCGCGTTCGGCTCTTCGGATCCGGCGGTCAGCACCCCACGCGGGCGGTGATACTTGAAACTGCGCCCCACCACTTTGACGCCATTGGCCAAAAGGGCCGAGGCGACAGTGTCGCCCTTGAACCCCTGATAGGGCTTGCCGTCAAAGGTAAAGCTGACGGGCTTTGCGCGGTCGATCAGCCCCTTGCCTGCGATCCTCATTTCGCACCGCCTTTCAGATCGGCCACCAGTTCAGCACTGTAAATCTCGTGGGTGACGGTGTTGCGATGGACGCGCAACCAATGGGCGCAGCCGGTTTCGTGGTACCACAGGTCATGCGTCTTGCCCGCAGGGTTGTCGCGCAGGTGCAGATGGTCGTCCCATGCCTCGATCGGGGCATCGGGAGCGGGGCGGTTCAGATAGTCGTCTGACCCGTAATAGTAGAATTCGCGCCGGTCGCGGGGGCCGCAAAGGGGGCATGGGATGCGCATGAAAGGGTCCCTTAATGCAGGTTATGCTGGCTGCCGGTGCCTTCCTCGTCGAGGATCTGGCCGGCGCGGAAACGGTCAAGGCGGAAGCGGCTGGCAACGTCATGCGACTGGCCGGTGGCCATCAGATGCGCCATGCACCAGCCCGAGGCAGGCACGGCCTTGAAGCCGCCGTAGTTCCAACCACAGTCGATGAACAGCCCGTCAATTGCGGTCTTGTCGATGATTGGGCTGCCATCAGGCGTCATGTCCATGATGCCGCCCCATGAGCGCAATACCTTGGCGCGACCGATCATGGGCATCAGCGTCATGCCGGCTTCCATCACATGTTCGACCATCGGCAAGTTGCCGCGGCTGGCGTAGGAGGCGTAGAAATCCAGATCGCCCCCGAACACCAAGCCACCCTTGTCGGATTGGCTGATGTAGAAATGCCCCATCCCGAACGAGATGACATGGTCGATGACGGGCTTCAGCCCTTCGGTGACAAAGGCTTGCAGGATGTGGCTTTCAATGGGCAGGCGCATGCCCGCCATGGCGGCAACCTGACCCGAGCGGCCCGCGACGACGATGCCAACCTTGGCCGCCTTGATTGCACCGCGCGTGGTTTGCACGCCCACGACCTTGCCGTTTTCGACATCAATCCCGGTGACTTCGCAATTCTGGATCAGATCAACGCCCAACTGGTCCGCGCCGCGCGCATAGCCCCAAGCCACCGCATCATGGCGCGCCGTGCCGCCGCGTGGGTGCAAAAGCCCACCATAGATCGGAAAGCGGGTGTTCTCAAAATCAAGATAGGGCAAAAGATCGCGCACGCCCTCGCGGTCCAGAAGGATCGCATCATCACCTTGGTTGATCATCATATTGCCGCGCCGGGCAAAGGCATCGCGCTGGCCGTCCGAGTGGAAGAGATTGATCAGCCCGCGCTGCGAATGCATCACGTTGTAGTTCAGCTCGCCCTCAAGACCTTCCCACAGCTTCATGGAATGGCTGTAGAATTCCGAGTTGCCCGGCAGGAAATAATTGGCGCGCACGATGGTGGTGTTGCGCCCGATATTGCCGCTGCCGAGATAGCCCTTTTCCAAGACCGCGATATTGCGCAGCCCGTGGTTCTTGGCCAGATAATAGGCGGTGGACAAACCATGCCCGCCGCCGCCGATGATGATGGCGTCATAGGCGGCCTTGGGGGCCGGGTCACGCCACGCGGGCGTCCAACCCTTGTTGCCGAAAAGCCCTTCGGTGATGACCTTGAAGCCTGAATAGCGCATGATGCCTGCCCCGTTCTTTCGTCCGCAGTGAAGCGGCTTAGCGGTTTATATGCAAGAGCTTGCCGCAATTTCCTTTGACGCAGACGACAAAGTTTGTCGCAATCAGGCTGTGGGCGGCGTGGCAGAGAGGCGCAGCCACAGCCGGGCCAGCGCCTGTTCAGCCGACATTTGGCCGCCATTCTCCACGCCTGCGGCCCAAAGGGGCGCACCTGCGGCATAGGCCCCGGGCTCCAGCCCACCCCTCAGGCATTGGCTGACCGCGATCATTGGCTTGCCTTTGACAGCCATCAGCGTTTGGGCCAAGGCGGCCGGCATGGTGCCTGCGCCAAAGACGCGCAAGACGGCCCCGTCCAGCGCGCCAAGCGCGGCGGTCAGCACACGGGGTGCAAGGCCGGGGGTCAGTGTGACAAGGCCCAGCGATTTGCCTGTGTCGAACCGCCGGGTGGGCGGCGCAGGCGGCGCGGCCGGATCGCCCGCCGGGACGAAGGCGGCTACGTCTTGGGAGTGTTGCTTGGAGACTGCACCTGCGGGCAGAACCTTACCGCCAAAGGCCAAATGCAGACCCGGCTCTGCGTCCAGCGCGGTTTCAATCGCCAGCACAAGATTGCCTTCGGCGTCCGAACCCGCCACGCCAAGCGGGTGCATGGAGCCCGTAAGGACCACCACCCTGCTCTGGTGCAGGCGACCCTGCCCCGCCAAGGCCGCATCAAGTGCCGCGCCGGTAAAGGCCATGGTGTCGGTGCCATGTGTCACGATCACCGGGCCGGGGGCCGCTGCGATGCGGTCCAACAGCGCGTTCCAGATTGCAGGCCCAAGATCAGCGCTGTCGATCAGCGGGTCGAGTTTCAGGTGATCAAGCGTCAGCCCCGGCGCAATCTGCGCCAACGCAGCCGCCACCTTTTCAGGCGCGGGGCGCAGACCGTTTGGGCCCGCGGTCATGCAGATGGTGCCGCCGGTTTCGATCAGGGTCAGATGCATCGGTGCCTTGCAGCCCCCCTTACAGGCCCTTGGAGCGATAGGTTTTGGCCACGCGGTCAATGGCCACGATATAGGCCGCGACACGCAGATCCTTCACATCGGTACGCCCATGCCAGACCTCACGCATGGCCTGATAGGCGGTGCGCATGGTGTCATCAAGCCCCGAGCGCACCAGCGCCAATTCATCCGAGCCTTGCAGAAACTTCTCTTTGAAATCGGCGGCCATGGTCCAGCCAAGGCCCTGATCCGAGGACAGACGCTCGAACTCCTCCACCAAAAGCCGCGAGCGGGCCTCTTCGGCGCGGCGTTGCATGCGGCCAAAGCGGATGTGCGACAGGTTCTTGACCCATTCAAAGTAAGACACCGTCACCCCGCCTGCGTTGGCATACATGTCGGGGATGATCAGCGTGCCCTTGCGACGCAGGATGTCATCAGCGCCAAAGGTCACCGGGCCATTGGCCGCCTCGATGATGAGCGGGGCCTTGATGCGGGCCGCATTGCCAAGATTGATGACACCCTCCAGCGCTGCCGGAATGAGCATGTCGCATTCCAGCTCCAAAACCGCCGCGCCATCTGCCACATGGCGGCCCTTGGTATAGCCCGCCAACAGCCCACCGTTGCGGTTCATATGCTGGCGCAGGTCTTCGATGTTGATGCCCTTGTCATCCAAAATAGCGCCATCGCGTTCGATGACGGCGATGACCCGCACCCCATCCTCTTCGGACAGGAACTTCGCGGCGTGATAGCCCACATTGCCAAGGCCCTGTACGATCACGCGCTTGCCATCGAGATCACCCGTCAGGCGTGCGGCCGCACTGTCCTCGGGGTAGCGGAAGAACTCGCGCAGGGCGAATTGCACACCCCGGCCCGTCGCCTCAACCCGACCTTGGATGCCGCCCGCATGGGGCGGCTTGCCGGTGACGCAGGCCTTGGCGTTGATGTCGGTGGTGTTCATCCGGGCGTATTGATCGGCAATCCATGCCATCTCACGCTCGCCCGTGCCCATGTCCGGGGCGGGCACGTTTTGCGCAGGGTGGATCAGATCACGCTTGATAAGCTCATAGGCGAAACGGCGGGTGATCTGTTCCAGCTCATGCTCGTCCCACTGGCGCGGGTCGATGCACAGGCCCCCCTTGGCGCCACCGAACGGGGTTTCAACCAGCGCGCATTTATAGGTCATCAGCGCTGCAAGCGCCTCAACCTCGTCTTGGTTGACGCCCAGCGAATAGCGGATCCCCCCCTTCACCGGCTCCATATGTTCGGAATGGACCGAACGGTAGCCAACGAAGGTTTCGATCTTGCCGCGCAGGCGCACGCCAAAGCGCACCGTATAGGTCGAATTGCAGACCCTTATCTTTTCCTCAAGCCCGGGGGAAAGGTCCATCAGCGCGGTGGCGCGTTTGAACATCAGATCAACCGATTCACGAAAGCTGGGTTCGCCGGCAACAGACATGTGGTTCCTCCCGTTGGACGCCCGCCTGATGGCAGCGCTCGTGTCTGGTTTAGGCGAAAAGACTGGCAAATGTCTGCGTCGATTGGCCGAATTTTTGCGCCAATCTGTAGCGTTATGTGATTCGGATCTGTCCATTTTGCGCAAGGCTGCCGCAATTGGGCACCGATTTGGACAGAGGTTTGTTTCGGCCAAGTGCCCCGTCAGGCCATGTGCTGCGGGATCGCGTCTACCGGGCCAATGCCGGTCTGCAGATTGCCGCCTTTGCCAAAATTTCGCGACAACTCCAAGGCTTGGGCAAGAAAGAACTGTGACCGGGGCGACCCGGAGCATACCAACTGGACAGGTTTCATGGCTGCCCCCCCATGACCAAAGCACTGGGCGTTCACACCAGGGCCGAAGACGGCGCGCGGATCGTCTTCACCCTGTTTTTCGACCTTATCGCGATGATGGGCGAGGTGGCGATCGGCGTTCTCGGATATGAGGCCACCCGCACGCACCTCTCGCAGACGCTGGACCGCTGCCAGCTGTTGGCAGTAAAGCCGAACGCAGCAGCTGGAACCGCAGTCGGTGGTCGAGGATTGCGTGGAAAAGGCGGGCCTTACGGACAAGCTGGAAAGCGTTCTGGTGCTGGATGGGCTGAGCAGCCGCGATCTGCAGGCCACGGCGCGGGCCGCGACCGACTCATTCTTTCTGCACATCATCGGGATTGAGGCATTTGACGCTCAAGCCGTGTCACGCGCGGCGCAAGCGATCACCAATGTGGAAATCACGCTGGTGCTGGATGTTTCTGGCTCGATGTTGGGCGCCAAGATCACCAATCTGCGCACGGCGGCGTCACATTTCGTAGCCGACATGCGGGACAGCGGCCCCAATCAGCGGGTGTCGATCACGGTGGCACCTTACAATGCACAGGTCCATCTGCGCCCGACCCTGCGCAGCAAATTCAACGCGACACCTCTGCACACTGTGGTGGATGCACACAGCTTGGAATGGCCGAACTCGGTCTTTGGCGCGCCCATCATTCCACGCAATCTCGCACTGCCGATGATGGCGCGGTCGGATCAATATCGCGGCACCTTGATGGATAGCTATACCATCCCCACCGAGGCAACTTGTGCCCCGCTCAAACAGGTTTTACGTGCCGCACTTGAACACGTGGTGCGCGAAGGTTTGGACTCACACGGCCACGACTGCTTTCGGTCTATGCCTTGGCCACGGCGATGAACACCACGCTGCACAGGACCTCACGGTTCAGGGCATTGGTGCCAAAGATCATCCATTGTTGATGCCTTGGCCTTGCCGTCCCAGGATCATCTTACCTTCCCCACGGTGACGCCACATTTGCGCCCAAAGGTTCATGCAGATTTCCAGCGTGAAGGCATCTGCCAGAAGGCTGCCTAGTATCTTTTTGCCGAAGTGGAGGCATAATATGTCGCATCTGCATGCGAATCCGACAGCTGATCAGCCTGATCGCACTGTGTTTCAGCGCGCTTTCGCCGGCGGTGATCTGGCGCATGGCGAAGATGGCAATCTGACCTTCTTTGCGTTGTTCATGTTTTTGCTGATGGTGATGATTGGCGGCATCGCGGTAGATTTGATGCGCTATGAGTCTCGGCGCACCTCGTTGCAAAATACGCTGGACCGCGCCACGCTGGCGGCGGCCTCGCTAAGCCAGAAGCTGGACGCCGAAGATGTGGTAACCGACTATTTCGACAAGGCAGGCCTTGCAGACTATCTGCGCGCCGTCACGGTCGAAGAGGGCCTGAACTACCGCGAGGTGAGTGCCGATGCGCGGGCCGCAACCAACCCGAGTTTCCTGCATATGATTGGCGTGGAAGAATTGGATGCGCCCGGCACGTCAAGGGCCGAACAGCGCATGACCAATGTGGAGGTCGTTCTGGTGCTCGACGTCTCGGGCTCGATGGCGGAGAACAACCGCCTGACCAACCTGAAGTCAGCCGCCAATGAATTTGTCGATACGGTCCTTAGCAACGACAGCGAGGACCGGATCTCGATTTCTATCGTGCCCTTCAACGGTCAGGTGAACCTTGGGGCGGCGCTGCGGGGCCGCTACAACGCGCAAATGCAGCATGGCATAGAACATGCAAACTGCTTGGACCTGCCCGCATCAGTCTATAACCAAACTGGTATCTCGACCACGCTGGGCCTGCCGATGACCGCCCTTGCCGATACGTATGCGCCAACCTTTCGGGGGACTGTCTACATTGATAAGGCCAACATCTATGACGCTGTAGCGATTCAAGAGGCCCTCTGGTGCCCACCATCCGTGGCGAACACGGTGATGCTGCCGACCAACAACATTTCAATGCTGCAGAACAAGATCAACAGGCTGACCGCAACTGGCTGGACCTCGATCAATGTCGGCATGAAATGGGGCATGGCGCTGATCGATCCGGGCAGCCAAGGCATCATCAGCCATTTCGTCGACACCGGCGCTGTGCCGCCTATGCTTGACGGCCGACCCTTTGAGTACACCGATCCCGAAACGATGAAGATCATCGTTCTCATGACCGACGGCGAACATATGCGAGAAAGGCGCATATCCGACCGATACAAGTCAGGCGAGACGGGCTTGAACGGCACGAATGCGATCTACAAATCGCCGATCGACGGGCTCTATTCCATTCGTTTTACCACAGGTCGGCCGAACGTGGCGGGCACGCGAGAGTTTTGGGTGCCCCACCGCAACGAGTGGCGCACTCTGCCCTGGACCAACACCATCAACACGGGGGCCGCGAATCTGAAGCCAATCACCTTCCAGCAATTGTGGAGTGAAGTCCGCGTCGACTGGGTGGTCTGGCAGCTTTACGCCCGCGCGCTGGGCACCAACAACAGCCAGCGATCAGCCCAATACAATACCTGGCTTCCGCGGATAAGCGAACTTGTTAGCATTGGCACGATGAACGCGCAGTTGCAGTCGGTTTGCAGTCTGGCAAAGGCGAACAACGTTACCGTCTATGGCATCGCCTTTGAAGCCCCCCCCGAGGGCCGCACCCAGATTTCGCAATGCGCCACCTCCTCGGCGCATTACTTCAACGCGGCCGGTCTGCAAATCCGAACCGCATTTCGTGCCATTGCCAGTAACATCAGTCATCTAAGGTTGACCCAATGATCCGGCATCTTTTCCGCAGGCTTGGCCGTTTTGGCCATGACAACAAAGGAACCGCCGCCGTTGAGTTCGCCATGACGGTGCCGCTTTTGTTGACCATTTTCATGGCCTCGTTCGAAAGCGGCTTGCTGATGGTGCGTTCGATCATGCTTGAACAATCGGTCGACATTACGATGCGCGAGTTGCGGCTGGGCCATTATCCCATTCCTACGGCGGCGCTGTTGAAAAGCAACATCTGCGAACGGACGATCATCTTGAAGGATTGCGAAGACAACATCGTGATCGAGATGACGCGGATCAACACGACAAGCTGGTCTTTGCCAACCAACCGCGTGGCCTGTGTGGACCGAGAGGAAGAGATCTTGCCGGTGACGCAGCTACAGTTCGGCCAGCAGAACGACGTTATGCTGGTGCGGGTCTGTGTGGTGCAAGACGCTATATTCCCCACCAGCGGGATCGGCCTTGGCCTGCCCAAGGACTCCCAAGGTGGCTATGGTGTGATCGCCGTTTCCGCATTCGTCGTTGAACCAAGCTGACAGGGGGCAGATGATGACACTCGACGCTCGCCTGCGCCGGTTCCTGCGCCAAGACGAAAGCGGCACACTGATGGCCGAGGCCGTGCTGGTCTTGCCCTTTCTGCTGTGGGCCTATCTGGCGCTGTTTGTCTATTGGGACAACTACCGCGCCATCAACACGGTGCAAAAGGCCGCCTACGCGATTTCCGACATGATCTCGCGTGAGCAGGCGGCAATTACCGAGGCGTATATTGTCGGCATGGATGCGATGATGGAATACCTGATCGATCAGGATCAGGACGCCAAGATACGCGTCTCGTCCATCACTTGGTCAGAGATCAACAACCGCTATGAGGTGATCTGGTCGCGTTCGCCCGATCATGCCTTCCCGCGCCTGACCACAGCATCAGTTTCCGACTTTGCCGGACAATTGCCAACGATATATCCGGGCGATTATGTGGTGCTGGTTGAGGTTGAAGTAAGCTATCGGCCGGCGTTCAATGTCGGGCTCAGCGATCAGATGTTGAAGCAATTCATCGTCACCCGAGCGCGCTTTGTCTCTCCGGTCTGTCTGCTCGGCGCGCCCTGCACCTGATCGCATCAACTTTCGGGCTGAACTGGGCAGCTGTGCGCAAATGCACAGCTACCCTTCTGCTTGCCGATATTGCCCCAAGGCACCCGCGCGCCTAGCTATGCACCATGCCCAGCCAAAAAGGGAGCCCCTCATGTCGATCCGTCCAGTCACCACCACCAGTCGCGCCCGCCCCGCCATGGAAGGCGCAGGCGTGCATCTGCATCGCGCCTTTGGCTTTGGTGATCCCGAACGCATGGACCCGTTCTTGCTGTTTGACGATTTCCGCGGTGACCATCCGCGCGACTATATGGCAGGCTTTCCGTGGCATCCGCACCGGGGGATCGAGACCATTACCTACGTTCTGGCCGGATCGGTCGATCATGGCGACAGCTTGGGCAACCGTGGCACGCTGAAGGGCGGCGATGTGCAATGGATGACCGCCGGGTCCGGCATCTTGCATCAGGAAATGCCCAAAGGGAACGCCAAGGGCCAGATGCACGGCTTTCAGCTTTGGGCCAATCTGCCGGGGCATTTGAAGATGACCCAACCGCGCTATCAGGATGTGCGGTCAGGCGACATTCCCGAGGTGATCGATGACGACGGCACCGTCGTGCGGGTGATCGTGGGCGAATTTTGGGGCAAACGCGGCCCGGTGGATGGCATTGCCGCTGATCCGCAGTATCTCGACATCTTCGTGCCCGAGGGGCGGAAGAAAACCTTCAAGATCGATACCCGCCGTCACGCCTTTGCCTATGTTTTTGAAGGTGCCGGAAAGTTCGCCGATGCGGCACGCCCACGTGGGGTGCTGTTGGAAAAGGAAGTGGGCGGCGAAGAGTTGAACATCCGCGATTTGTCGGGCAACCGTACGCTTGTTGAATTCGGCAAGGGCGATGAGGTGGTGGTGACGGCAGGCCCGGACGGCGTGCGCTTCCTTTTGGTCTCGGGCGCACCGTTGCAGGAACCCGTGGCCTGGCACGGCCCCATCGTGATGAACACCAAGGCCGAATTGGAAACCGCGATGCGCGAATTGCGCAACGGCACCTTTATCAAGCCTGCGCATTAAACGACCGGGGCGCGGCTGCGCCCCCCTTTGCACCAAACAGCCTGAGAGCGAAGGGACTTGGGACTTTTCCCGCATGCGGTCTTGCTTTAGGTTGGCGCAATGTTGCGCGCTATTTTTTTGTCCTTTTCGCTTTTGCTGGCTGCCTGTTCCAACATCCCTGATGTTGGTCTGGCCGAAGCCAAGCTTAACGCCACCGGGGTGGCGCCAAATTTGTTGACCGTCGAAAAGCTTGCGGCCCTGACCAGTGCCGCGAAGGATCCGCCCCCTGCTCTTGTGGGCGAAGCAGCGGCCCTAAAGGCGCGCGCAAAAACCCTGCGCCAACGCTAGGGGGCGCAGCAGTCGCGTTGCACCGCCGCGACGAAACCGCTAACAGGCAGGAAGCAATCAAGACGAGGTTCCTCCCATGTCCACCCCCGCATCCCGTGCCCCCTTGCGTCTTGGCCTAGCGGGTCTGGGGACCGTAGGGATTGGCGTGGTGAAAATCGTGCAAGAGCATGCCGCGCTGATCGCCGCGCGCGCAGGCCGCCCGGTGGTGATCACCGCCGTCTCGGCGCGCGATCGCACGAAGAACCGCGATGCCGATCTGTCGGGCTATGCGTGGGAAACCGATCCGGTGGCCTTGGCGCACCGCGAAGATGTCGATGTGTTCATCGAGGTGATGGGCGGTCATGAAGGCGCGGCCCGCGACGCGACCGAAGCAGCGATTGCCACCGGCAAGGACGTGGTCTCGGCCAACAAGGCGCTTTTGGCCCATCACGGGCAAGCGCTGGCCTTGGCGGCCGAAGCGGCAGGCCGGGTGATCCGGTTCGAGGCGGCTGTGGCGGGCGGAATTCCGGTGATCAAGGCCCTGACCGAGGGGCTGGCGGGCAATAAGATGCGCCGCGTCATGGGCGTGATGAACGGCAGCTGCAACTATATCCTGACGCGGATGCAATCGGAAAACCTGCCCTATGAGGCGGTGTTCGAAGAGGCGCGGCAACTGGGCTATCTTGAGGCCGACCCCAACCTTGACGTCGGCGGCATTGATGCGGGCCACAAGCTCGCCCTTCTCGCCTCCATCGCCTTTGGCACCAAGGTGTCCTTTGGCGCGGTCGAGTTGGAAGGCATCGGCAGCGTGTCGATCGACGACATCCGGCTGGCCGAGGATATGGGATACCGCATCAAGCTCTTGGGCGTGGCACAGATGACAGGTCGGGGGCTCGAGCAGCGCATGACGCCCTGCCTTGTGCCCAGCGCAAGCCCCTTGGGCCAATTGCAGGGCGGCACCAATATGGTGGTGCTGGAAGGTGACAGCGTCGGCCAGATCGTGCTGCGCGGCCCCGGTGCGGGCATGGGACCAACGGCCAGCGCGGTGATGGGCGATGTGATCGACCTTGCACGCGGCACACGGCTGCCGACCTTTGGCCAACCCGCCGCCACCTTGGCCGAGCCGATGGCGGCAAAGTCGGCGACGCCAGCCTCCTACTATCTGCGTATGACGCTTTTGGACAAACCCGGGGCCTTGGCGAAAATCGCCACCTGTCTGGGTGAGGCGGGCGTGTCCATCGACCAGATGCGCCAATATGGCCATGAGGGCGCCAATGCCCCTGTCTTGATCGTGACCCACAAAGCCAGCCGCGATGACATTGACCATGCCATCGGCCGCTTTGCCGCCACGGGCGTCCTTGTCGGCGCGCCGGTGGCGCTGCGCATCGAAGAGGTCTAAGGGCACAGCCCTCTTGCCCCCCAGCCCCCCGGACCGCTACACCGGGGCAAAGATTTCAAGCCTGCAAGGATACAGATAATGGCCGACGCCAAGGATTTTCAGGACCGCATGCTCTCACTGGGGCTTGCCCGCGTGTCCGAGGCGGCGGCCTTGGCTTCGGCCCGTCTGGTGGGGCGCGGCGATGAAAAGGCCGCCGATCAGGCCGCCGTCAACGCCATGCGCGACCAGTTGAACCTTCTCGACATCGCCGGTGTTGTGGTGATCGGCGAAGGCGAACGGGATGAAGCGCCGATGCTCTTCATCGGCGAAGAGGTGGGTACCGGCAAAGGCCCGGCGGTGGACATCGCGCTCGACCCCTTGGAAGGCACCACGCTGACGGCCAAAGACATGCCGAACGCGCTGACCGTGATCGCCATGGCCCCGCGCGGCACGCTCCTCCATGCGCCCGATGTCTATATGGACAAGCTGGCGATCGGGCCGGGCTTTGCGGTGGACACTGTGACGCTGGACATGTCGCCGGCCGAGCGCGTGCGCGCGCTGGCCCGTGCAAAGGGCTGTGCGGCGGAAGACATCACAGTGTGCATTCTGGAACGCCCGCGCCATGAGGAGATGATCGAAGAGGTCCGCTCTACCGGGGCCGCGATCCGGCTGATCACCGATGGTGATGTGGCAGGTGTCATCCACTGCGCCGAGGCCGAGATTACGGGCATCGACATGTACATGGGATCCGGCGGCGCACCCGAAGGCGTGCTGGCGGCCTCTGCGCTCAAATGCATGGGCGGGCAGATCTACGGCCGCCTGTTGTTCCGCAATGACGATGAAAAAGCACGGGCCAGAAAGGCCGGGATCGCCAACCTGAACCGCGTCTATACCCGCGACGAGATGGTGACGGCGGATGTGATCTTTGCGGCAACCGGGGTCACCTCAGGCTCGATCCTGTCGGGGATCAAACGCGAGCCAGGCTGGATGACAACCGAGACGCTGTTGATGCGGTCAAAGACCGGATCGGTGCGGCGGATGACCTATCGCAGCCCGGTGAAGTGACGCTCTTCGTCGGCTTCGCCGCTCATCGCGGATCGACGAAAAGCCGCAGGCGCATGAGGAGACTGCCTTGACTACAGACCGCGCCTTTCTCAATGTCACCCACTCGCTGACCGGCCGCCGCTGGGTTGGCCCGGGGCTTGAAGCGGATCGGCAGGCCGAGGCGATGGCACAAATCACGCGGCTGCCGATGGCTGTGTGCCAGACGCTCGTGGCGCGCGGTGTGCCCCCTGACGAAGCAGGGGGCTTTCTGACCCCTGCGCTGCGCGATCTCTTACCCGACCCTTTGTCCTTGCGCGATATGGAGCGGGCGGCTGCACGATTTATTGCAGGGGTGAACGGCCGTCAGCGTATGGCAATCTTTGCCGATTATGACGTGGATGGCGGCGCGTCCGCCGCCCTTCTTACGGTCTGGTTGCGCGCAATGGGGGCCGAGGCCACGCTTTACATCCCTGACCGCATTGATGAGGGCTATGGTCCAAACGTGCCTGCCATGCAGGCGCTCGGGGCCGCGCATGATCTCATCATCTGCGTTGATTGCGGCACGCTTTCGCATGAGCCGATTGCGGCGGCGGGCTGCGATGTGGTGATCTTGGACCATCACCTTGGGGCCGAAACCCTGCCGCCCGCCTATGCGGTGGTGAACCCCAACCGACAGGATGAAACCGGCGATCTGGCGCATCTCTGTGCCGCAGGTGTTGTGTTCTTGATGCTGGTCGAGGCCAATCGACAACTGCGCAGCCTTGGCCGTCAAGGCCCTGATCTGATGGGGCTTTTGGACCTTGTCGCACTGGCCACCGTGGCCGATGTCGCGCCCTTGATCGGCGTCAACCGCGCCTTTGTGCGCCAAGGGCTGAAGGTGATGGCCCGGCGCGAACGCGTGGGCCTGCGTGCGCTGGCCGATGTGACGCGGATGGATCAGGCCCCCACGCCCTATGCCTTGGGCTTTGTTCTTGGCCCGCGCGTCAACGCGGGCGGGCGGATCGGTCAGGCGGACCTTGGCGCGCGGCTTTTGGCCTGCGACAGCCCCACCGAGGCCGCTGCGATGGCGGCGCGGTTGGACGAATTGAACTCGGAACGCCGCGCGATCACCGACGCCGTGCGCGAGGCGGCTATGGCGCAAGCCGAGGCGCGGGGCGTCGACGGCCCCTTGGTCTGGGCCGCGAGTGAAGGCTGGCACCCTGGCGTTGTGGGCATTGTGGCCGCGCGCTTGAAAGAGGCCACCCACCGCCCCGCTGTGGTGATCGGGCTTGAGGGCGGAATCGGCAAAGGCTCAGCCCGGTCAATCAGCGGGGTGGATCTGGGCGCCGCCGTGCAACGCGTGGCGGCGGAGGGGCTGCTCATCAAGGGCGGTGGCCATAAAATGGCCGCGGGCCTGACGGTGGCCGAGGACAAGCTGGAGGCCGCGATGGCCCGTCTGGGCGAGCTGTTAGCGCGCCAAGGCGCAGGCAACGAGGGACCGCGCGATCTGGAGATCGACAGCCTGTTGATGCCCTCGGCCGTCAACCCCGCCTTGATCGAACAGATCGAGGCGGCAGGCCCCTTTGGGGCTGCGGCCCCTGCCCCGCGCTTTGCCTTTGCCAATGTCGCCGTTCAGGCACGGCGGATGGGCGAGACACATCTGCGCCTGTCCTTTGGCGACGGCACGGGACCGAAGCTGGAAGCCGTGGCCTTTGGCGCCTTTGACGGCCCGCTGGGGCCCGCGCTGGAAAACCCCGGCCACCACCGCTTTCATCTTGCCGGACGGCTGGAGTTGAACCACTGGGGCGGGCGCACGAAAGTTCAACTTCGTCTGGAAGACGCGGCAATCGCGTGATTTTTCCTCTTGCGAGTCACCCCTGCGCCCTCTAAACAGCCGCTCACCGAAAGCGTGGCCCGTTCGTCTATCGGTTAGGACACCTGGTTTTCAACCAGGTAAGAGGGGTTCGACTCCCCTACGGGCTGCCACTTTCTTTCCCCACATCCTCACTCTGCTTATTGCCCATGATCCGACGGCGCACAGCCGCTTGCCATAGCGGCGCGGGCCGCTAAACTGCGTGGGAATTGTTCACTATAAAGGTTTGCACCCGTGTTGCTTCGTCCCCTCATCGCTTCTCTCCTTGCCCTTGGTCTTGCCCTGCCTGCCGCCGCCGCCCCTTGTGGCGACACCTCGGCCGGGTTCGAGGATTGGAAGATCGTGATGGCCGATGCGGCCAAGGCCGAAGGGGTGGGCAAGGCCGGGATCGCGGCACTGATGGGGTCCAGCTATGCCAAGGCCACAATCAACGCCGACCGGAACCAAAAAAGCTTCAAATACTCGCTCGAGAAGTTTCTGCAGGTGCGTGGGGCCGATGCGATTGCCAGCCAAGGCAAATCGCGCAAAGCCAAGAATGCTGGGCTGTTTGACAGCCTTGAGGCGCAATATGGCGTGCCGGCGGGCGTGCTTTTGGCCATTCATGGCATGGAAACCGGCTTTGGCGGTTTCATGGGCGACAGCAATGTGATCTCGGCAATCGCCACGCTGACCTGGGATTGTCGGCGGTCAGATTTCTTTCGCCCACATCTGATTGGCGGGTTGAAGCTGGTGGATATGGGGTCGATCTCGGCCGCCACCGTTGGGGCCAAGCATGGTGAATGGGGGCACACGCAGTTTCTGTTGGGCAATGCCCTGCGCTATGGGGTGGATGGCAATGGCGATGGCCAGGTGGACTTGGAAAACCTGACCGATGCCTTGGCAACGACCGCCAATTACCTGGCCGTCAGGGGCTGGCGGCGTGGCGCAGGCTATCAGGAAGGTGAGCCGAACTTTGCCGTGATCAAAGAGTGGAATGCCGCGAAAGTCTATCAGCAGGCCATTGCGATCATCGGGGCGCAGATCGACGGATAAGGTCGCATCTTGCGCGAATTTGCCCCTTGCGCCAGAGCTGCGGGGCCGTTAGGAACCGCGCCAGTGGCCCGTTCGTCTATCGGTTAGGACACCTGGTTTTCAACCAGGTAAGAGGGGTTCGACTCCCCTACGGGCTGCCACGTTTTCCCCATGTACTGTCACACGGCCACGACCGGACCGCTTTGAATGATAAAGCGCCTCATCCGCATCGGCGTGCATGGCGTCAATCGCCACTTGGGCATAGCGGTTTGAAGTGGTCATGCCGATTGAGGCTGATATCCGGCAGGTCTGGCCTTCAAAATCGATCGGATTCCCGACGCGTTCGATGATGCGTGATGCGATCTCGCTCAGTCGGGTGACATCTGACAGGCCGGGAAAGACCAGCACAAATTCGTCACCGCCGACCCGGGCGACCAGATCAGAGGCGCGGGTTTCTTCACGCAGCACCAACGCGATCTGGCGCAGCACGGCATCGCCGGCGGCATGGCCATGGGTGTCATTGACCTGCTTGAAGTAATCCAGATCAAGATGCATCAGGCCAAAGGCTTGACCCTGCTGCACCAGCGCACCAAGCCCAAGGTCCAGCGCGCGGCGGTTGCGCAAGCCGGTGAGCGTGTCCGAAAGCGCCTGCTCTTCGGCGGCGGCCTTGGCACCGTGCAAGCGTAGGTTCAGATTGCGCAGTTCGTCCATCACGGCCGATTTCGCCTCGACCAGATAGAGCATTTCGATGGTCAGGTCGGTGGCGGCGAAATCGGCCACCGTAAGGCCATAGCGGCGCACCGCCTCATTCACCCAAATGCCGAAAGAGAGGTTGATGAGAAGCCCCCGGTCCACCGTCGGCTGAGCAAGGCCGCGCAGGACAAGGGAGGGATCGCTGTTCAAGGCCAAGTGCAGCCGTGCGCCAATCCGCGCCCGCAATTCCGCCAGACCCGTTTCCTGCGTTGGGCGGCGCAGCGAAAAGATCTGACCCACGGGCTGTCCCACCGCAATCTGATCTGCCACCAGTTTATGCAAAGTAGGCCCAACGGACCGGACCACACCCTGCCCATCAAGCCACAGGTGCATCGGCATCAACCGGTCAAGCGCGGGGCTGTCGAGTGTCAACTGCAACGCAGGCAGGCGGGCGAACACAGTCATAGCCCGGTTTGCCCAACCAGATCAAACTGACGCCCTACGGAATGGCGCTGATCCAAAAGCTGAATCTGGATCACCTCCACCCGGCCTTGGTTTGCCAGCGGTTCCATCAGCACAAGCGCGCCGTAATCATCGGCCATCGCACGCAAAAGGCCCATCATCACATGACCTGCCCCAACAAGGGGCGCTGTGATTAAAAGCTGATACCGCCCCTCCCCACATTCCACCAAATCCAGTCCGGGAAGGTTGAAATCAGGCAGCGCCAGCCGGGCGCGTTCGGGGAGGTCTTCCAACGAATGGAGAAAATCATCAAAGCTTTCGCCGCCAAATCGCAACAGACGGCGTACGCGTTCGGTGTTCGGGTGCGACACAAGATAGGTGCCAAGATCCTCAAGCACACTCTCGGGTGGACGATTGAGGATGCGGGCAGCAGCAGCAAGCACAGCCTCGGTCAAGGCGGGATCATAGGACATCATCGGTTCAAACCCGTCAAAGCCCAATCGAGCCTTGCGCGCCACATTGGCCCAGATCGCGGCCCCATAGGTGTCGCGCAAAAATCCTTGAAGCGAGCGGTTGACCAAGCCGTGCATAGACCATCCAGGGTTACTGATTCCCCTCAAAGCCTAGCCACGGAGCTTTAAGAAATGCCGAATTTGTCCGATTGCATTTGATCAGAATGGAACGTCATCGACTTGATGGGCGGGCACCACCCAGCGGGCAACGATCTTTTTCAACCCGGCATGGTCAAATTCGATGTCCAGCTTGTCGCCTTCGATCGCCATGATCTCACCATAGCCAAATTTCTGGTGGAACACCCGCTCCCCGGTGGCATAGGCGCTGAGCGCCGTAGCGTCGATCACCACATTGCGGGCCTCGGTGGGCTGGGCCAAGGGTCGCTGGGCGCTGCGTTCCTGCAGGCGCCGCCAACCGGGCGAGTTGTAGACATCGGCCTTGGTCACGCGCTCTTCAAGGTTAGACGAAAACCCATAGCCCGCCGCAGCGCCATAGCCGCCACCCATCAGACCGGGCGGTGTCAGCACCTCAACATGGGCGGGGGGCAGCTCGTCAATGAACCGGCTGGGCAATTGGCTTTGCCATTGGCCGTAAACCCGGCGGTTGGAGGCAAAGGAGATCGTGCACAGTTCCTCGGCGCGGGTGATGCCGACATAGGCAAGCCGCCGTTCTTCCTCGAGACCCTTCTTGCCGCTTTCATCCATGCTGCGCTGGCTGGGGAACAGCCCCTCTTCCCAGCCGGGCAGGAACACCACGGGGAATTCCAGCCCCTTGGCGGCATGCAACGTCATGATGGTAACCTTTTCCTCGGCCTCGCCCTGCTCATTGTCCATGATCAGCGAAACGTGTTCGAGGAACCCTTGCAGGCTGTCAAACTGCTCCAGTGCCTTGACGAGTTCCTTCAGGTTTTCCAGCCGCCCCGGTGCCTCGGGCGTTTTGTCGTTTTGCCACATCGAGATGTAGCCGGACTCTTCCAAGATCACCTCGGCCAGACGCACATGCCCATCGGCATGGGCGGGCGGTGTGTCCGGCAAAAGGGGTTCAACCAGCATATCCTCGGTCAAGACGGGCCGGGCGTCCCTCACAGCGGCATGCCAGCGGTCCACTCCGTCGACAAAGCCGCGCAGTTGGCCTGCCCCTTTGCCGGCAATCCCGCCCTTGGCCAGCAAAGACCGCGCGCCTTCCAACAGGTTCATGCCCAGCGCGCGCGCCTCGATCTGGATGGACTGCACCGCCTTGTCGCCAAGCCCGCGTTTGGGGGTATTCACCACCCGCTCAAAGGCCAGATCATCAGCGGGCGACACCGCCAGCCGGAAATAGGCCATCGCATCGCGGATTTCTTGTCGTTCGTAAAACCGCGGCCCACCAATAACGCGATACGGCAGGCCGATGGTCAGAAACCGGTCCTCGAACGCCCGCATCTGATGGGACGCGCGCACCAAAATCGCCATCTGTTCCGGGCTGCGCGGGTCGCGGTGACCCCTGCCCCGCTGAAGGCCCTCAATCTCTTCGCCGACCCAGCGCGCCTCTTCCTCACCGTCCCAATGGCCGATGAGCCGCACCTTCTCGCCGTCTTGCTCTTCGGTCCACAGCGTCTTGCCCAAGCGCCCCTCGTTGCGGGCGATCACCGCAGACGCGGCGGCAAGGATATGGGGGGTCGAGCGGTAATTCTGTTCCAGCCGCACCACAACCGCGCCCGGAAAATCTTTTTCAAACCGCAGGATATTGCCCACCTCGGCCCCGCGCCAACCATAGATCGACTGGTCGTCATCGCCCACGCAGCAGATGTTCTTGTGCGATTGCGCCAAAAGCCGCAGCCATAGGTATTGGCAGATGTTGGTGTCTTGATATTCGTCGACCAGAATAAAGCGGAACCAGCGCTGATACTGTTCCAACACATCGGGGAATTTCTGGAAAATCACCACACAATGCAGCAAAAGATCACCAAAATCGGTGGCGTTCAAAGTGCGCAGACGCTCTTGATACTGCTCATAAAGCTCGGTCCCGCGATTGTTGAAGGCCGAAGCCTCGGACGAGGGCACCCGGTCAGGGGTCAGCGCGCGGTTCTTCCAACCGTCAATGATCCCGGCCAACAACCGCGCGGGCCAGCGCTTTTCGTCGATATTGGCAGCCGAGATGAGCTGTTTCAGCAGGCGAAGCTGATCGTCAGTGTCCAAAATGGTGAAGTTCGACTTCAGCCCCACAAGTTCCGCATGACGGCGCAGGATTTTCACCGAAAGTGAATGGAACGTGCCCATCCACGCCATGCCCTCGGCCACATCGCCCAACATGCGCCCCACCCGCAACCGCATTTCGCGCGCAGCCTTGTTGGTGAAGGTGACGGCCAAAATCTCGTTCGGCCGCGCACGGTTCATGTTAAGCAGATGCACGATGCGGCTGGTCAGCGCCTTGGTCTTGCCCGTTCCAGCCCCCGCAAGCATCAGAACCGGGCCATCCAGCGCCTCAACTGCAGCACGTTGGGCTGGGTTCAGATCATCGAGATAGGGCGCAGGGCGCGCCGCCATGGCCCGCTGCGACAAAGGCACGGCGGCCTCAAAGGCCTCGCTCTCATCCCATCCGTTCATGGGGCGACCATAGACCGGGATTTACCGGATTTAAAGAACTGTTCTGGTAATGTTCGCAAAAAAACTTGTCAAAGGTCACCAATTTCGCCGGAAAGTGCGGATTGGGCCAAAATCCTGCCCAGTTCTACCCGCATCTTGGCTGCCAAAGCCTTTGGGGCACGGCCATGCTCAACTTTCCAATGAACCAGATCCTCATTGCCTTAGCGGTCTTTATCGGCCTTGCCGCCTTGATGCGCCATGTCATGACGCACCGTCCGGTGATTGAAGCCGATCCAGAAGGCGAAAGCGGCCAGATCACGCCGAACCGCGCGCTTTTGGCGGTGATCTGCTTGATTGGGGTGGCGCTGGCGGGCACGTCGCTGTTTGCCGTCCTGCGCGGGGTGGGTGGCTTGCCGATGTTGGCGGTGGCTCTTGGCGCGCTGGTGATGTTGGCCATGACGATCACCGCCTTTTTCCCTTTTTATGACATCACTTGGGATGCAGACGGCATCGAAGGCCCGGCGCTGTTGCTGCCACCACCCGTCGGCCCGAAACGGCGCAAGATCTATTGGGAAGACATTGAGGTGGCCAAGCATGAAAAGGGCCGCCATTGGTATCTGGAAGATGGTGCAAGCAACCGCATTGTCTGGAGCTTCATCTACTACGGCCACCCCGCGCTGATCCGGCGGGTTAAAGAGGAATGCCCTTGGCTCTTCCGGCCTCAGCAAACCGCAGCCCCTTCGCTCGATCATGACCCCGAGGCGATTCCACCGCTCAAGCGACGCTTTATCAAGCTGAACTTTGCAACTGCAAAGTCGGCCTGAATATTTTGCAAAAATTTGCAGGACGTCGTTTTCCGCCCTTGTGCTGCGTTGCAGCGTGCCTAAGCTGCCCGCCGAACGCATCCCCGCGCCCGGAGGTTATCCCATGCCCGAATTCAAGAAGATCCTTGTCGCCAACCGCGGTGAGATCGCCATTCGAATCATGCGCGCGGCCAATGAAATGGGCAAGAAAACTGTCGCGGTCTATGCCGAGGAAGACAAGCTGTCGCTGCACCGCTTCAAGGCCGATGAGGCCTATCTGATCGGCGAAGGGCTGTCGCCGGTGGGGGCCTATCTGTCAATCCCCGAGATCATCCGGGTGGCCAAGATGGCGGGGGCCGACGCCATTCACCCCGGCTATGGGCTGCTGTCAGAAAACCCTGATTTTGTTGAGGCCTGCGATCAGGCAGGCATCACCTTTATCGGCCCGCGCGCAGACACCATGCGCGCGCTTGGCGACAAGGCATCAGCCCGCCGCGTGGCGGTTGAGGCGGGTGTGCCGGTCATTCCCGCGACCGAAGTCTTGGGCGATGACATGGCCGCCATCAAACGGCAGGCCGCCGAAGTGGGCTATCCCCTGATGCTCAAGGCGTCCTGGGGCGGCGGCGGGCGCGGCATGCGTCCGATCCTGTCGGAAGACGAGCTGGAACTAAAGGTCCGCGAGGGCCGCCGCGAGGCCGAGGCCGCCTTTGGCAATGGCGAGGGCTATCTGGAAAAGATGATCCTGCGCGCCCGCCACGTCGAGGTGCAGATCCTGGGCGACAAGCAGGGCAATGTCTGGCACCTGTGGGAGCGCGATTGCACCGTGCAGCGGCGCAACCAAAAGGTCGTGGAACGCGCCCCGGCCCCCTATCTGACCGAAGCACAGCGCGCAGATGTCTGCGAAATGGCCCGGAAAATCTGCGCCCATGTGCAGTATGAATGCGCGGGCACCGTCGAATTCCTGATGGATATGGACGATGAGAAATTCTACTTCATCGAGGTGAACCCCCGCGTTCAGGTCGAACACACCGTCACCGAAGAGGTGACCGGCATCGACATCGTGCAGGCGCAAATCCTGATCGAAGAGGGCAAGGCCCTGCCACATGCAACCGGCGTTGCCTCTCAGGCCGATGTCAAGCTGAACGGCCATGCCGTGCAGTGCCGCGTCACCACCGAAGACCCCTTGAACAACTTCATCCCCGACTATGGCCGCTTGACGGCCTACCGCTCCGCCACCGGCAACGGCATCCGTCTGGATGGCGGCACGGCCTATGCGGGCGGCGTCATCACGCGCTATTATGACAGCCTTCTGGTCAAGGTGACCGCACATGCCCAAACGCCGGAAAAGGCGATTGCGCGGATGGATCGCGCCTTGCGCGAATTCCGCATCCGCGGCGTGGCTACGAACATCGAATTCGTCATCAACCTACTGAAACATAAGACATTTTTGGATTACAGCTATACCACAAAGTTCATCGACACGACGCCCGACCTTTTCGCCTTCAAAAAGCGGCGCGACCGGGCGACCAAGATCCTGACCTATATCGCCGATATCACCGTCAACGGTCACCCCGAAACCGCTGGCCGCCCCAAACCCGCCGCCGAGATCAAGGCCCCGAAGGCCCCTGTGCCGCGTGTTGAACCCGCGATGGGCACCCGCAACCTGTTGGAGCAAAAGGGCCCGCAGGCCGTCGCCGACTGGATGCGCGCGCAGAAAAAGGTGCTGATCACCGACACCACCATGCGTGATGGTCACCAGTCGCTCTTGGCCACGCGCATGCGGTCCATCGACATGATCAAGGCCGCCCCGGCCTATGCAGCCCATATGCCGCAGCTGTTCTCGGTCGAATGCTGGGGGGGCGCGACCTTTGACGTCGCCTATCGCTTCTTGCAGGAATGCCCCTGGCAGCGCCTGCGCGATCTGCGGGCCCAGATGCCGAACCTGATGACCCAGATGCTGCTGCGCGGCGCAAATGGCGTGGGCTACACCACATACCCTGACAATGTGGTGCAAAGCTTTGTCAAACAGGCCGCGATCACCGGCGTCGATGTGTTCCGGGTGTTTGACAGCCTGAACTGGGTGGAAAACATGCGCGTCGCGATGGATGCGGTGCTAGAGGCGAACAAGGTTCTGGAAGGTACGGTCTGCTATACCGGCGATATTCTGGACCCGAACCGCGCCAAGTATGACCTGAAATACTACGTCGCCCGCGGCCAAGAGTTGAAGGCAGCCGGGGCCCATGTGCTGGGCCTGAAGGACATGGCGGGCCTGATGAAACCATCGGCAGCCAAAATCTTGGTGAAGACCCTCAAGCAAGAGGTCGGCCTGCCGATCCATTTTCACACGCATGACACCTCGGGGGCTGCGGCGGGAACCATCCTCGCGGCCTGCGATGCGGGGGTCGATGCCGTGGATGTCGCCATGGATGCGTTTTCGGGCGGCACCTCGCAGCCCTGCCTTGGCTCCATCGTCGAGGCGTTGCGCCACACCGAGCGCGACACGGGCCTCGATATCGCCGCGATTCGCGAGCTTTCCACCTATTGGGAACATGTGCGCGCGCAATATGCGGCCTTTGAGTCCGGCATTCCGGCCCCGGCGTCAGAAGTCTATCTGCACGAAATGCCCGGCGGCCAGTTCACCAACCTGAAGGCACAGGCGCGCAGCTTGGGGCTGGAAGAGCGCTGGCCCGAAGTGGCCCAGGCCTATGCCGATGCCAATCAGATGTTTGGTGACATTGTGAAGGTCACGCCCTCATCAAAAGTGGTCGGCGACATGGCCCTGATGATGGTCGCCCAAGGGCTAACACGGACGCAGGTCGAAGATCCGGCCGTGGATGTGGCTTTCCCCGACTCGGTGATCGACATGCTGAAGGGTAATCTGGGCCAACCCCATGGCGGCTGGCCGCAGGGCATTCAGGCCAAGGTTCTCAAAGGCGAGCCTGCGCTGACCACGCGTCCGGGTGCCGATGTCCCACCGGTGGACCTTGAGGCGGTACGCGCCAAGGTCTCGGCCGATCTGAACGGCTTTGTCGTCGATGACGAGGATCTGAACGGCTATCTCATGTATCCCAAAGTGTTTTTTGATTACATGGGTCGTCACCGGATGTATGGCCCCGTGCGGGCCCTGCCGACGCGTACATTCTTTTACGGCATGCAGCCGGGCGAAGAGATCACCGCCGAGATCGACCCCGGCAAGACGCTGGAAATTCGCCTGCAGGCGGTGGGTGAGACCACCGATGACGGCGAGGTGAAGGTGTTCTTTGAGCTGAACGGCCAGCCGCGCGTCATTCGGGTGCCGAACCGCGCGATCAAGGCGAAAACCGCCGCAAAGCCCAAGGCGCAAGAGGGCAACCCGAACCACATCGGCGCGCCGATGCCCGGTGCGGTGGCCAGCGTGACGGTGGCAGTCGGCCAGAAGGTCAAGGCGGGTGATATGCTTTTGACGATCGAGGCGATGAAGATGGAAACTGGCCTACATGCCGACCGTGATGCCACGATCAAGGCGCTTTACGCACAGGCCGGCAGCCAGATCGACGCCAAGGATCTGTTGATCGAGCTGGAATAGCCGGTCGACTGCAACGCAAAAGGCCGCCGCATCGCTGCGGCGGCCCCTCGTCCAAGCTTAGCTCGGATTAGCCAGCGAAAGCGTTCGCAGCGACAGCGGCGGCCAGCTCTTCAGCCGACAGCTCGCCCGAGGCATCGGTATCAGCGGCCTTGAACGCCTCTTCGGTCGCGGCAGCGTAAGCAGCCTGCACTTCGACCAGCGAGAAGGCACCGTTTGCATCAGCGTCAGCAACGACCGGAACTTCCTGAGCGAAGGCAGCGGTGGCAGCAACAGCCGAAGCGGCCAGAGCGAGAGCGAACTTTTTCATAGTCTTCATCCTGAATTTTACAGCACCGCACAACGCGGCAGCCAAACAGAAGGCTACAGTGCCTTCGCCGCATAACATAAGCATTAAACTGGAAAAATCCACCGCAATTACAGCCTGTTAACACAATCGTCACGCGGATGTGAAGGCCAGCGTTTCCCACTTGACCACCGTCAGGCACAAGCGCAAGGAAGGTGATTTTATCCCTAAAGCACCCGCAGGCTTTCGGCCATCCACGGCCATTCCTGCCGCGCTGGTCCGACGACTTGGGTAGCGATCAGCCCGCGCATCCGGTCGGCCACCTGTGCCGGGATATCGCGCAAAACCCCAGCCCGCGCCGACAGTGACAAGGTCCGCCCAAAAGGCGCAAAGGGCAAGGGCATGACATCCAGACCTTCGCGAAAGCGGCTGGCATGATGCAGGGCAAGCGGGGTCAAAATGGTCCATCCCGCCCCCCCAGACACCATGGCCAAGATGGCGCGATAGCTGTCCAACTCAAATCGGTGGGTCAGTTTCAGGTTCTGCCGCGCCAGCTGGCTGGCAATCTGGCGGCCCATCAGATGGCGCGCGGTGTAAAGGATCAATGGCAATTGGGCCGGGTCCTGACCGCGCGGGGCCACGGCCACAAAGGGCTCGGCCATGACAGGATGCACCTCGCGCCAGCCTTCATGGGTCACTTCGCTATCAAGATCGGCCGCCACCACCATATCCAGCGCGCGGGCCTCCAACTGGTCCAAAAGCCGATGGCTGGCCCCCGTTTCCAAAAGAAAGCGACACCCCTTCAGATCGCTGGCCAGTTGCTGCAGCAAAAGCGGCGTGACCTGCGCGTCGAAATCTTCGATAACGCCCAACCGCAGGGTGGTCAGGCCCGAGAGGTCCGCCATCGCCAACTCGGCGCGCGCCTCAGCCTCGGCGTTCAGGATGGTTTGGGCGTGGCGGCGAAACATCGTCCCGGCCGGGGTCAGCCCCATGGGCCGGGCCGAGCGGTCCAAGAAAACCGCACCAAGCGCCGTTTCAAGTCCGGTCAGTTGTTGCGAAATCGCCGAGGGCGAAACGCCCAACCGCCGCGCAGCCGCCGAAATGGCACCCTCCTCGGTGACGGCAAGGAACACCTCGATCCCCCACAGCGTGACACGGCCCTGCCCTTCGGTCATTGCCGATCAGAGCTTGGAGAGTTTTTGCTGCAACTCGGCCAGTTGACGCTTGATCTCGGCCAGATCCTCAGGCGCCTCCTTGACGGGGTCGGCATCAGTGCGGGCCGGTGTCGTGCCACCCCAGCCCGGCATTCCGGCCATCATCGTCTTCATGAAGGCTTCTTGTTGCTTGCGCAGCGCGTCAAAGCCCGGCATCCCGGCCATCGGCGGTGCAATGCCGACAAAGCCCTCCATCATCTTTGACTGACCTTCGCGCAGCATGTCAAAGCTGGCGGCCAGAAACTGCGGCATGACCGACTGCATATTGGTGGCATAAGACCGGACAAGATCGGTCAACACATTGGTCGGCAACACCGAATCGCCCTTGGATTCATGCTCGGCCACGATTTGCAGCAAATATTGCCGCGTCAGATCATCACCGGTCTTGAGATCGATGATCTGCACGTCACGCCCCGCGCGAACAAAGCGCGCAATGTCTTCCAGCGTCACATAATCCGAGGTTTCGGTGTTATACAGACGACGGCTGGCATAGCGCTTGATCAACAGCGGTTTCGCAGGTTCGGCCATCATCGCCCCTCCCCAGGGTTTTTGCTTGTGCAGAGAAGCTTAGGCGAGGTGCAGAAAAAAAGAAAGGGCGGGCACAAAGGCCCGCCCGATAGAGGTCTCGCGCGTCAGGGAGGAGACGCGCAGTGAACCCGATTATTTTGCAGCCGCAGCAGCCTTTTTGACCTGAGCGGTCACGTCAGCTGAGGCTTTTTTCATCGCAGCGGTGGTTTCTTCCGAAGCGTTCTTGCCAGCGGCCAGCATCAGTTCGACGGTGTCCATCTGCACTTTTTTCGCGATTTCTGCGAAAGCAGCCATGTTCTCGGCAGCCATTTCAGCGGCGGCAGTTGCGAAATCGGTTGCGGCTTTGGAATAATCAGCCGGCTCAGCCTTGGCTTTGGCGGTTTCCGACAGCTTGGCGAGCGAGTCTTTGGCCCACTTGGCCGACAGCTCGGTCGACTTTTCCGCAGCAGCCAATGCCACCGAAGCCAGCTTTTCGCCGAAAGCTGCTTGGGTTTTGAATGCGTTCTGGAAGGCCGAAGCGTCAACCGGGAACGAAGCCATCATGTCCTGCATGACTTTGGTGAAGTCGGTGGTCTTGTTCATTTCAATTGCTCCTGAATATTCGGGGTGAAGCCCGTTTCCTGAAGCCATCTCTACATGCTGCACCGCAGCATTGCAAGCGAAATTTCTGCGACGCAGAAACAACCCAAGGGAGAGGTCGCGCCGTTGAGAAAGGCGTGCGAAATCAAACCTCTGGATTGGCCACCACATAGGTGCCCGGCGCTGCACACAGTTCAGGATGGCCCGAATCACCAATCTGGCGGGCCGAAATTTGCGCACCAGAACGCTCATCCAACCAAGCGCCCCAACGCGGCCACCAGCTGCCCTCGGTAAAGGTCGCGCCCTTCATCCAGTCATCCGGCTCGCCTTCTAGCGGCGCATCCGAGGTGTAATGGCCATACTTGCCCTTGGACGGCGGGTTGATGATCCCGGCGATATGGCCCGACTGTGACACGATAAAGGTCTTGTCCTTGGACCCCATCTGTTTGACGCCGTTAAAGCTGCCGCGCCAATGGGCGATGTGATCGGTCTCGCAGGCGATTGCACACAAAGGCACCTTCACCCCGTCCAGCGTGACAGGCTTGCCAAAGACCGGGAACACGCCGCGCGCAAAGCCGTTCAACTGGCACAGATCGCGGATGTATTCGATCGCCATCTTGCCCGGCAGGTTGGTGCCATCGCCGTTCCAGTGCAAAAGATCAAAGGCCGGAGGCGCCTCGCCCAGCATATAGCTTTTGATCGCCGGGCCATAGATCAGGTCATTGGACCGCAGATAGGAAAAGGTCTTGCCCATAAAGCGTTTGGACAAAATCCCGTCCGAGGCGACCTGACGTGAGATGCCGTCGATGAAGTCATCGGCCAGAAACACCCCCATCTCACCAGGATCTGAAAAATCGGTGAGCGTGGTGAAAAGGGTGGCAGATTTCACCGTCTCATCGCCTGCGCGCTGCAGATGCGCGACGGTCATGCTCAGCGTGGTGCCCGCGATGCAATAGCCCACGGCATTGATCTGCTTGACGCCGCAAATCTTGCGCACCTCGGCCATGGCGGTAAGGTATCCTTCGCGGATGTAGTCGTCCATGCAGACATCAGCATAGGTTGCATCGGGGTTGACCCAAGACACCACAAACAGCGTAAAGCCCTGATCCAAGATCCATTTTATCAGTGAATTCTGGGGCTTAAGGTCCATCACATAGTATTTGTTAATCCAGGGCGGAAAGATCAGAAGCGGGGTTTCATACACCATCTCGGTCGTCGGCTTGAACTGGATCAACTCCAGCATCCGGTTGCGAAACACCACAGATCCCGGCGTGGTGGCAATGTTTTTGCCCAGCGTAAAGGCGGCCGGGTCCGACAGCGTGGGCAACATCTCACCGTCATGGGCCTCGATATCGGCGACAAGGTTTTCCAGCCCCTTCACCAGGCTTTCGCCATCAGTGGCAATCGCCTTTTCCAAGGCATCGGGGTTGGTTCCCAAAAAATTGGTCGGCGCCAGCATGTCAACGATCTGGCGGGTAAAATACTCCACCCGCTTTTTGTCCGCCGGCGCAATATCCTCCATGTCAGCCACGGCTGTGTTAATGGCCTCGGAGTTGATGAGATACTGCTGCTTGAGATAGTTAAATGCCGGGTGCGTATCCCAAAGGGGGTTGGCAAAGCGGCGGTCCTTGGGGCCGGGGTCAGCGGGGGCCTTGAACTCGCCCGAGGCCAGCGCCTGCTGGGCCTCCACATAGTGCTTCAGCGTCTTGCCCCAATAGCCGACCTGATGCTCCAGCACCTTGGCGGGGTTTTGCATCATGGCGGCCAGATAGGCCTGCGCGGCTTTCATGTAGATATCCGAAGACGGACCATCCAGCGCGGCATCTTTCTGCTTTTGGCGTGCCAAGGCCGCCATCAGCCGCTCAGACAACCCTTCAATTTTCACAAGGTTGGCCTGCATCCGCTCCAGTTTGTGCCCCGCGTCATATTCTTCAGTTGTCATGTTAAGCTTTGACCCCTATTCTCGCTGCCATGCAGCATTGCGCCCTTCCCTCCTCGGAATGTGGTGGCATCGGCCAAGGAGACGCCCGTGAAGTATATGGCCACCTACGACCTTATGGAAAGTATTCGCAACACGAATGAGTGGATGGGCGCTTCTACAAGGGCGATGGCAAGTTATCCGGCCTTTGCGCTGACCATGAATCCGATGCTGCAGCTGATGGCGGCTTGGGGCGAGGTGACCGAACGCTCATTCGCCCGCATGGTGGCCAAGCCAGATTGGGGAATCCGTTCGATTCCAGGGACTGACGGCACTGACCATCTGGTCGACGTCAAACCGGTTGTGGAAAAGCCTTTCGGCGATTTGGTGCAGTTCTTTGTGCGACGCCGCGCACCGATGGCGCGCAAGATCCTTTTGGTGGCGCCGATGTCGGGGCATTATGCCACACTTCTGCGCTCGACCGTGGCCAGCCTGTTGCCCGATGCCGATGTCTTCGTAACCGATTGGCACAATGCGCGCGACATTCCGGTCAGTGCCGGAAAGTTCGATGTCGAGGATTACACGCTTTATCTGGTCGACTTCATGCGCGCCTTGGGGCCTGACACCCATGTGATCGCCATTTGCCAGCCCGCGCCCCTGACCTTGGCCGCCACCGCCTATCTGGCCGGTGAAGACCCCGACGCGCAACCGCGCAGCCTGACCTTGATCGGCGGACCGATTGATCCGGACGCCGCCGCCACAGATGTCACCGATTTTGGCCGCCGCATCACCATGGGCCAGTTGGAGCAAATAGCCATTCAGCGCGTTGGCTTCAAATACAAGGGCGTGGGCAGGTTGGTCTATCCCGGGCTTTTGCAGCTACAAAGCTTCATGTCGATGAACGCCGAGCGGCACTCAAAGGCGTTTTCTGAACAAATCATGCGGGTCGCACGCGGCGAAGCGTCTGATCACGACGCCCACAATCGATTCTATGACGAATATCTGGCCGTGATGGACATGACAGCGGAATTCTACCTGTCGACGGTCGAGCGCATCTTCAAGAACCGCGAAATTGCGCTGAACAACTTCACGGTTGCGGGCAAGAAGGTGGATATCGGCGCGATCACCCGGGTGGCGGTGAAAACGGTTGAGGGCGAGAAGGACGATATCTCTGCACCCGGCCAATGCGTCGCCGCGCTGAAACTTCTGACAGGTCTTCCCGACAGCAAAAAGGCCCAGCATCTGGAGCCAGAGGCCGGTCATTACGGGATCTTTGCTGGAAAAAGCTGGCGTTTGAACATCCGGCCTTTGGTGTTGCGCTTTATAGACGCCAATTCTGACGCGGCCCCGAAGCCAAAGCTCAAGGCCGTGACAGCGGCCCAATAAGCCCTAGCGCAGCATCATCGGGCCGTTCAAAAACGCCCCGATGGCCTCGGTCACGGCTTCAGGCTGCTCCAGTGTCGCCAAATGACCGGCGTCTTCGATGATGGTGAACTGGCCATAGGGCATCAGCGTGGCGGTGAATTCCTGTCGGCGCAGCGGCACCAACGGATCTTGCCGCCCGGCCAGCACCAAAGCGGGCAGCCGCACCTTTCGCATGGTCTTTTGCTGATCGGGTCGGCGCTGCGCCGCGCGCGATTGGCGCAAAAAGACCCCCTCGCCCAGACCCAGCGCCATATCCTTGACCAAGGCCATGATCTCGCCATGCCAAGGGCTATCCACCACCGCCGTCGGCGGGATCTCTTGCGCCATGGCATCGACCAGCCGCCCGGCCCGCGCCATGACCATCCGCGTTTCGCGTTCAACGGCGATCTGGGGCGGCTCGGACAAGGGGTCCGTCGCCATCAGGATCACCCGCGTCACCCGGTCGGGCACCCGACGGATAATGTCCAACGCCACATCACCCCCCAGACCATGACCCAAAAGCGCGAATTTCGGCGGCAGCCCGGCCATCATCGCCTCGGACATCTTTTCCACCGTCTCACCCTTGGCCGCGATGCAGACCTGACAGGCACGGTCAGCCCCCAACCGTACCATCTGCGGCAGGAACAGCCGGGCATCGGACATCATGCCGGGAATGATGACCAAAGGTTCGTGCATCACAGCCCCTTTGCCCAGCCAAGGATCAAGGCCACCGTCTCGGCCGTCTGCCCCGGAGACATCGCCGAACCGGCAATGACATGCGAAAACGGATCATCACCGGGACCCATCTGGCGCTGCTCCATCTGCACCGGAGCCCCCCATCCTGCCATCAGCACCTCGGTCCGCGACGAATCCACCACCTGATCTTGCGGCGAATAGATCACCAAGGCCGGAACCGTGACGCCGGAATAATCAAGCCCGCGCGCATGGCGCACCAGCGCGGCCATCGGAAAGAGGGCAACTGTCGGGTAACTCGTGGTCCAATAGCGGGCTTGGGCGTCGTTCAGCGGCTCAAAACTGCGGGTCTCCCCCGCCACCAGCGGCCCCCAATACCGCGCAAGCGGCAGATCAAGGATCTTGGCGGCCGCGCTGTTGATGCCAAAATTCGGCGATACTAGAACCACCCCCGCCAGACCTTCGGACAACACCGGGTCCATCGCCGCAATCGCGGCCAGCGTGCCCCCGGTCGAGGTGGCGATCACCAAAACCCGGTCGCCCAGCCGCCGCCCGATGGCCATAGCCTCAGCCATATCCTCAATCCAATCACCCGCCCGTGCTTCGGCCATAGCATCGCCCGACCGACCATGCCCCACCAGCCGCGTGTAAAAAAGATTCGCGCCAAGCGCCTTGGCAACCTCATCGGGCACCGGGCGGATTTCTTCGGAAGAAGCGGAAAAGCCATGTACATAAATCACCGCCAGCGGCGTCTTTTGTCTGGCCGCACCCGCCCAGACTATGCGCTTGGTCGCCTCGGGCCGAATGTCGGAAAACTTCAATTCATTCTGCGCTAGCCAAGCGGGAATATCGTCTGGCAAAGCTTTGACATCAAACGAAACTTCAAGATCAACTGGCTCCTCAGGCGCAAAGGCCCAAATTCCCGCCAAAAGTGCGAAAAAAACAAGAACCAACCGCCCCAGTGCCTTGCCAAACCTACGCATGACGCAGGACCTCCTCAATGGTTGCGGTCATAAGATCCAGACAGTCGGGCGTCGAAAAGCGGTGATCCGCCCCCTTGACCAGTGTCAGGCGAATATCGGGGCAACTGGCATGCTCCATCAGCCGCAACGCGACCGTCGGCGGCACGTCGACATCCGCCGTGCCCTGCAACAGCCGCACCGGAAAGGGCAGGTTCAACGGCGCGCGCAGGACAAGATGCTTGGCCCCGTCGTCAAGGAAAGCCTTGGTGATGATATTGGGCTGATCGGAATACTCTGACGGCTCGGCCAACCAACCCTGCCCCGTCAAAAGCGCCTTCTGCTCGTCCGAATAGCTGTCCCACATCAGATCAGCCGTGAAATCCGGCGCGGCGGCGATGCCCACAAACCCCGCCACCCGGTCAGGCATTGCGCGCGCGACCAAAAGCGAGATCCAGCCGCCCATCGATGACCCAACCAGAACCTGCGGTCCTTTTGTCAGTCCCTCAAGCGCCGCCAGCGCATCGGCGAACCAATCGCCAATGCCGCTGTCTTCAAACCGGCCCGAGGATTGGCCATGCCCAGAGTAATCAAACCGCAGAAAGGCGCGACCGTGGCTTTCGGCCCAGTGTTGCAGATGCACCGCCTTGGTGCCGGTCATGTCCGACCGATACCCACCCAGAAACACCACACCCGGCCCGGTGCCGGGGGTCTGATGATAGGCGATGCGGCGGCCTGCCGCTGTGGTCAGAAACTGGGTCATTGTTACGCTACTCCGACAAGGGGTTTAGCGCCCGCCTTTGGCCCTGTCAGCCCGCAACTGCGTTGGATCGTGCAGATTTCACCAAACCACCACCACACAAGCCATTTTTCGCCGCCCCGATCTTGACGCCGCCCGGCCAAAGCGGCACACCTCCGGCACATAACCCGCAACCGGGCGTTTCGTAGGCGCCAAACAGACGAGGATCAGGCCATGGCCCAAATCTCCCTCACCTTCCCCGATGGCAACAAGCGCGACTATGCCGCAGGCGTGACCGCTGCCGAAGTGGCAATGTCCATCGCGCCGGGGCTCGCCAAAAAGGCCATTTCAGCCTCGGTGAACGGCGCGCATTATGATCTGCAATGGCCGATCATAAAGGATGCGAAAATCGCGATTCACACCATGGCCGATGACGCCCAAGCGCTGGAGCTCATCCGCCACGACTGCGCCCATATCATGGCCCGCGCGGTCCAAGACATTTGGCCCGATGTAAAGGTGACCATCGGCCCGGTGCGCGATTACGGCTGGTTTTATGACTTTGACCGGGCCGAACCCTTTACGCCCGAAGACCTTGGCGCGATCGAAGCGCGGATGAAGCAAATCATCAACGCCCGCGATCCGGTGAAAACCGAAGTTTGGGACCGCGCCCGCGCGATTGCCTATTACGAGGACCGGGGCGAGCCGTTTAAACTGGAACTCATCAACCGAATTCCAGAAGGCGAAGACCTGCGGATGTATTGGCACGGGGACTGGCAAGACCTCTGCCGTGGCCCGCATCTGGCCCATACGGGCCAAGTTCCCGCCGATGCCTTCAAACTGACCCATGTCGCCGGCGCCTATTGGCTGGGCGATGCCTCGCGCCCCATGCTCCAGCGCATCTATGGCCTTGCCTTCAAGAACCGCGATGACCTGAAAGCCCATATGACCATGCTGGAAGAGGCCGCCAAGCGCGACCACCGCAAGCTCGGCCGCGAGATGGAGCTGTTCCACATCCAGGACGAAGCACCGGGCATGGTGTTTTGGCACCCCAACGGCTGGACGATCTATCGCCAGTTGGAAGATTACATGCGCGGCCGTCTGCGCACCGCTGGTTACAAGGAAATCAAGACGCCCCAAGTGGTTGACCGCATCCTGTGGGAAAAGTCGGGTCACTGGGAAGCCTACCGCGAGAACATGTTCATTGTGGAGGTCGACGAAGAGGGGGCCAAGGAAAAGCGCATCAACGCGCTGAAACCGATGAACTGCCCCTGCCATGTGCAGATCTTCAACCATGGCCTGAAATCCTACCGCGACCTGCCCTTGCGGCTGGCCGAGTTCGGGTCGTGCCACCGCTATGAATCCTCGGGCTCCATGCACGGGCTGATGCGCGTGCGCGGCTTTACCCAAGACGACGCCCATATCTTCTGCACCGAAGATCAGATCGAAGCCGAGTGCGCGGGCTTCATCGCACTCCTGTCAAGCGTCTACAAAGACCTTGGCTTTGAGAAGTTCGACATCAAACTCTCCACCCGCCCTGATGTGCGCGTGGGCTCAGACGAGGTCTGGGACAAGGCCGAGAACGCCTTGCAAAAGGCAATCGAAGGCTTGGGCCTGCCCTACCAGATCAACGAAGGTGACGGCGCGTTCTACGGCCCCAAGCTTGACTTCAAACTGACCGACGCCATCGGCCGCGAATGGCAGTGCGGCACCTTCCAAGCCGATTTCAACCTGCCGAACCGGCTGGATGCCGAATTTGTCGGCGAAGACGGCGCCAAGCACCGACCTGTTATGCTTCACCGCGCGATCCTCGGGTCGTTTGAACGCTTTATCGGCATTTTGATCGAAAACTATGCGGGCAAATTCCCCTTCTGGCTGGCCCCCCGTCAGGTGGTTGTCGCCTCTATCGTGTCGGATGCCGATGGCTATGTGCATGAAGTGGTCAATGCGCTGAAAAAGGCGGGCGTCCGCGCCGAGGCCGACACGCGCAATGAAAAGATCAACTACAAGGTCCGCGAACACTCGGTTGGCAAAGTTCCCGTGATCCTGGCCATCGGCATGAAAGAAGTTGAGGAGCGCACTGTTTCAGTTCGTCGTCTGGGCGAGACACAGACTGCAACGATCAACTTCGATCAGGCGATTTCGACCTTTGGGCTTGATGCCTTGCCGCCGGCGCACTAGCGGCGGCACACCTTACACATCCAAGGCATTGCAGGACCTGCGCGTGGGTCCGCGTGCCACCGATACGGCACGGTGAGCCCGGAGACCACACAGGCAAACAGATCTTGCAGGCTGCCATCTGGCTGGCCGCCTCACGGCGGTTCCAGCCTGTGTTGGGCTGATCTCGATCAACTGGCACGAGACCCGCAAGGCGGGGCACCTCAGACTCAACCCCAAGTTTCCCCCGCCGTAATGCCCAAAAACACTGCGCATGTTGCGAACTGCGGTCAGCCCTTGAAACAGCAGAAGTTCCTTACGTATTCCTTGCTTGCTTTTATAAAAAGCTTTGGCATGATTTTCGTCAGTGACGACAGACTTTCTGACCGCCTATCGAGGCCCAAGAAGACCTGCTTGCACGGCCCGCGGCAATACCGCCTCGGGAGGGTTGAGATAGGAGAGAGCGGAATGCCCACCGGCACCGTGAAATGGTTCAACAGCACCAAAGGTTATGGCTTCATCGCCCCCGATAACGGCGGCAAAGACGTGTTCGTTCACATCTCTGCGGTCGAGCGTGCGGGCCTTAAGGGCCTGAACGAAAACCAGAAAATCGGCTATGAGCTGCAGTCAGGCCGCGACGGCAAAGAGTCCGCTGGCGACTTGCGCTTGCTCTGAGCCTCAATCACACAGTTCAGGAACGGCCCCCTCGGGGGCCGTTTATTTGTGGCCCTGGAGCAGCGCCGCCTGCACTTCGGCGTCCCAGCCAAGATACCATTTCGCTGCCCGGATCACCGGGCGTTTCATCACGGTAGGCTGCGCTGCAATCTGCGCCTCCGGCTCAGATTCGCGAAGAAAATCCGAAAATCCGCGGTAGGTCGTGGACTGTTTGTTCACCACCCGATCCCCGAATTCGCCCACAATCTCAGAAATCTCGGCCTCGGTCAGCGGATTTTTGCGAATGTCGCGAAATTCAACCACATGGCCTGCGACCTCAAGCGCCTTATGCGCCTTTTTGCAGGTGTCACAGGTAGGAATGCCGTAAAGGATCATGGATCACACCTTGAAAATTGCGCGGGTCACTGCCACGCCACCCCATGCTGAGACCGCCGTCAAGACCGTACCCCAAGCCACATCGGTCACCACCATGCGCAGGTTCCATCCCTTGAGGATGGCATAATTGGTGAACTCAAACGTGCCATAAGCCATGAAACCCAAGACCGCCGCCGGGATCAACAAGGGTGCCCCCGACTTCAACGCGGGCACCGACACCAGATACAAAAGCCCCGCCACATAGGCCATGTAGAACAGTGCAGCCGGGGCAAGTCGAATGTTTTCCAGCATCATCGGCCCGATATAGCGCGAAAACAGCGGCGCCATGTACAGCCGCAGCATAATGGCATCGATCACCAGAAAGATTGTGGCGGTAGACAAATAAAGAGCAACAATTTGCATCGGCGACTCCTTGGCGGTCACTGGGATCATTCGCAGTACCTTTCAAAGATTACGCGCCAAAGCCCGGCATGGATCATATCACCCTGCCGATTACCTGCGCTGGTGCCCAAGGCCGGTGTTATGTTCCTGCTACAGGCATCTTTCTTCTGCTAACACACTGTTTTCATTATATGCACAACACTCTGGTTCACAGCAAGTGGGGATTTATTGGTCAGTAAATTGGTCAACTCTCAGGGA
>JBILYK010000080.1:0-15856 GCA_044377735.1 Paracoccaceae bacterium | reverse complement strand
CCCGATGACCGCACAGTAGAAACCTCATGGTGAAAGGTCGCAACCTTGCTTGATGCTTTCACCGCAACCGAGTGCCAAAACGACCTTCGCCCTGCGACTTATGCCTTAATGTACGTCAGACACGGTCTAGGCTGATTTGGGAATTGGAACATGCTTCGCACGATTGTTGTCGGAAACTGCGTTTCTGTTCAGGGGCTTATGGTCTGGCAAATGTCCGACGGGCAGATCATGGCAAGGTCGATGACAAGACCTTTATGGGTGTTCCCGTTCCCGTCATTCGCACTGCCTGACCTGCCTCACGCCATGAAAATGGCCGGGACATTGCCCGGCCATTTTCTTATGTTCGATCTGCGCCTTCAGGTGCGCAAGGGTCAGGCCAGCGTACGTTGAACTTCTTCACGCTCAAAGATTTCGATGACGTCCCCTTGGCGAATGTCTTCATAGCGTTCAAACGCCATACCGCATTCCTGACCCGATATGACCTCTTTGACCTCATCCTTGAAGCGCTTGAGCGTCTTGAGCGTGCCTTCGTGGATCACCACGTTGTCACGCAGCAAACGCACCCCGGCCGAACGGCGGGCCACGCCTTCGGTGACCAGACAGCCAGCCACCATGCCAACGCCGGTAACCTTGAAGACTTCTTTGATCTGCGCATAGCCGATAAAGGTTTCGCGGATCTCGGCCTTCAAGAGGCCAGATGCGGCTTTCTTGATGTCATCCACCAGATCATAGATGATCGAGTAATAGCGGATCTCGACACCCTTTTGGTGCGCCGAGTTGCGGGCCGAGGCATTGGCACGCACGTTAAAGCCGATGATTGGGCATTTGCTGGCTTCAGCCAGCGACACATCCGTATCGGTGATCGCGCCCACGCCCGATGACAAGACGCGCACGCGCACCTCTTGGTTGCCGACCTTTTCCAAGGCTTGCACGATTGCTTCGGCAGACCCCTGCACGTCAGCTCTCACCAGAACCGGCAGCTCTGCCACGTCTTGGTCAGCCTTGGCCTTCGCCATCAGCTGTTCCAGCGTGGTCGCAGCGCCTGCCGCAGCACGCTTGTCTTTTGCGGCCTTGATCCGGTAATCGGCAATTTCCCGCGCCGAAGCTTCGGTTTCAACGACGTTCAGCGTATCACCCGCCGACGGCGTGCCCGACAGGCCCAGCACTTCGACCGGAACCGAAGGCCCAGCCTCGGCAATCGTTTCACCCTTCGAGTTGATCAGCGCACGGACCTTGCCCCACTGCTCGCCCACAACAAAGATGTCGCCTTTGCGCAGTGTGCCGTTCTGCACCAGAACGGTGGCAACCGGGCCGCGGCCCACATCCAGCTTGGCTTCGATCACAGCACCGGCGGCCGAACGGTTCGGGTTGGCCTTCAGTTCCAGAATCTCTGCCTGCAGGGCAATGGCTTCCAAAAGGTTTTCCAGACCCAGGCCGGTTTTCGCCGACACTTCCACGTCCTGCACATCGCCCGACATCGCCTCGACGACGATCTCGTGCTGCAACAGATCGGTGCGCACCTTGGTCGCATCCGCGCCGTGCTTGTCCATCTTGTTGATTGCCACGATCAACGGCACCTTGGCCGCCTTGGCGTGGGCAATCGCCTCAATCGTCTGTGGCATCACGGCATCGTCAGCCGCAACCACCAGAACGACAATGTCGGTCACATTCGCACCGCGGGCGCGCATCGAGGTAAAGGCGGCGTGGCCGGGCGTATCAAGGAAGGTCAGGATCTGACCCTTGTCGGTCTTCACCTGATAGGCACCAATGTGCTGGGTGATGCCCCCGGCTTCGCCCGACACAACATTCGCCTTGCGAATCGCGTCCAGAAGGCTGGTCTTGCCGTGGTCAACGTGGCCCATGATCGTCACGATCGGGGGACGGGTCAGCAGATCGGCATCATCGTCCATGACGGTTTCAATCGCCTGTTCCACGTCGGCGTCCGACACGCGAACCGCCTTGTGGCCAAACTCTTCGATGACCAGTTCCGCCGTATCGGCGTCAATGGCTTGGTTCATCGTAACCATCAGGCCCATCTTCATCAGCGACTTGACGACATCGGCGGCGCGCTCTGCCATCCGGTTGGCCAATTCGCTAACCACGATGGTTTCAGGCAGCTGCACATCGCGGAACTGTTTTTCTGGCTTGTTGCCCAGACCCAAAGCCTTTGCGCGGGCCTTGTCCTGCTTGCGCTTCATGGCGGCAAGGCTGCGCGTGCGCCCGCCTTCCCCATCCAGTGCCGAAGACAGGGTCAGCTTGCCTGACCGGCGACCTTCGTCGCCCTTGGCCTTGGCGTTGCGCTCGCGATCTTCGCGTTCGCGGTCGGTCTTGCGCGGAGTGGGCAAACCGGGCTTTGCGCTGGCAGGGCCGCGCTCATCCATCCCCGGAGCCGGGGCCGGGCGGGCGTTGCGCGCCGGCGCAGCAGCCTCAGCATTGGGGGCGGGTGCTGCCGGTTCTGCAGCGGCGGGCTTGCGGCGCTGAGTACCCAGAATATCGGCCTTGCGCTGCTCCGCTCGGTTCGAGGCCTCAAGGGCGGCTTCGACGCGCGCGCGTTCTTCTTCTTCGGCCTTGGCACGCAGGGCGGCCTCGCGGGCGCGGTCCTCGCGTTCCTTGGTCTCAATTTCTTCGCGGCGGCGCATGCGGTCTTCTTCGCGAACACGCTCATCCTCGGCACGTTTGGCAGCGTCTTCCTGCTCGCGCGCTTTGGCCTGCCGCAAGGCGGTCAGCCGGCGTTCCATCTCGGCATCGGAAATGCCAGCAGGGCGCTTGGACGGATCGCCCAGATTGGGCGAACCCGTCGAACCCGCGCCAGAGGCACCACCAGGCTTACCCGGCGTCGGCACCACAACGCGCTTGCGCTTGGTTTCAACCACCACAGCATGCGTCCGGCCGTGGGAGAAGCTTTGCTTCACCGAACCGGAACGAGGTGCACCACCCAGGCCGAGGGGTTTTTTGCCGTCAGTATCGCTCATGCGTCCTACATATCCTTCATGGCGGTCGAGCCGCCGTCCTGCTCATCCGGCTGCACAATTCGCAACCCGGAAAGCCTTGCCGCTTCCTCTACAACACGCGTCGTGAGTCCACCAGCGCCAAGCGCAGCGTGTATCGCACGTTCACGACCGAAAGCCAAACCCAATTCCCCAGCGGTCAACAGGCCGATGAAGCGGCCTTCGCCTTCGGGCGGGCGCAGCTTGGTCTTGCCGCGTTCTGACCCGTCTGAGGCCTGCACCAAAACCCGTGCCTTGCCCGACTGCAGCCAGTCCTTCACCTTTTCATAGCCCATCACCGCCGCATTTGCCTTGCGGCACATGCTGATGAGATCCACCACCCGGCGGACCAACAGGCTTTCCACCAGATCGGCCAGCCCCGGCGGTACCGTCACCGATTGGCGCGCCGCACGGGAAAACAGCCCCTTGGTCGCCGCCTTGGTGATGGCCGCACGGTCTGCGGCCACATAGATCCCCCGCCCCGGCAGGCGCCCCACAATATCGGGCACCACCGAATTGTCAGGCCCAACGCAAAACCGCACCAGACCCATCTTGGGTTGGCTTTCCCCCGACACAATGCACTTGCGTTCGGGGTCGTCCTGATCTTTTTCCCGGCCGCCGCGTGTCACGGGCGCTACCTCCGAGGCCTGAGATCAGGCCTCGGCCTCCTCGGTGGCTGCGCCTGCGTCGGCGGTTCCCATCGCAGTCGGGTCAACCCAGCCCAACATGACACGGGCAGTCATGACCATGGTCTGTGCCTCTTCCAACGAGACGTCGAACTTCTCCAAAACGCCCTCGTCCTTCTTGCGCTGGCCATTCTCGGTGGTCCAGCCGCCCGCCAACTCCCAGTCGGCGCAGGTGGCAAAGTCTTCCAAGGTCTTAATTCCGTCGTGCGCCAAAGCCTCCAGCATTTGCGGAGTCAGCCCTTCAAAGTTCACAAGGCTTTCTTCCACACCCATCGCGCGGGCGGCTTCCAGGGCCTTTTTGGCCTTCTCTTCCAGGTAATCGCGGGCACGGGCCTGCAATTCCCCGGCGGTGCCTTCATCGAACCCGTCGATCGACAGAAGTTCATCCGATTCGACGTAAGCCACTTCTTCCAGGTTGGTAAAGCCTTCCGACACCAGAAGCTGCGCCATCATCTCGTCGACATCCAGCGTGTCCATGAACAGCTTTGTACGCTCGGCAAACTCGGCCTGACGGCGGGTCGATTCATCCGATTCCGTCATGATATCGATATCAAGGCCGGTCAGCTGGCTGGCCAGACGCACGTTCTGACCACGGCGGCCAATGGCCAGAGACAACTGCTCATCCGGCACCACAACCTCGATCTTGCCGCCCTCTTCGTCGATCACAACCTTCGACACTTCAGCGGGCTGCAGCGCGTTCACAAGGAACGTCGCCTGATCGCCATTCCACGGAATGATGTCGATCTTTTCGCCCTGCAATTCGTTCACCACCGCTTGCACACGGCTGCCGCGCATACCCACGCAGGCGCCGACCGGGTCAATGGAGTTGTCATGGGAAATCACAGCAATCTTCGCACGGCTCCCCGGGTCACGGGCCACGGCCTTGATCTCGATGATGCCATCATAGATTTCCGGCACTTCCATCTTGAACAGTTCAGCCATGAACTGCGGATCGGTGCGCGACAGGAACACCTGCGGGCCACGCGGTTCACGACGAACGTCCTTGATATAGCAGCGGATGCGGTCGCCGGGGCGATACGCCTCGCGGCCGATCTTTTCGTTACGGCGCAAGATAGCTTCGCCACGGCCGATATCGACGATGACGTTGCCGTACTCCTCGCGCTTGACCTGACCGTTGATGATCGTGCCCTTGCGGTCACGGAATTCCTCATACTGACGATCCCGCTCGGCCTCACGGACCTTTTGCAAGATCACCTGCTTGGCCGATTGTGCCGCGATGCGGCCCAGATCAACCGGGGGAACCTCGTCAATTACCTCATCGCCCAGCTGCGGATCGGCCAGATAGGATTTGGCCTGCTTCATCGTCAGCTGTGCATGATGGTTTTCCACCGCCTCATCTTCCACCACGGTGCGGATGCGGGCAAAGGTGGCGCGGCCGGTCTTACGGTCGATCTTCACCCGGATGTCCATTTCCGCGCCATAGCGCGACTTGGCCGCGCGGGCGAGGCTGTCTTCCATAGCCTGAATCACCAGTTCGACGTCGATCATCTTCTCGCGCGCGACCGCCTCAGCGGTTTGCAGAAGTTCAAGCTGGTTGGCTGATGTAATCGCCATGGGTCTTCTCCCGGCCTAGAGTTTAGGGGCTTGGTGTTTGGGGGCTTAGTGTTTGGGGGTCTCGGGAACGTCGGTGTCGTCGTCCCCATCGGTTTCTTCAATCTCGTCAAACTGCGATTCGTCGATCACGCCGCTGGCCTTTTTCTGGCGCAGCATTTCCGAGATCAGCTCGTCCGTCAGAATCAACTTGGCGTCTGACAGCCAGTCAAACTGCAACCCGATGGTCACAGTTTCCTTGCCTTCGTCGATCTCGATCAGCACTTCCTCGCCTTCAACACCGCCAAGGGTGCCTTTAAATCGGCGGCGGCCATCGATCAGCTCGGTCGTCTCCACCCGTGCTTCCCAGCCTTTCCACATCTCGAAATCCTTGAGGCGGGTCAGAGGGCGATCAATACCGGGTGAGGACACTTCCAGCACGTAGTTTTCTTCAATCGGATCTTCCACGTCCAGCACCGCCGAAACGGCAGTCGATATGTCGCCACAATGGTCAACCTCGATCCCGCCTTCGGGCTTATCGGCCATGATCTGCAAGATGCGCGTCGCACCCCCCATAAGACGGATCCGCACCAGCTCGAACCCCAGCCCCTCGATGACGGGCTGGATGATGTCGGCGATGCGACGGTCCATGGCAGTTTTGGCGACAAGATCAGACATTCAGGTTCCAGAAATGAAAAACGGGCCCACAGGCCCGCCGTGTCTTTCGGTAGCTTCAGGTTTGGACCCTGAAACCGCTGTTGAACGGCGTATAGGCCGATCCCCCCGTGATTGCAAGAAGAGAAGCGCCTAGCCTGCAGCGCCCACAAGCAGCACCTGAACATCGGCCACATTGGTGCCCGTGGCCCCACTGACCAGCAGATTCCCGGCCAAGGAAAGTGCGCGATGGCTGTCGTTGTTGGCCAAAAGTGCTGCCGGATCCCCCCCAGCCGCGATGATTCGCGCCACAGTGCCCGCATCCACCACACCACCGGCGGCATCGGTCGGCCCGTCACGGCCATCAGTGCCGCCGGACAAAAACACCCAAGGACGCCCAAGCTTGGGCATCCCCATGGCCACACGCAACGCCAGTTCCTGATTGCGGCCACCCAGCCCCGTGCCTTGCAGCCGAACCGTGGTTTCGCCGCCAAAGATCAGGCAGGCGCGATCTCCCGCGCTTTTCGCCGCAGCCAGGATTTCCGCCGCAGCTTCGGCCACATCGCCCTCCAACCGGTCCGACACAATCAGCGCGTCCGCACCCGCTTCGGCCTGCATCGCCTCAAGGCTCTTGCGGTTCGACCCGATCAGCACGTTTTGCGCGGGAGGCAAGGGCGTCTCGTCCCGGTCCTGCTCCAGCGCCATTTGCACGGATGCGGGCAGGTTCGCCCACAGCCCCTTGTGCTGCAACAGCGCGCGGGCATCCGCTCGGCTGCCCACCGGAGCCACCGTCAGGCCCGAGGCGATCACACGCAGATCATCGCCGATCACATCTGACAGGATATAGCCCGTCACCGGCGCAGGATGCGCCGCGCGCAAGAGGCCCCCGCCCTTCAAGCGCGACAGCGCCTGACGCACCAAATTCAACTGGGAAATGTCGACGCCCGCGCCCAAGAGAACCCGACTGGTCTGCGCCTTATCCGCCAAGGACACACCCTCAACCGGGGCCGGCAACAGCGCCGATCCACCGCCCGAGATCAGGGCAATCACCCGGTCGGCAGATGTGGTGCCTGCCAGCATCGCCTCAACCGCCAAGGCCGCCTTGGCGCCGTTCTCATCGGGCACCGGATGGCCCGAGGCCATTACGACCGCACCCGCAACATCGCGGGCGTTCTCATAGTTTGTCACCACCAGCGCAGAGAACTCTTGGCCTTGAACCTTGGCGATCATGGCCTCAGCCATCGGAACCGCAGCTTTGCCAATAGAAACAATTCGATAAACCCCGCCCTTATCGGGGCGGGGCAAAGGGGTAACGTTCAAGGCGCGCGACAGGGCGATGCCGGGATCAGCCGCCGTGCAGGCAGTCTGAAACAGAGCATGGGCCCGGTCGCGCAGGTCAGCCATGCCTTAGGCCGCCGAAATCTGGCGCGCCTTTTGCACCAGAACTTCGGCCTGACGGATGGACGCATAGTCGATCAGACGCCCATCCAGCGACACAGCACCCTTGCCTTCTGCGGCGGCCTGTTCCATCGCCGCAAGAATCCGCTGTGCGCGGTTCACTTCGGCCTCAGACGGGCTCATCACCTCATTGGCCATCGCGATCTGGCTTGGGTGAATGGCCCATTTGCCCTCACAACCCAGAACCGCGGCGCGCTTGGCGGCGGCACGATAGCCATCGGGGTCCGAAAAATCACCGAACGGCCCATCCACCGGGCGCAGGCCATTGGCACGCGCAGCGACCACCATACGCGCCAGCGCATAGTGCCACATGTCGCCCCAATGCACCTGACGGCTGCCATCGTCCAGCTTGTCGGTCAGCACCGAGTAATCGGGGTTCACGCCGCCGATGATCGTGGTGCGCGCACGGGTCGATGCCGCATAGTCGGCCACACCAAAATGCAGGCTCTCATTGCGCTTCGACGCGGCGGCGATGTCGGACACGTTTTGCATGCCCAGCGCTGTCTCGATGATATGCTCAAATCCGATGCGCTTTTTGTAGCCCTTGGCGTCCTCAATCTGGGTCACCATCATGTCCACGGCATAGACGTCAGCGGCGGTGCCAACTTTCGGCACCATGATCAGATCCAGGCGCTCGCCGGCCTGTTCCACCACATCCACCACGTCGCGGTACATGTAGTGGGTGTCGAGTCCATTGATTCGGACCGACATGGTTTTCTTGCCCCAATCCATCTCGTTCAGGGCCTTGATGATGTTCTTGCGCGCCTGTGCTTTGTCATCAGGTGCGACCGCATCTTCCAGGTCAAGGAAGATCACATCTGCATCAGATTGTGCTGCTTTTTCAAACATTTGCGGAGCGCTGCCGGGAACGGCGAGTTCGCTGCGGTTCAGCCGCGCCGGGGCTTGGGTGATGACGTGAAAGCTCATGCGTTGGCCTTTCTGATTGCCGGATTCGCGGCCAGAAAGCGACGCAAAAATCTATACTGTCAAGAAAAATAATTTCCCGAAAGTATACACTGGCATGCAATCTGCCTAGCGCGACTTGAAGTAATACGCAACTGCTTGTGTGCGGCTGGTGACGCCAAGTTTCTCAAAAAGGTTCGACAGGTGGTACTTCACCGTGTTCGTCGAAATGTCGAATTCGCGGGCCAGATCTTTGTTGGCCAAGCCATTCGCAAGCGCCTCCAAAAGCGCCTTTTCGCGGCGCGTCAGCTGCTGGATCGGGTCCGATTGTAACCCGCGCACGTCGATGAAGGGGAACACCATTTTCCCGGCGGCCACGTCAACGCAGGTGTCCAAAAGCCGCTCCACCGGCGACTTGCGATCCACGAATCCGGCCGCCCCCGCCGCCAAAGCCTTAAGCGATTCGGTCCCTGCCGAATCATCAGCGTAGATCACCAACCGCGGCGCACCCTCTTGATCGCGCAGCACCTCGGCCAGCTTCTGGCCGCCCAGCTGTGGGATGTGCCAGTCAATCACCGCCACCTTGACCGGCACCCGCATCACCGCCCCAAGCAAGCCCTCAGCGGTTGACGATGTCGCGACAAGCGAGAATCTTCGATCTTTTTCAAAGACTTCCGACAATGCCGACAGCACCAGAGGGTTGCCCTCGGCCAGCGCCAAATCGATCTGTTCAGGCCTTATCTCCAGCATCGCACACCCCAGATTCTGCACGGTTCATGACACAAACCTACCCATTTGAACTGGTCACAAACGGTATACACCCGCACACTTACCTATTTGGGCGGTAAATTTCCTACCCACAAGGACTTCCAAAAGCAGGATTAAGGAAGGTTGTTCGCAAAGTCAAAGCAGCATTTGTTGCAGCAACCATCCGAGGGAGGATCGTCCGTGACCAACACCAGCATTCCGTCAAAACTGCAGATTCCCGAGACTCTGGCCGCAGGGCCTGGCCCCGGCAACACCGATGCCCGCGTTCTGGCAGCTTATGCCAACGCCGGCCTTGCCGATCACATGCAGGCCGACGTGCTGCGCGGGATGATCGAATGCAAAGAAATGCTGCGCAAGATCTGGGGCACCAAAAACACCTATACCTTCGGCGTTGCGGGCACGGGCTGGAGCGGGCTTGACTGCCTGTTCAGCGCCATTCTGCCGGGCGACACGGTGGTGACCTTTGTCAACGGCACTTTCAGCGGCATCGATGCGCTGACCGTCCGGATGAAAGCCGCCAGCCGCGCTGACCTTGCCGCCAATTCCTTGGACCCCAAGCCCGCCAATGTAACCCTGGTAACCGTGCCGCACGGCCAGTCGGTGACGGGCGACGTGATCGAAACCGCCCTTGCCGCCAACAAGCCCACCTGGGCGGTGATGGCGCATTGGGAAACCGGGTCGGGCCGGATCAACGACATCCGCGCCTTCTCGGACGCTTGTGAGCGTCATGGCGTGATGGGTCTGGTTGATGCGGTCTCATCCTTGGGGATCGAAAACTTTGACATTGATGACTATCCGGGCATCGTCGGCTGGGCTTCCTGCCCGCAAAAGGGCGTCTTGAGCCTGCCGCTCACCTATGCCCCGGTCAGCTTTTCGGACCGCTACATCGCCCATCTGAAGGCCAATGGCTCGTCCAGCTATGTGAACCACCCGATGATGGAAGCTCGGCATTGGGCCATCCATGACGGCAAGGACAGCGCCGCTGGCACCTATCACCGCACCCATTCGGGCTATGCCGTCGCCGCCTTCCACGAAGCGCTGCGCATCAACCTGCAGCACGGCAAGGCGCAAAAGGCCACAGACTACGCCTATCACGAAGCAGCCCTGCGCGCCGCCGTCGTCGCTCTTGGCTGCGATGTCACCTCGAACATGACCAGCCTTGTGGTCTTGAACCTGCCCGGCAAGCTGGCTGGGCGCGAAAAGGATCTGGTGCAGGCCTGCCGCGCCCGCGGCTTCGGCATTTGGCCGACCCTGTCGGAACCGGTGCAGGTGCGCATCGGTATTCTCAATCAACTTTCCCGCAATGCCATCACCGACATCGTCGAGCGCTTTGCCGCCGCGATGAACGAAATGGGTGCGGGGGCTGATGTCGGCGCGGCGCGGGAGGCGCTGAACCAGCATTACCTGACGGAAATGGCAGCCGAGTAACGTCGGCCTGAGGGAGGAAAGAATGGACATTCACGAATATCAGGCCAAAGAGATTTTGGCGAAGTTCGGCGTCAACGTGCCACCGGGCGGGCTGGCCTACAGCCCCGAACAGGCGGCCTACCGCGCCCGTGAACTTGGCGGCAACCGCTGGATTGTCAAGGCCCAGGTCCACGCCGGTGGCCGTGGCAAAGCCGGCGGCGTCAAGCTGTGCAATTCTGAGCATGAAATTCAGGATGCGACGAACGACATGTTCGGCCGCAAACTGGTGACGCATCAGACCGGCGCCGAAGGCAAGGGTATCTACCGCGTCTATGTCGAAGCCGCGGTTGATTTTAACCGCGAGATCTATCTGGGCTTCGTGCTGGATCGCTCGACCCAGCGTATCATGATCGTCGCCTCCTCCGAAGGCGGCATGGAGATCGAAGAGATCTCCGAACAAAGACCCGACTCGATCGTCCGCTCGACGGTGGAGCCCGCCGCAGGCTTGCAAGAGTTCCAAGCCCGCGAGATCGCCTATGCGCTTGGCATTCCCGCAGCGCTCACCCAGCAAATGGTGCGCACGCTGCAGGGCTGCTACCGCGCTTTCCGCGATCTGGATGCCACGATGGTGGAAATCAACCCGCTGGTCATCACCGCCGACAACCGCATTCTGGCGCTTGATGCCAAGATGACCTTCGACACCAACGCGCTCTTCCGTCACCCTCAGGTGTCCGAACTGCGCGACAAGTCGCAAGAAGACCCGCGCGAAAGCCGCGCGGCTGACCGCGGCCTGGCCTATATCGGCCTGTCGGGCAACATCGGCTGCATCGTCAACGGTGCAGGTCTTGCCATGGCCACGATGGACACCATCAAACTGGCTGGCGGCGAGCCTGCGAACTTCCTCGACATCGGCGGCGGCGCGACACCCGAGCGGGTGGCCAAGGCGTTTCGTCTGGTGATGTCGGATGAGAATGTCGAAGCCATTCTCGTCAACATCTTTGCTGGCATCAACCGTTGCGACTGGGTTGCCGAAGGCGTCGTGCAGGCCCTGACCGCGAACCCGGTGAACGTGCCGGTGATTGTGCGCCTGGCGGGCACCAACGTCGAAGAGGGTCAGAAAATCCTCGCCAAATCCGGTCTTCCGATCATCCGCGCCAATACGCTGATGGAGGCGGCCGAACGTGCCGTTGTCGCCTGGAAGAACGACCGCAAGCAGAACACCACCGTGAGGGCCATCTGATGAGCATCTTTCTTGATCGCACCAGCCGTGTCATCGTGCAAGGCATCACCGGCCGTATGGCCCAGTTCCACACAAAGGAAATGCAAGACTACGGCACCAATGTCGTCGGCGGCGTTGTGCCCGGTAAAGGTGGCGAAACCGTCTTCGGCATCCCGGTGTTTGACACTGTAAAGCAGGCCGTTGCCGCCACCGGCGCCGACACCAGCCTTGTGTTTGTCCCCCCACCCTTCGCGGCCGACAGCATCATGGAAGCCGCCGATGCGGGCATTCGCTATTGCGTCTGCATCACCGACGGCATCCCGGCACAGGACATGATCCGCGTGAAGCGCTATATGATGCGCTACACCCGCGAGCGGCGCATGGTTCTGACCGGCCCGAACTGCGCTGGCACCATCAGCCCCGGCAAGGCACTTTTGGGCATCATGCCGCCCCATATCTATCTGCCGGGCAACGTGGGCATCGTCAGCCGCTCGGGCACCTTGGGCTATGAGGCTGCACAGCAGCTCAAAGACCGTGGCATCGGGGTCTCCACCTCGGTTGGCATCGGCGGCGATCCAATCAACGGCTCGTCCTTCCGCGACGTGCTGGAGCGGTTCGAGGCCGACGCAGACACCCACATCATCTGCATGATCGGTGAAATCGGCGGCCCACAAGAGGCCGAAGCTGCAGCCTATATTCAGGACCACATGACCAAACCGGTCATCGCCTATATCGCCGGTCTGACAGCTCCCAAAGGCCGCACCATGGGCCATGCGGGCGCGATCATCTCGGCCTTTGGCGAAAGCGCTTCGGAAAAGGTGGAAATCCTGACCGCAGCCGGTGTCACCGTGGCCGAGAACCCCTCGGTCATCGGCGAGACCGTGGCACGCGTTATGGCAAAGCGCGCGGCCTAAGGGGTCCATGATGTCAAAACCCAAAGTCCTTGTGACGCGGCGTTGGCCGCAGGCGGTGGAAGAGAAGATGGCGCAGATCTTTGATCTCAGCCTGAACAGCTCTGACACCCCGCTGACCGAGGCGGATTTTTCCGCCGCCCTCGGCCAGTATGACGCGATCTTGCCAACGGTGACGGACCGCCTTCCTGCGGCTGTCTTTGACCGGGCAGCGCCGCGCACAAGGATCTTGGCAAACTACGGTGTGGGCTTTGCCCACATCGACACCGCCGCCGCCAAAGACCGCGGTATCGCGGTAACCAATACGCCTGACGTTCTGTCTGAATGCACCGCCGACATCGCGATGACCTTGATGCTCATGGTCGCCCGCCGCGCCGGTGAAGGCGAACGCGAATTGCGCGATGGCCGCTGGACCGGCTGGCGCCCGACCCACATGATCGGCACCAAGGTGTCCGGCGCCACGCTTGGCATCATCGGCTTTGGCCGCATTGGCCAAGCCATGGCGCAGCGTGCGCATTTCGGCTTTGGCATGAAGATCCTCGTGCAAAACCGCTCTGCCGTCCCGGCCGAAGTGCTGGCGCGCTACAATGCAGTGCAGGTTCCGACCATCGAAGACCTGCTGCCCGAATGCGATTTCGTCTCGTTGCACTGCCCCGGCGGTGCCGCCAACCGTCACCTCATCAACAGCCGTCGGCTGGATCTGATGCGTCCCGGTGCCTTCCTCATCAACACCGCACGCGGCGAAGTCGTTGACGAACACGCGCTGGCCCAAGCGCTGTGGTTCGGCACGATTGGCGGCGCGGGGCTGGATGTGTTCGAACGCGAACCAAAGATCCCACGTGAGCTTTTGGACTCCGACAACCTCGTTCTCTTGCCGCATCTCGGCTCGGCCACCCGCGAAACGCGTGAGGCAATGGGCTTTCGTGTGCTGGAAAACCTGTCCGATTTCTTTGAGGGTCGCCAGCCGCGCGACCGGGTGGCATAAGCCATGGTTGCCGTCGCCAAGCACACCCCGGATGGCCCCGAAGATCAGGCAGCGGGCTTGCGCGATGAGATGCGCCGCCTGTGGCACCGGGTCATCGAACGCCGCGCGCCGCATGTTCTGGAAACGGTACTTGCGACCGGGTCCGATCTGCCCAGTGACGAGACCGCCATCCCCTGCCTGCAGGCGGTGAACATCTGGTTCCAACTGACCCGGATTATCGACGAAAACACCGCCATGCGCGGCCGCCGTATGGTCGAGGCCGCCCAAGGCCCCGAGGCGGTCGAGGGCAGCTTTGCCAAGGCGCTGACCACGCTTGACCCAAAGATGACCGCCGAAGACTTTGCCGCGTTAGCGCGCCATCTGTCCGTTGGCCCGACCATCACCGCCCACCCGACCGAGGCCAAGCGCGTCACGGTTCTGGAAATCCATCGCCGCATCTATCGCCACCTCGTCTCGCTGGAAACCCAACGCTGGACGCCGCGCGAACGCGACGAGATTTTGCAAGATATCGAAGCCGAGATCGATCTTCTGTGGATGACCGGCGAATTGCGGATGGAACGGCCCAGCCTGCGCGATGAAATCGAATGGGGCCTGCAGTTCTTTCGCGACGCGCTTTATGATGCCGTGCCGCAGCTTTTTGACCGTTTCAGCACCGCAACCGAAGCGCGCTTTGGGCCAGGGCTCGACATCACGCCCTGCGTGCGCTTTCATTCCTGGATCGGCGGCGACCGCGACGGCAACCCCAATGTCACCGCCGAAGTGACGCGCGATGCGCTCGCCCGCGCCCGGCGCAGCATTCTGGCCCGCTACCAAGAAGACATCGCCACCGCCGCCGCCCGTATCTCTATCACCTCGCGGATCGTGGCCCTGCCGCCCAAGGTCGAAGCGCCAATCCGCGCCATTCTCGAGCGCAGCCCCGATGCCAAACGGCTGGCCTCGCGCAACCCCGGCGAGGTGTTCCGTCAAGCCCTGACAGCCATCGGCGCCCAGTTGCGTGCGATGCAAGAGCAGACAGCCGGCGCAGGCTACCCCACGGTCAGCCATTTCATCGCCGATCTGCGCAGCATCGAGGCAGGGCTTGAGGCGATCGATGCCCATCGGCTGGCCACCCGCTTTATCGCGCCGCTGCGCTTTCGGGCCGAAACCTTTGGCTTTCGCACCACAACACTGGATGTTCGGCAAAACTCAACCGTTGTCACCGCGGTTCTGTCCGAGGTTTGGGCCCTGACAGGCCCGGTGCCCGCACAAGGCAGCGCCGATTGGGCGCGCCGCCTGCGCGACGAGTTGGGTCGGTCGGATCTGGTGCAGGTCAACCGCAGCCGCCTTGGTCCCGAGGCGTGCGAACTGCTTGATCTGCTCACCTTGATGCACGACGCGCACCTCTCAGACGATCCCGAAGCGATTGGCCCCTTCATCCTGTCCATGACCCGCTCGGCCGAGGATGTGCTGGCCGTTTATCTGCTGGCCCGCCATGCCGGCTTTGGCGCGGAGAAGCTCGATCTGCGCGTGGTGCCGCTGTTTGAAACCATCGAAGATCTGCGCAACGCACCTGCCGTCTTTGATGCCGTTCTGGCCGTGCCCTTGGCACAGCGCAGCCTGCGCAGCCGCGATGCCACGGTCGAAGTGATGCTCGGCTATTCCGACAGCAACAAGGACGGCGGATTCCTTTGTTCTACCTATGAGTTGGACAAGGCCCAGCGGCGTCTGACCGCCAGCCTTGGCAAGCACAGGCTGCGCCCGGTGTTCTTTCACGGGCGCGGTGGATCGGTCAGCCGCGGCGGTGCGCCCACAGGCCGCGCCATTGCCGCCCAACCCATGGGCACCGTGCAAGGCCGCCTGCGCATCACCGAACAGGGCGAGGTGGTGTCGTCAAAATACGCCAACCGTGGTACGGCGCTGAACCAGCTAGAGCTTCTGGCCTCCTCGGTCTTGGGTCATATGCCAACGCGGGTGCAGCCGGTGGCTGACCCCGAAAGCAACGACGCGCTCGAAGCTTTGGCCGGTCTGTCGCAGACCGCCTATGTCAACTTGATCTCGCGTCCGGGCTTTATCGACTATTTCCAGCAGGCCAGCCCAGTCGAAGAACTGGCGATGCTGAAAATGGGCTCGCGCCCTGCCCGGCGCTTTGGCGCGCGGTCGCTGGCTGATCTGCGGGCCATCCCATGGGTTTTCGCCTGGTCGCAAAACCGCCACATGATCACCGGCTGGTATGGCTTTGGCAGCGCGATTGCCGCCTTTCGCCAAGTGAGGGGCGCGGCAGCAGACCGGCTCTTGGCCGAGATGTTTGAGCGTCACAAGCTTTTCCGCCTGATGGTGGATGAGGTCGA